>JAGBJQ010000070.1 GCA_017934385.1 Campylobacter sp. | reverse complement strand
GGCTTTAAAAAAGTCGTAATCGGCGTGGCGGATTTAAACGAAAAAGCTAGTGGCGGCGGCGAAATCTTAGCGCAAAGTGGCGTAGAAGTGGAATTTGGCGTTTTAAAAGATGAGTGCGAAACGCTTTTAAAGCCGTTTTTGCAGTGGCAAAATGGCGGAAATTTTAGCTTTTTTAAACTTGCATTTTCTGCAAACGGCGTGATTACGGGCGAAATTTCAAACGCCAAATCTCGCACATTTTCGCACTATTTAAGAAGCATTTGCGATAGCTTGATGATTGGCGGAAACACTGTGCGCACAGATCGCCCGAAGCTCGATACTAGGCTGATTTGTGGCGGAAAAAATCCAAATATTTCTATCTATTCTAGGCAACGAGAGTTTGATAAAACTATTCCGCTTTTTGGCGTTGCAGGTCGCAAAGTAGCTATCACAAATGATTTGAAAAGTGCCTTAAATTCGGGCTTAGTGATGATAGAAGGCGGGCAAAATCTGCTAAATGAAATTGCAAAAAGCGTAAATTTATTTCTATTTTTTCGCTCAAACGAGCTTAAAATGGGCGAAAATTTCAGAAGCGATTTGAAATTTAAGCCACTTTTCACAGCCAAATTCGGTAGCGACGAATTTGGCTGGTATGAGTTAGAAATCCAAGAAAAAAAAGAAAAAAATGAACAATATTGAAAAAACACTTTGGTATTTTTTGTTTTGCGAATACCTAAATCCGAGTAAATTTAAAGCTTACTTATAGTTTTTTCATAATCATCACTAATCAAAACGATTTTCTCGCCGTTTTTAGCAAAGCCGTTTATAAAATTTTGATTATCCGCTTTTAAATTTTCTTTTGTGCAGGTCGTATCATCAAGCCTATTTTCTATATCACAGCTATGTTTTTTGATTTTATCAAAATTTTCATCGATAAATTTCTCGCTCATCGCTAGGGCTATAAAACGAATTTGGTGCAAATATTTTTCGCTAAAATCGCTCCGCCAATAAAACGGCACATAACAACCTTCGATAATCAAATTTTGCCCGTTTTCAATCGCAGTTTTGATTATTTCACGCACGATTTGCCACAGATATGGCGTTAGTGCTTCATCGTCATTTGGCGTAAGATTTGTATTTTTTGAGCGAATTAGCCCCATTTTTAGGTAATCGATTGAAAAATACGGAAATTTATACTTTTCCAACAATCTTTGTGCCAAAAGCGTTTTTCCTGTATGCGAAGCGCCCGTTATGAGTATAATCATTTTTTGCCTTAAACAAGAGCGATTTTTTTGGTTTCAAATTCGCCCGAGAAAAAATTTAAATAATAAAGCGTATCTTTTTTAACTTCCAAATTTGCTAAATAACGAAGTGCTAAATTTGCCGTAAAACTCGCCGCAAACATCACAATCGGCGCAGCAATTCCAGCCGGCGTAGCATTTAAATTCGGGAAAAATTTAAAATCACTTTTTTCGATAAAGCAAACCTGCACCTGCCAACTATCAACCGAAGTAAAAATCCAAGACGCCCCCGTTTTTTTCGCAAATTCGTCGATTTGCGCGCGAGTGGCGAGATTGTCAGTCGCATCTAAAATCAAATCAAATTTATCCGCGCAATTCGCAAAAAATTCATCAGCTTTCATTTTGTGTGTATTTACACGCACTCCTTCGTATCGAGCCTGGACGCGCTCTTTGAAAATATCAGCCTTGTATCGTCCCTCGTCGCTTAGCGAAAATAAAATCTGCCTGTGGATATTATGAAGCGACACTGTGTCGAAATCGACAATGTCAATCCGCCCGATTCCGCTGGCTCCTAGCGCATACGCAAATGAGCTTCCAAGCCCGCCAGAGCCGATGATTAGGACGGATTTTTGCGCTAGGGAGTTTTGGGTATCCTCGCCCCAAAGCTGGATTTGTCTGTGGAAAAATTTCACGCAAAGCCTTTGTTTTTCAAATTTGCCTTAAAGCCCCAAAATTCCGTAGCTTCGCGCACGATTGCTGGGTCTATTTCGCACATTAGCGCGCCCTCTTCGTCACGCAATTCGTTGATAATCTCGCCGTAAGGATTCGCTAGGAAACTGCCGCCATAAAATTTAAAGTCCATATCGCCGAATTTCGCCTCGCCTATGCGGTTTGTGCGCACGACATACGCCGAGTGCGTGAAGGCTCGCATTTTAAGCAGTTCTGCCCAGCGCAAATTTGACTCAAATGTCGAAGCTGTGGGGATTAGCACGCAATCAACGCTTTCGTGGTCGAAGCGCTGCCACACCATATCAAAATGTGCTTCAAACCCAAAACAAACGCCAAATTTCGCCTCACCAACCTCGAAAATCAGTGGCTCAAATTTGCCGTTTTCGTGAATTTTGGCGTTTAGGAAAAACTCGTCCTCGTTCCAGTGCGAGTAGTTTATCAGCATAGTTTGATCGTAAAATTTCACGCCAGAGGGGCTAAAATGCGCGCAGGATTTGATCCATGCGATTTCGCCAGCCTCGCCACTGCTTTGGCGAATTATGGGCGCGATGATGTGTAAATCGTATTTTTTGGCCAAATTTTGCATTAGCTCCATTTTGTGTTCGCTTTGTTTTTGCGTGATTGAGCTTGGCATGTGTTTTAGCTCGGTAAAAAACGAATTGAGCGTGTATTCGCCCAAAACCACGATTTTTGCGCCGTTGTCGTGGGCTATTTTCATATAATAATCAATGCGATTTTCGCTCATCGAAAGCGTGGCGAGTTGTAGAGCGCAGATTTTAATCATTTTGCGCACCTTCGTTTATTTGCGTGATTTCAAGCTTGGCGTTTTCTAAAATTTCCTTCGCCTCTTTTAGCAGGCAAATTCCGCTTTTATACAGCTCCACAGAGCGATCTAGCGTGATGTCTTTGTCATTTAAGCTCTCGATTAGCTCGCCTATTTTTTTCATTTTTTCTTCGAAATTATCTTGCATCTAAAACCCTTTTAATGATATAGTCAAATTTTTCTACCTCGACCAAAAATGCGTCGTGTCCGTAATCGCTGTCGATTTGCGTGTAAAACACGCGCTCTTTCGCGCCAAGATCAATCATACATTTATACATTTCCTCCATTAAATTTGGCGGAAACAAAATATCGCCAGAAAATGAAATCAGATATAATTTTGCCCGAATTTGCGCCATGGCGTTTTTTAGCGAGCCATAATGCCTCGTGCAATCGAAAAGATTCATCATTTTTGCGATATAAAGGTAGCATAGCGGATCGAAGCGATGAGAGAAATTTACCCCATTGTAGTCTAGGTAGCGATCCACTTGAAATCTGCCGTCAAGCTCGTAAAGTCCGTCGGTTTCTACATAATTTCGCCCAAATTTTTCGTTCATCGAAGCAGGGCTTAAAAAGCTAATATGCCCAGCCATGCGACCTACCGCCATGCCGTTTAGGCCTGATTTGGCGATTTCATCTTTGTCATAATACCCGCCTTTGAAATTTGGATCGCTCTTAATCGCGCTGATTGCGATTTTATTAAATGCTATCGCCCAAGGCTGCGTCGCATAAGTGGTAGCTAGTGCGAAAATATTTTCGGCGAAATTTGGGTATTCGATTGCGTAGCACAGAGCCTGCATACCGCCTAAACTCCCGCCGATTACGGCTTTTACGCGCGAAATCCCAAGCTCGCTTAGCAATCTAACCTGCGCCTTTACGACATCTGAGATTACAAGCACGGGAAAGCGTGTGCGATACTCATTGCCGGTGCTATCATCGATATCTAGCGGGCAGGTCGAGCCAAAGGGCGATGAGAGGATATTTATGCAGATGACGAAAAATTTGCTTGTATCCACTGCCTTGCCATCGCCGATTAGGTTGTCCCACCAGCCAGCCTTGCTTTCATTTTCGTATCTGCCAGCAGCGTGTGCGCTACCGGTTAGAGCGTGTGTGATGACAATGACATTTGATTTATCGGAATTTAGCTCGCCGTAAGTTTCGTAAGCTAGGTGAAATTTAGAAAAAACACGACCGCTCTCTAAATAGAGCGGTTCGTCAAAATAGTGGGTTTTGGTTTGGATTTTCACTGATTAACTCGGTAGTTTGGCGCTTCTTGCGTGATGATGACATCATGGACATGGCTCTCTTTAAGTCCTGCGCTTGTAATTTCTACAAATTCAGCTTTTTCTTGCAAGGTAGGGATATCCTTGCTTCCGCAATATCCCATAGCACTTCTTAGACCGCCTACTAGCTGGAAGATTACATCTTTTAGCATACCAGCATAAGGGACGCGTCCTTCGATGCCTTCTGGGACGAGTTTTTCTTTGGCGGTGCCTTCTTGGAAATATCTATCAGAGCTTCCTTTTTGCATAGCGCCGATTGAGCCCATACCACGATAAGTTTTGTATTGGCGACCTTGGAAGGTGATTAGCTCGCCAGGAGTTTCGTAGCACCCAGCTAGCACGCTTCCCATCATTACTGAGCTAGCACCCGCTGCTAGGGCTTTGGCGATTTCGCCTGAGTATTTGATACCGCCGTCTGCGATGATTGGAACGCCAAATTTAGCCGCTTCGTTTGCACAATCAACAATTGCGGTAAATTGTGGCACGCCCACACCTGCGACGATTCTAGTGGTGCAGATTGAGCCTGGTCCGATACCGACTTTTATCGCGTCTGCGCCAGCTTCGGCGATATCTTTGATAGCCTCTGGGTTTGCGACATTTCCTATTACGACATCGACATTTAGCTGTTTTTTAAGCTCTTTTAGGGTGTTTATGATGCCTTTGGTATGTCCGTGAGCAGAATCAATTACAAGTGCATCGACGCCAGCATTTACTAATGCCTCAGCTCTATCGAACTGACCAACTCCAATGGCGGCTGCTACGCGAAGTCTGCCATAAGCGTCTTTGTTTGCAAGAGGATATTCTATGCGTTTTTTGATATCTTTGATAGTAACTAAGCCCTCTAAATGGTTGTTTTCATCAACAATCGGAAGTTTTTCTACCTTGGTGCTGCGGAAAACTTTCTCAGCGTCATCTAGCGTCGAGCCCTTTTTGAGCGTGATTAGTGGCATTGGGGTCATTTTATCGCCAACGCGCGCTGATGTATCGCTTTCAAATCTCAAATCGCGGTTAGTTAAAATTCCGATTAATTTATGCTCGTCATCGACGACTGGAATTCCGCTAATGTGGTATTCAGCCATTAAATTTAGCGCATCTTGCACGCTGGCTGTGGCTTTGATAAAAATCGGATCGATGATGACGCCACTCTCGCTTTTTTTCACTCTTTTAACCATTTTGGCTTGGCTTTCGATATCCATGTTTTTGTGGATTACGCCGATACCGCCAAGTCTAGCCATCATGATAGCTGTGCGATACTCGGTAACCGTATCCATAGCGGCACTCACAAGTGGCGTATTTAGAGTGATATTTTTGGTAAATTTTGTCTTTAAATCTACATCTTTTGGTAAAATTTCAGAGTATTGTGGCACCAGTAAAACATCTTCAAATGTCAAAGCTTTTTTCAAAATTTTCATCTTAACCCCTTATGATTGTTTCTAAATTTAACCCGCCATCAAGCACCGTTTGTTCGTCATAAGCGCGTCCTATTAGTTGTGCGCTGATATTTAAATTTTGTGAATTTCTAGCTACTGGCACGGAAATCGCTGGAAGTCCTGCTAAATTTACGCCGATTGTGTAAATATCGCTAAGATAAGCTTTTAGCGGGTCGTTTAACTCGCCAAATTTATACGCCACATCCGGTGCAATCGGCATAAAAATCAAATCAGCCTCTTTTAAAATTTCCTCATACTCAGCCTTGATAAAGGCTCTGGCTTTTTGCGCTTTTATGTAGTAAGCGTCGTAGTAACCGCTACTTAGCACAAATGTTCCTAGAAGCATTCTGCGTTTGACCTCGTCGCCAAATCCTTCGCCACGGGTGTTTGCGTAAAGTTCGTTTAAATTTGACGCCTTTGCGCGGTTTCCGTATCGCACGCCGTCATATCGGCTTAAATTTGCGCTAGCTTCGGCTGTGGCGATGATATAGTAAGTCGCAATGTCGTATTTGGAATTTAGCAAATTTTTATAAATTATCTTGTGTCCGAAGCTTTTTAACTTCTCGATTGCCAAATTTAGCGCAGTTTTAATCTCGTCGCTAGCCTCGTTTAGGTAGTTTTCGATGACTGCGATTGTAAGTTTGCGCTCGCTATTTAATTTATCAGCCGTGCTGATAAACTCGCCAGCGTAGCTTGTGCTATCCATTTCATCGTGTCCTGCGATGATATCGTATAAAATCGCCGCGTCCTCGACATTTCCTGTAATCGGTCCGATTTGATCTAGGCTAGATGAATACGCACCAAGGCCGTAACGGCTAACCCTGCCATAGCTTGGCTTAAATCCCACGCAACCACAAAAGGCTGCTGGCTGGCGGATAGAGCCACCTGTATCGCTACCAAGGGCTGCGATGGCTAGACCTGCTCCTACAGCGGCGGCACTTCCGCCACTGCTTCCGCCTGGGACGCGAGTGTGATCGAGTGGATTTAGAGTTTTGCCATAATACGAGCTCTCTGTCGTGCTTCCCATGGCAAATTCGTCCATATTGGTGCGACCAAATGGAGCTAAATTTGCCTCTTTTAGCTTTTTGATTACGGTTGCGTCATAAGGCGCAATGTAGCCTTGTAGGATTTTAGAACCTGCCGTTACGCTCCAACCTTTGACTTGAATATTATCTTTAATCGCGATTGGCACACCTGCGCCACTTTCGTTTAATTCCTCGCCACTGAGTTGTTCGACATACGCGCCAAGGTTTTTATTGGCTATGATTTGGCTTTTTAAATCTGCGCGAAGTGCCAAAATTTCGCTAGGGCTCAGTTTCAAAGCCTCTTTTAAACTTATCATTTTTTATCCTTAAATTTTATTACAAATTTTATCCCCATGCCTATACAGACAAAGATTAGCGCGATTGTGAGAACTACTATACTAAAATGTTGAGGCGAACTAAGCATTTAGCACCTTTGCACATCTTGGGCATAGACAATTTTCCTCTTTTGCGCTAAATTTCCAGCACCTTGGGCATTTAAATTTATCAGATTTTACAAGGCGGAAAATTTCATCACCTATGCGAAATTCTGCCAAAGCATTGTCGCTGTTGCCATCTAGCGAGGTTACATCGCTTACCATAAACCAATCACTCACGCCCAAAATATCGTAAGATAAAATTTCATTTGAGCTAGTTTGCAAAGCGAGTTCTAGGGTTGATTTGATGATTTTATCTTTTTTGAGAGCGTCGATGTTTTCGAAAAATTTCTCTCTTGATTGCTCTAAAATTTCATCATATTCGACAAAATCGCTAAATTCAATCGGCGCATAAACCAAATCAAAAGCGTCTTCTTTGCCGTTTTTAACGATACTTGGCGCGTATTGCATTACTTCATCGATTGTGTAAGTTAGCGTAGGCGCAATCAGAGGCAGTAGCGCTCTGGTAATTAGCACTAGCGCACTTTGCGCACTGCGGCGTCTTGGTTCGTCGATATGGTCGCAGTAAAGGCGGTCTTTGATGATATCAAGGTAGATTCCGCTTAAATCTGCGCTTAGGAAATTTAGAAGTTGGTTAAATCCTTTTGAGAAATCATACTCTCTAAAACTCTCTTCAACTGCGCCAAAAGTCCTTACTGCGCGGGTTAAAATCCATTTATCAAGGGTTGTGAAATTTGAGGTTTCAAGCTCTTCTAAATCGCTAACATTTGCTAGCAAAAAGCGAATTGTATTGCGAATTTTGCGGTATTGCTCGCTGACTTGTTTTAGGATATTTTCGCTGATTTTCAAATCTGTGGAGTAATCGCTTAGCGCAACCCATAATCTCATAATCTCCACGCCGTATTCTTTGGCGACTTTTTGTGGAAGGACGATATTGCCCACGGATTTGCTCATTTTTTGACCCTTCTCATCGACTGTAAAGCCGTGAGTTAGGACGCTTTTATACGGAGCGAACTCATTGACAGCGCAACTTAGCAAAAGTGAGCTTTGGAACCAGCCTCTGTGCTGGTCTGAGCCCTCTAAATACATATCGGCTGGAAACGCGCCTGCGTCGTATTCGCCACTTTTTAGCACAGCGTTCCAAGTCGATCCACTATCGAACCAAACATCTAAAATATCGGTAACTTTCTCTAAATTTTCAGGGTTGTAGCTAGAGCCTTGCGGTAAAAGATCGCAAATTTCGCTATCCCACCACGCATCAGCGCCTTTGGCTTTGAAAATTTCGTATAAATGATCCATTATTTTTTCGTCGAAAATCGGCTCTTTTGTGCCACGATCGCGGAAAAACGCAATCGGCACACCCCAATCTCTCTGTCTTGAAATACACCAATCAGGGCGGTTTTCAATCATCGCTGTAAGGCGATTTTCGCCAGTGGCTGGGTAGAATTTGATTTTTTTGATTTCGCTAAGCGCAATCTGGCGTAGTGTTTTTCCGCCGCTAAATTCTTTATCCATAGTGATGAACCATTGCTTTGTAGCGCGGTAAATTACAGGTTTGTGCGTGCGCCAGCAGTGTGGGTATGAGTGGGTAAATTTGCCAACTTTTACCACTGCATCGCCAAGAATTTCGACGATTTTTTCATTTGCTTTGAAAATGTGCATGCCGACCATTTCATCTACGATGCCAGCCCTAAATAGCCCCTTCGCGCGCAGTGTTTCATCGAAACACCCTGCCTCATCGACTGGCATTAGCACCTCTATGCCGTATTTTAAGCCCACGAAATAATCGTCCTCGCCGTGTCCTGGGGCGGTATGAACTAGGCCTGTTCCGCCGTCCATTAAGACATGTTCGCCTAGGATAAATTTTGAGCTTCTATCATTTAGCGGGTTGATTGCGTATAAATTTTCTAGCTCTTTTGAGCTAAATTCTTTTAAAATTTCGCCATTTGTAATACCTGCGCCGATTAAATTTTCTAAAAGCGGTTTTGCAAGTATAAAATTTTCGGCTGTTAGGACATAGGTTTCGTTTGGATTTAGGCTGATTGCACCGTTTGCTGGAAGCGTCCAAGGCGTAGTCGTCCAAATCACGGCTTTTGCGCCTTTTGCACCGATTTTGGCGTTTGCTTCATCGCTTAAATCAAAAGCCACATAAATCGAATAATCCTCTTTGTCCTTATACTCAACCTCCGCCTCAGCTAGCGCGCTTTTTGCCGCCCAGCTCCAAAATACAGGCTTGCTGCGTTCGATTAAAATACCTTTTTTAGCGATATTACAAAGGGTTTTGTAAATTTCAGCTTCGAAGTTAAATTTCAGTGTCAAATATGGATTTTCCCAATCCCCAATTACGCCAAGGCTTTTAAATTCATCTCTTTGGATATCAATAAATTCCTTCGCGTGTGCGCGACAAAGCTCGCGGATTTCGTGTTTGGTAGCTGATTTTTTCGCGTCGCCCATTTTGATTTCTACTTGTTGTTCGATTGGCAAGCCGTGGCAGTCCCAGCCCGGGACATAGCGGATATTTTCACCGAAAAAATAGTGGGTTTTTGTGATAATGTCTTTTAAAAATTTATTCAGCGCATGGCCGATATGCAGGTGTCCGTTGGCATAAGGTGGGCCGTCGTGGATATTAAAGCTAGCGCTCGCATTTTTGCGTTTGGCTTTCATTTTTTCATAAATTGCTCGCTCGTTATACCAGCTAGAAAATCGCGCTGGTTCGTTCGCAGGTAGTGAGCCTCGCATAGGGAAGTCCGTAGTAGGGAGAAAAAGTGTTTCTTTGTAATCCATAAAAAACCTTTAATTGTGTTTTAAAAAATTTGGTAAGTGTAGCAAAAAGGCTTTTAAAAAGGACTGAAAATGCAAGAATTTTTTATGCTATAATGGCAAAAATTTAAAGGTCGAAATTTATGAAAAATGTGATTTTAATCATCGGCGAAGCTATCCGCTACAATCCGCCATTTTTTAGCTATATTTTGCGCGAATACGAGCAGGTTTTCGGCGTGATTGATGATATTAAATTTATAAATGAAAACGATAAAAATTTGCCATTTTTGATAGAAAAAATGGTTAGTAAATACGATTATATCACGATTTTTGCGACAAAAGTGGCTTATGCAATCGCCGGGAAAATCCTTTCCACGCTTACGCTTGATACTTTGGAGCTTAAAGATTGTGGCACGCTAGCCCCATCAGCAGCTAAATTTGTGGTAAAGGATAGTTTTTTGCTAGATATTAAGGGTTGCCTTGTAAATGTGCTAAAAGCAGACCCCTTGCAAAAACTGCCCCAAATTTTGCAAGATCCCCTAAACGAGGGCGAGGGGTTTTATCTATTTGACACAGACTATGCGAGCGCAAAAGCTAGACTTGAAAGCCTAGCGTTAAGCTATAAAATTTCATTTATCATTAGCGAATACAGCTCGTTTTTGCTCTTTGTGCGCGCTAGCGAGCAAAAATTTGGCGCGCTGGATAAATTTTTAGATAGCGTGAGCAAATATTACGCAAACTCATTTATCGCATCTAAAAATTTCATCTCTCACGCCGTGGAGAAATTGCGAGAAATCGGCGCAAAAATCACATTTGCAGAGAGTTGCACGGCTGGACTTTTGGCGGCTAAATTTGGCGAAATAGCTGGTGTGAGCGATATTTTTGACGGCTCGGTGGTAAGCTATGCAAACGAGATAAAGCGCGCGTGGCTAGATGTGAGCGATGAGGTTTTGCAAAATTATGGCGCAGTGAGCGAGCAATGCGTCGCAGGTATGCTTGGCGGGGCATTGGAGAGTTCGGGGGCGAATTTTGCCCTAGCCATTAGCGGGATAGCTGGACCTGGGGGTGGAAGCGATGAAAAGCCCGTAGGAACGGTATTTATCGGGGCAAAAGAGCTTGGTGGGCGACAGATAATCGGCAAATTTCACCTAAACGGAGATCGCAACTATATCCGCGAAGAGGCCGCAAATATCGCAGTTTGCTTGCTTTTGAAATTAAGAAGTGATTTATTTTTAAACTAAGGAGAGAGTATGAAAAAATGTGGAATTTTGCTTGCTTGCGCGCTTATTTTTAGTGCGTGCAGTGACAGCGACAAATCTAGCCAAAACGGCCTAGATATCGAGAAAGAGATCGAAAAAAAATCTCAAAAAATGGTTGAGAAAAATGAGCCAAAAACGCAGATAAATTTGGATAAAAATTTATCAGCAAGTGCGAGCGCCCCTAAACCTGCGCCAGGAAGTGCTGCTTCAAGCGAGCCTGCGCCAGAGGCAAATTTGAGCCAAAGCCCTAAACCAAAGGTTGAAATCGAGCTAGTGCCAAAGCCTGAGGGCAAAATTTCAAAAGATATCAACGAAACGATTGATGAATTTGCCGCAACGGCTAAAATTTTGGGTGAAAATTTGGAAAGATTAAGCAAGGAAGCACCGAAAATCATTGATGAATTTGCGAAAAAAAATGCAGATAAATTTGAGGATTTAGCCAAAAAAGGCGAGAAAATTGTGCGCGATTTAAATGGCTCACTAGGCGGAATTGAAAAGGATTTAATGGATTTAGCAAAGGATGCAAATTCGAGTTTTGGACAGATTTTAAATATCTTTGGCGATATGATTAATAATGGCAAAAAAATTGAAAAACATTATGAAAATTCGCAGAGCGAGGATTTAAAAATTTAAGTCAAATTTGCGTAAAATACAGCGCAAATTTTAATCATTTTAGGAGGCAAAATGTATAAATTAAAGCACCTGCTTAGCACGCAAGATTTAAGCGCAGACGATATTTACGATTTCATCGCTTTGGCAAAGGATTTCAAAGCCCTAAACCGCTCAGATATCAAAAAATCAGACTCTTTGCGTGGAAAAACCGTGATTAATGCTTTTTTCGAAAACTCCACTAGAACGCGCATTTCATTTGAAATCGCCGCCAAACGCCTTGGTGCGGACGCCATAAATTTCAGCGCAGGTTCAAGTAGCACCAAAAAGGGCGAAACCCTAATCGATACGATAAAAAATATGCAAGCCATGCGCAGTGATATTTTTGTCGTGCGCCACGCAAGTAGCGGTGCTGCGAAATTTATCGCCTCTAACTGCGACGCCTCGATTGTAAATGCAGGAGACGGACTAAACGAGCACCCGACACAAGCGCTTTTGGATTTGCTCACAATCCACGAAGCCAAGGGCAAATTTGAAGGATTAGAAGTCGCTATCATCGGCGATATTTTCCGCTCTCGTGTGGCTAGATCTGATGCGTGGGCGATGAAAAAACTAGGCATAAATGTCAGACTTTTTGGTCCTCCGATGATGCTAAGAGACTGCGAGGCGTTTGGGTGCAGGATTTGCAAAAGCGTCGAGGAAGCGATCGAGGGCGCAGATGTGATAATAATGCTAAGAATTCAATTAGAGCGCCAAGACGGCGAGCCAAGCTTCCCAAGTGTTAGAGAATATAGCAAATTTTTTGGACTAACTGCTAAGCGTATGCAAGTAGCCAAAGAGGGTGTGATTATCATGCACCCAGGCCCGATAAATCGTGGCGTGGAGATTAACTCAGATGTCGCAGACGATCCACGATTTACTTGCATTCTCGATCAGGTCGAAAACGGTGCAGCCATGCGTATGGCGGTGCTTCACACAATAAATTTAAATAGGAGCTTATAATGAAAATTTTAATCAAAAATGGCACCGTTATTAATCATAATAAAACAGAGAAAATCAATGTCTTAATCGAAGATGATAAAATTTGCGCCCTTTGCAAGGACGAGCCAAGCGCAGATAAAATTATCGACGCGACTGGCAAGCTCGTCATGCCGGGGCTAATTGATATGCATGTGCATTTTAGAGATCCGGGCTTTGAGTATAAAGATGATATTATCACTGGTAGCGAAACAGCCGTAGCAGGGGGCGTAACGACCGCTATGCCTATGGCAAATACAAACCCAGTAAATGATAATTCCGCAATCACAAAGGCAATGATTAAAAAAGCGCGCGATAGGGGGCTAATCGACCTGCTTCCAATCGGAGCGATTTCGCAGGATTGCAAAGGGGCGAAAATCGTCGAAATGGGCGATATGATCGAGGCTGGGTGCGTGGCATTTAGCGATGATGGACTTCCTGTTACAGATAGCTCAGTCATGCGACAAGCCCTCGAATACTCGGCGCATTTTGGCTCTTTTGTCATAAATCACAGCGAGGATTGCTCGCTTTGTCATGGTGGAGTGATGAACGAGGGCAGGGTAAGCGCGCTACTAGGGCTTAAAGGCATGGCAAGTGAAAAAGAGGAGATTATGGTTTCGCGCGATATTTTGCTTGCTAAAAAAACGGGCGGGCACCTGCATGTGGCACATGTCAGCTCAGCCTGGTCGCTAAAACTCATCGATCAAGCCAAAAAAGAGGGCATTAATGTAACCTGCGAGGTTACGCCACACCACTTCACTTATGATGAGAGCGAACTTATGGGCTATGATACGAATTTCAAAATGTCTCCGCCACTTCGCACAAATGCCGATGTAGAGGCTATGCGAGCAGGGCTAAAAAGCGGACTAATAGATGTCATTGCCACAGATCACGCACCGCATAGCTGGGACGATAAATTTGTCGAATTTGACAAGGCTCCGTTTGGGATTTTAGGGCTTCAAACGCTCGTGCCTTTGACGCTAAAATTAGTTGATGAGGGCGTGATTGATTATGAAAAAATGGTAGCTCTCACCTCGTATAATCCAGCCCAAATTTTAAAACTCTTTGGCAAAGGCGAAATCGCTGTCGGAAAGCTAGCCGATATCGCTATAATCGACCCTGAGCTAAGATATACTTACGACGCGAAACTCAATAAATCAAAATCACAAAACTCCCCACTTTTTGGCAAAGAGCTAAAAGGCGCGTGCGTGCTAACGATAAAAAGCGGAAAAGTGGTCTTTGACTTCCCAAATGTGGTAGCGTAAATTTCAAATTTAACCCAAATTTGGGTTAAATTTGACCTTTTTTAAATTTTAAATTTTAAAAATTCTAATATAATTCTTTTAAAAATTCAAAGGTAAATTTATGCAAAATATCTACATTATCGGCGATGTGCATGGTTGCTATGAGAGTTTAATGGCGCTGATTGCGCGCTTGCCAGCGAAATTTGATAGCAAAATTTGCTTCGTGGGCGATTTGTGCGATCGTGGCCCTCATAGCGCCAAAGTCATCGAGTTTGTGCGTTCGCACGGCTATGACTGCGTGCGCGGAAACCACGAGCGCAGATTTTTGCTAGCAAAATCCAGCGCGCAAAGGTGCGTGAGAGACCGCGAAATCGTAATTGGCGCAAGTGATGATATCAACTGGATTGCCAAAAGTGGCGGTAGCGATACGATGAAATCGTATTTTGCGCCCGAATTTAGCGCGCTTTTAAACGAGCATTTAGAGTATTTGCAAAACCTGCCCGTATTTTTGCAATACGACATTTTCGACGAAAATTCTCGCTCTCTCGTGGTCTCGCACTCGGCTGTGGGAAATATGTGGAAATTTCGCGATTTTGGGGCGGTAAAGGACGATTTCGAGGCGCATGTGTTAAGCGGGCGCGACGATTACACCGATAATACGGGCATTTTCAATGTCTATGGCCACACGCCACAAGATGAGCCATTTATTAATGATTACAGCGCGAATATCGATTTGGGCTGTGTTTTTAAAAAGCGCGGTTACAAAAACGCCCGCCTTTGCGCTATGGAATTCCCCTCCAAGCGACTTTTTATCCAAGATTGCATTGATTTTTAAAATTTGATTTTTAAATTTCCGCTTCGCAACTCCCAAACACTGCCCCGAAATCGCAAAGAAATGCAAAGCATTTCCGTAAAAATAAAACCAGCTAAATTTAAAGCGAAGCTTTAAATTTAGCCACTTCTAAGGTTTTACAGGGGTGGGGGTTGGTAAGGGGGAGGGTAGCGTCTCCTAAAAAGCGCGCCCTCCCCCTTACAAGAAAAGCAAAATTTCGCCTAAAATTTAAAAAAAATCGTTCAATGCAAAATTTAGGTTGAATTTTGAATTTAAATTTTACTGGATTGCTTCGAAAACTTCGTTTTCTCGCAATGACAATGGTGAGCAAATTTCGGGGCAGTGTTTGTGGAAATTAAAATTTCAAAATTTTATCTATATCAAAGCAAAATAAGGCTAAAATGCTCAGATTAATTTGAAATTTAAAGGAAGCAATAAATGCACTGTCCCATGGCGACTTGATATTATCGGTGTTTTTCTAGGGCTAATCATTTATTCACGCATATTCATGCCGCGCTAGCGGCGCAAAATTCAGACTTTTTCTCAACACAATTTATAAAATTTTAAAACAAAAAGGATAAAAATGAAAAGTTATATCACAGGTTTTCCTCGCATTGGCGAGCAACGAGAATTAAAAAAAGCATTAGAAAGCTTTTGGGCAGGAAAGTGCGAACTAGGCGCACTAGAAAAGGTAGCAGACGAACTAAAAAATCGTCACATAAAATACCAACTTGACGCATGGACGGGCTTAATTAGCGTAAATGATTTCTCATTTTATGATTTAATGCTTGATAATAGCGTGCTTTTTGGCGCAGTGCCTGAGAGATTTGCCGCTTTGAGTGGCGTGGAGCAGTATTTTGCAATGGCTCGTGGAAACAAAGACGCCGTGGCAATGGAAATGACAAAGTGGTTTAACACAAACTACCATTACATCGTGCCTGAAATTAGCAAAAACACAAAATTTAGCCTAAATTCCACTAAAATCATCGGCGAATACAAAGCAGCTAAAAATAACGATTTTAAGGATAGTTGCGCCTTGAAGATAAATTTAATCGGACCGATAACCTATCTAGCACTTTCAAAAAGCACGGACGGGAGCGAACCACTAGCCAAACTTGAT
>JAGBJQ010000069.1 GCA_017934385.1 Campylobacter sp. | reverse complement strand
GTTTTATTTTTACTGAAATGCTTCGCATTTCTCTCGATTGGAATTTTTTAAATCTTCGGGGCGATTTCGGGGCGGAAGTATGCGAAAACGAGCAAAAACACCATTGCTACGAAAAACACTGCGCTAAACCCCTCTGCGCCGAAAACTCTCATCGCCCCGCCTATGATTATGGGCGAGAAAAATGATGAGAGCGAATACGAAAACAAAAGCGAGGCCGAGATTTGCACACGCGAGATTGAGGAGCTGTTTGTAAAAGAATCGTTCGCGCGCGCGATTGCGAGCGAGTATAGCGGAAAAACGCCAAATCCTAGCAAAAAGGCCAGGGCGCATTTGACCTCGAAATTCCCGGTGGCAAATAGCCCCAGCGCCGAGCATGCGCCGATTGCGCACACTAGCATTATCGCCTTGCGCCTGCCGAAAAAATCAGACACGGGGCTAGCAAAAATCTGCGAAATGAAGCCTCCGACCATGGCTAGCCCCATGAACCAGCCCACTTGGCTGACATTTCCACTGCTTAGCACATACACGCTTGCCATTGAAAAAAATCCGTTTATCAAAACCCCGCCGCAAACTGCCGTCGCAAGCGCAAGTGGCGGTAGAACCGAGATTTTTGGCATGCAGATTGTGGCTTTTTGCACTTTTGCGGGCGGGTTAAAACGCATAAATTTCAAAGGCACTAAGCCAAAAAGTATGAAAAATCCGCTTAGAAAAAAGATTAAATTTGCGCTTAAATTTAGCGCGATTATCCCCACACCCACGGTAAATGCGCCGTAAAATACGATCTCATACACGGCTAGGACGCGTGAGCGGATAGAGTTTGTGATTTTGGAGTTGATCCAGCTTTCGATTATCATCAAAAGCGCGTAGTAGCAGAACCCAAGCCCGAAGCGAAGTATCGCCCAAAACGCCAAATTTGCGCTGATATCGTGGGCTAGGGCGCACAGCGCGAAAATCGTGCTAAAAATATAATACGAGCGCACATGGGCAAAGCGTCCAATGATCGTGGGCGTGAAAAACACGCTAGAAATGGCGCCTAAGAAGAAAAACGATGAGATAATGCCGATGATTAGGTCGCTTTGGCCTCTCATTTTGAGTATGACTCCGGCTGATGATAGGGCTAGAGCGTCCCCGATAAACATAAAAAAAATCGCTAGAAATAGCGCACTTAGCGTCCTTGCCACACGCAGGCTTTTAAACATAAATATCCTAAAAATTGAAATTCAAGCTGGTATTTTACTCGAAATTTGAAAAATTCAAGGTTAAATTTGCAAAATTTGCGATTGTTTTAGCATAGCAAGAAACGGCGTAAGCCGTAACGAAAAATCAAATCAGCTAAATTTAAAGCGAAGCTTTAAATTTAGCCACCTTAAAAGCGTCGTCAGGGGTTGGGGGTTTGTAAGGGGGAAGGGGCGCGACCTCGCAATTCAAGCCCCCTTCCCCCTTACAGAGAATTTCACGGCGCAGGTTAAATTCAAAAAAAATATCTATATCACAAGATATGTTTAACTATCTTAAAAATTTACCTTTTGAAATTGATAAGCTATTTGAAAAGTATAATTCAAATGTTAAAAAAGGAACAAATCTATTTAGAGGGTTAAATTTAACACAAGATAAATTCGATAAATTAGGTTTAAAAGTAGGCGAAATAATTTCTATAAACAATAACCCAAATTTATATACTTCGTTTTCTACTAATTTTAGACAAGCAAAATATTTTGCGAAAAATAAATATTTAGATAAAAGAATTATTTTTATAACAAAAGCAATCGGAAAAGAATTAAATATAGAACAATTATCAACAATTGATAATGAAAAAGAACATTTAATAAAGCGTGGTAAAATGGCAAAAATAAAGCAAATCAAAGAACTTAAAGACAAGGACGGCAAAAAATGGCTAATAGTAAAAATCGAACAGATAGAATAGAGTATTTAAAAAAAAATGGGGGGCTCCCAACAAGAACATTTTTAACAATGTTTAATTTACAGCATGATAAATTAAACATTGAAGCCACCATTAATTTTCAATACGATATTTTATTCACAGATGATTTTTTGTTAAAGTATTATAATTTGCCGTATATTGCAAAAATTGAGGATTTTGAAAACTGGTTTATTAATAATGTAGAATTTTTAGACGATGATAAAAAAATACAACAAAGATATAAAAAATATGATGATTATTTTATGAAAAAAATTAAGCAGAAACCTTTGCCATTTGTGGAAACTTGGATAGATAGATTAAATTTAAAAAAAACAATAGACAAAAAATAAAATCTAATCATCAACAGACCAGTAAATTTAAGGTCTTTTTTATAAATTTCATCGAAATTTTCGTCCAAATACCTAGTGTAAATTTCGCCGATTAACTTCGTCATTTTTGCCGCCACAGACGAATTTATAAGCCCGTCAGTTAGCAAGTCATTAAAATTTCCCTAGATTGCTTCGCTTCGCTCGCAATGACAGCAAATTTAGCAGAAGGAATTTTTTACTCGTAGATTGCTTCGCTTTCTACGAAAGCTCGCAATGACAAATTGAGCGCAAAATTCTCGCAATGACAAATTTAGTGCAAAATTTAAGCAAATTTTGCGAAATTTAATCCTTCGCTACACCCTTTAAAATCCTGTATTCATCGCAATTCGCGCTTAGTGTTTCATTATCTCCCATTGCGATAATCTCGCCGTTTTTGACCACGGCGATTTGGCTAGCGTTTTTGATAGTGGATAAGCGGTGAGCGATGACAATTACGATTTTATCGGCCTTTATCTTTTCGATGACAGATGAGATTTCCTTTTCGCTGGCGTTATCTAGCGCGCTCGTGGCTTCGTCGAAAATGAGAATTTGCGGGTTTTTATACAGCGCGCGTGCAATCGCTATGCGCTGGCACTGTCCGCCTGAGAGATTTGCGCCAAACTCGCTTAAAAGCGTGTTTATGCCGTCTTCCATCTTGGCGACAAATTCATAAGCATTGGCAAGGCGCAGTGCATTTATGACGCGCTCCTCGTCAAATTCGGCGCCGTAGCTGACATTTGCAGCGATTGTATCGTTAAAAATATAAATGCGCTGGCTCACAAAGCCGATATTATCCCTCAGGCTTGCAATGTCAAATTCGCTAATCTCGTTGCCGTCGAAAAGTATATTTCCGCTTTTGGCGTCGTAGTAGCGCATTATGAGATTTACCACCGAGCTTTTGCCGCCGCCGCTATTTCCTACAAGGGCTAAAATTTGCCCCTTTTTGACGCTAAAATTTATATCTTTTAGCGCGATTTTTTCATCATAGCTAAGCGAGACATTTTCGAAAGTAAGTGTGGATATATCGCCCATTTTTAGGCTTCCGCCGATTATGGCTGGCTCTAAATCAATTAGCTCGAAAGTCCGCTCAGTAGCAGCCGTGGCGTCTTGCATTTTATTATGCAGTGATGAGACCTTTTTTATCGGCGTATAGACCATAAAAAGCGCGGTTAAAAAGCTAAAAAAGCTTCCTATGCTCATCTTGCCCTCGATGACCTCTTTGCCACCTACGATGATAACCACAGCCACGCCAAGTGCGCCAAGCATCTCCATTACGGGGCTTACGAGCGAGTTTGTAATTATTGCCTTTAAATTTAGCTTGAAAAATTTTGAGTTTTCTTCCTCGAAGTGTTTTACCTCGAAATTTTGGGCGTTGCTAGCCTTTACGATTTCGATATTTGTAAAAATTTGATTTAGAGCCGATGTGATATCGGAGGTCTTTTCTAGCGATTGGCGCGAGACCTTTTTCATGCGTTTGGCTAGGCGCGATAGCGGATAAATCGCAGCCGGAAAGACCACGAGCGCAAAAAACGAAAGCTTAGGGCTATTGTAAATCACCACGCCAAGAAGGCCAAAAATAGTGATGATTTGCGTCACAAAATCAGGTATCATGTTTGAAACCACCGTGCGGATTCGCTCGATATCGTTCATCGTCCTAGAAATCAGCTCGCCAGTGCTGTGAGTGTTGAAAAATTTCAAATCTAGCCTAATTAGCTTTGATACGAGCAAATCGCGCAGTCTGCGCACGGTATCTTGCCCGATAAATGAAGTGTAGTATGTCTGGATAAATGTGCCGGCGCTTTTCATCGCAAACACCGCGATAATCGCAAACGCAAGCGGATAGAGATAGAGGGTGTTTTTCTCGACAAAGATATAATCAAGCACCGGTTTTACCAAATACGCGCTCGCAGATGTCGCAAGCGAGGTCATAATCATACCCAAAAATGCCAGCGCAAACTGGATTTTATAATTAATCAAAAATGGTTTAAATCTTGTAAAAATGGTCTTAAAATCGTTCAAAACTCTTCCTTATTTTGCACTACCACGCGCTTTTTTCCCAAATCGTGCCATTTGGCGTATCCATAATCTCGATTTTCATCGCTGTAAGTTTGGCACGAATTTCATCGGCTAGGGCGAAATTTTTCTGCTTTTTAGCTTCGCTTCTTTGCTCGATTAGACGCAAAATTTCGGCTCTTTCATCATCGCTTACGCCAAATTGAAAGTAGCTAACCTCGTCCATATAAAGCACGCCAAGGGTATTTTTGACAAATTCTAAATTTGCTAAAATTTGCGCTTTAAAAGCCTTATCTTTTGGGTTTTTATCGAGTGCTTCATTTGCGCAAGACACCATTTCATCGACACAGGCAAGCGCGCCAGATGTGTTTAGATCATCATTTAAAAACTCTAAAATTTTGCCCCTAAATTTGGCTTCAACGCAAGGCAAATTTTGCGCCATATTTACCCTTTTTTTAAGGCGGTAAATTTTATCAAGGCGTTTTTTAGAGGCTAGCAAATCATCGATTGTGTAGTTGAAATTTGCCCTATAATGCGAACTCATCAAATAAAATCTCAAAGCCTCGCCGGGCACCAGAGCTAGGGCGTCTTTGACAAAAAAGCTATTGCCTAGACTTTTGCTCATTTTTTCGTTATTTACCTGCACGAAGCCATTGTGCATCCAGTATTTAGCCAAGGCTCTATGCTCGCTACATCTGCACTGCGCAGCCTCGTTTTCGTGGTGCGGGAAGAGCAAATCAGCCCCGCCAGCGTGGATATCAATGCAAAATTCGGCGTCACGGCTATCTAAATGTGCCAAAATCATCGCCACACACTCGCTATGCCAGCCAGGTCTGCCGCGCCCAAATGGCGCCTCAAACCACGCCTTGTCGAATTTCCACAGTGCAAAATCTTTTTCATTTTTTTTCTGTTCGTTTGAAACCACGCGCGCAAACTCGCTGTTTTGATCCTCTGCTTTTTTGCCGCTAAGGCTTAAATAATCGCTATCTTTGGTGGTATCAAAGTATATCCCATCGCCTGAGATTTCATACGCATAGCCCAAATTTAGCAAATTTGAAACAAGGGCGCAAATTTCATTAATATTTTCGGTCGCTTTGGGCGAAATGTCGGCGTCACGGACATTTAGTGCGCTCATATCGTCCAAATATCGCTTGGTGTAAAATTCTGTAATCTCGCTTAGAGTTTTTCCGCTCTCGCTCATTTTCTTTAAAATTTTATCGTCGATATCGGTAAAATTTCTAGCAAATTTCACATTTTTGCCCTGCGCTTCTAGCGCGCGCCTAAGCAAATCAAAGCTAATCGCGCTTTTAGCATGCCCCAAATGCGCGTCATCATACACAGTCGGCCCGCAGACATAAATTTTAATCTCATCTTCGTTAAGCGGGATAAATTCGACCTTTTTTTTACTTGCAGTATCATAAATTACCATAATATAAACCTTTTAAAACATATAAAATTCCTATTTCAAGCGCGCAAAGCCCTAGAATTAGAAGGATTTTTTTAGCCTTGATTATAGCCAAAAAGTTATTAAATCCAAAAAAATAGAGATTGAAAACAAACAAAAATCCCCCTGTAATCGAGCTAGCAAGCGCCAAACCCACAGCCCCAAATGGTTTAAAGAATAGTGCGCACAAAATCACATTTATAAACACGCACCAAAGCGAAATTTTCGCACTTAGCTTTTGTTTCATGTGCGCATACAGCCAGTGCGAAAAAACGCGCGATAGCCCAAACGGCAGCAGTCCCACCATATACGCTGCCAAAACAGCCGCACACTGGGCCGTGTTAGTGGCGGTGAAATTTCCGCGCTCAAATAAAATTTTGGTAATCTCGTGCGAGAGCATGATTCCGCCGATTGTGGAGAGTGCCAAAAGTGCCAAAAGCATGTAAAATCCGCGCTCGATTAAATTTAGCGCCTCTTTTTGGTTGTTTGTTTTGATTTGTTTAGTTAGGCGCGGGAAAATCGCCGTGCTAAGCGCGATTGCAAAAAGTGCGAGCGGAAGCTGAAAAATGCGGTTTGCGTAGTATAGATAGCTGATACTTCCGCTGGCTAAAAAGCTAGCAAAAAATGTATCTATAAATGAGCTAAGTTGCAAAGCGCTAGCCCCTACAACCCCGGCAAAAAAGTTGTTATAAAAGCCCTTAGTTTGCGCTTTTGCGCCGTTTTTTAGCCTAGCAAATCCGCCCAATAGCACTCTGAGCATACCGGTAAATTTCAGCGCATACACATGCACCAAAAACTGCAAAAACCCGCCCGCTACGACGCCACAAGATAGATACAAAACGATACTTCGCTCATCTTTACCGCGAGCCAAAAGCAAAGCAGCAATCATAGCTAAATTTAATAAAGCGGTAGAAAATGCCGTAGTGGCGAAATGATCGCGGTATTGAAGCATAGAGGCAAAAAGCGTAACGATAAAAATAAAAGCTAGATATATGAAATTTATGCGCACAAATGGCGTTGCTAGCGTGATTTGCTCGTCCGAAAAACCATAAGCTAAAATTTTAGTAAAAAATGGCGCGAATACCCACACAATCGCAGTTAAAAACAAAATAAAAAGAAAAAATCTAATCAGCACAGAAGCTGCGAAAATTCCCTTTTTTTTCGAAGCGGTAAAATTTGGCAAAAACGCCTGCGTAAAGGCACCCTCGCCAAAAAGTCGTCTAAATAAATTTGGCAGTTTAAACGCCACAAAAAATATATCGCTATACATACCAGCGCCCAAAATAGAAGCCGTCAGCAGATCGCGCACAAAGCCCAAAATGCGAGAAGCTAGCGTTCCGACGCTGTTTGTAAAAAACCCTCTAAACATAATTCCTCGTTAAATTTTATAAAATAAAAAGATAGATTATAATATAATTTCGCCTATTTTTTGATTTTGAAAGAGGATATTTTGCAAAATTTGCCATTTTCGCTTGATACGCAAAACTTCATCAAAACCCTAAAATTTGAGGGTAGCTGGACATATCGAAGCGGAAAAAAACAGCTTGATTTACTTAAAAAAACACTATCAAATTTAGACAATTTCGTAGCAGATTTTTCAAATGTCGAAAAGCTGGATTATTTCATGGCTTATAGCATTAAAAATTTAATGCGTGGCAAAAGCGTGGAATATCGAAGCCAAAATCCAAAAATAGAGAAAATTTTCGAATTTATTAGCGATGAGAGCATAGACCATAATTTTATGCCAAAAGTGCATGGTATGGGGATTTTGGCTCAAATCGGGCTGTATTTTTGCGCAGGCTGGGCTGGGATTGTAAATTTAGCTACATTTTTGGGCGAGTTTTTTTGCAAGGTATTTTCGCTATTTTTGCACCCGCACAAATTTCGCCTCAAAGAGACCGTAAATTTTATCAAAGACAACGGCATTGATTCGCTTTTTATCGTGGCGCTAACTGCGTTTTTAATCGGCGTGGTGCTAGCTTACATTGGCGCGGACATGCTATCGCAGTTTGGGGCTAGTATTTATATCATCGATATTATGGGCGCTCTAACCATGCGCGAGATTGCCCCGCTAATCGCAGCGATTGTCATTGCTGGGCGTTCTGCGTCGAGTTTTACGGCGCAAATTGGCGTTATGAAAATCACAGAAGAGATCGACGCGATGAAAACAATGGGCTTTGATCCGTTTTATTTCCTCTCAATGCCACGAATTTTGGCTATGGTGATTTGTATGCCATTTATCATTTTTATCGCAAATTCAATATGTATTTTCGCTCAAATGATAGTTTGCGAGGCGTATTTGGAGATAGGATTTTTGGATTATTTGGATAGATTTAAATCAAATGTCGAAATTCGCCACTTTTTTGCCGGTATGATAAAGGCTCCGTTTTTTGGCGCATTTATCGCTATAATTGGCTGTATGAGAGGCTTTGAGGTCAAGGGGAACACACAAAGTATCGGCGAATACACCACAATTAGCGTGGTAAATGCGATATTTTGGGTCATCGCCATAGACGCGATTTTTGCGATACTATTCTCGGAGATTGGGCTGTGAGCGAGATAATAAGCGCAAAAAATGTAACCACGGCGTATGGTGCGCGCATAATGCACGATAATGTGAGTTTTAACGTGAAAAAGGCTGAAATTTACGGCTTTTTGGGCGGAAGTGGAAGCGGAAAAACTACTCTAATGAAGACGCTAATTTACCTAAACCAGCCAAAAAGCGGCGAGATTAAAATTTTTGGCGAGGATATTTGGAGCGTGGGTGAGGATAGGCGCAATGAAATTCGCCTAAAATGCGGTGTGATGTTTCAATTCGGCGCGCTGTATAGCTCGATGAATGTGCTAGAAAATGTAGGCGTGCTACTGCGCGAATACTCAAATTTTAGCGACAAAGAGATTAACGAGCTTGCTATGTTTTGGATACAAAAGGTAGGCCTTAAAAAAGAGAGCGCAATGCTAAATCCAAACGAGCTAAGTGGCGGTATGAAAAAGCGTGTCGCCCTTGCTAGGGCACTTGCATTAAGCCCTGAGATTTTATTTTTAGACGAGCCAAACTCAGGGCTCGATCCGCTTAGTTCGCGCGCCCTTGATAGGCTAGTGTGCGAGCTAAGAGACAATCTTGGCGTAACCGTGGTAATGGTAACGCACGATGTGGATAGTATTTTTGATATACTTGATAGATTTTTGATAGTCGATAATAAAAAAATCATCTTCGAAGGGGCTTTGAGCGAAATCGAAAAGCTAGAAAATAACCCGCTTGAAGAGCTATTTAAAATGAGAGCGAAATAGGAGCAAAATTTGGAAAATAGAACCTCATATACAATCGTGGGCGCATTTGTTATGGCGTGTGTGTTTGCGCTTACAGCTTTCGTGTGGTGGATGCTAACTCGCACCGATACTAGGGAGACTTACAGATCGTATTATATCCATACTAAGGAGCTTCCGACTGGAATTCGCGAGAATTCAGATGTCAAATTTATCGGCGTAAATGCTGGAATCATCAAAAAAATAGATTTTGTCGATATCGAAAATGCAATAATCGAAATTGAAGTATCGCTTAAAAGCAAACTCCCTATCTCGCGAGATAGTATCGCCAAGGTCGAAACGCAAGGTATTAGTGGAATTTCGTTTTTAAATATCACAAAGGGAAGTGGCGAGCTATTTAGCGCAAATGAAGAAAAACCAATCATCGAGCTAGATAAAACTCTGCTTGATAAAATCGGCTCCAAAGCAGAAGTTATCACAGATAGTGTAGGGCAGATGATATTTAAAATCAACTCACTTTTATCGCAAGATAATATGAAAAAAGTCGATGAAATTTTAACTTCGCTTAATAAATTTAGCGCCGAACTTAGCGATGAGAAGAAATTTAACGAGTTAAATTCACTTATGGAAAATATGAATAAATTAATCGTAAATTTGAACGATAGAGAGCACGAATTAGATGAAATTTTGGATAAATTTAATGCTTTTGCCAGCAGTGCGACGCGCCTTTCAAATTCGCTCGAAAAAACAAGCCAGATTATGGCAAAGCGCGTAGAGCGGGGCGAATACAATCTCAAAGCCATACTAGATCCTACCCTAAACGAGGCCAAAACCACGCTAAGCGAGTTTAACAAGGCTTTAAGAGAGTTTCAAGGCGCGATGTTTAGGCTAGAAGAAAATCCGTATGAATTCTTTTTTAGAGATACCAAAAAGGACTGAAAATGAGAAAAATTTTATGCGCATTTAGCGCAGTTTTGGCAGGAGCTTTACTGGGAGGCTGTTTGGCAAAGAGTGCTAAGCCATATACTTATTATGAGCTTAAATACGACCAAAGACACTGCGCCGCGAAGTCAAATTCACGCAAAAATATCTATATCGAGAGTGTAACTGCGACAAATTTGGTCGATAGACGCGATATTTTAATCGTGGATTGGAAATCTCGCACAAGATACGCAAGCGACGCCAAATACATAACAATGCCAAGCGAAATGCTTTATAAAGCCCTAATCGACGCGGCGTTTTCGACATGCGCGCTAAATCCGATTTTTGTGCCACAAGAGAGAGATTTGCGCCTAAAAACCACGCTTATCACGCTTCAAGTCGATGGCGATCATGCTAAAATCACGATTGGATACGAGTTTTTAAACGCTGTGCAAAGCATAAAATCTGGCGTGATTACAAAGCGAGTTTTCGTGCCAGATCCAAGCTCGCAAAGCATTTATAATGCGACAAATTCGGCGTTAAATTTGGCAATTGATGAAATTTTAAAGGCAATTCAATGATAGTAGGATTAGAAGGAATCATCACGCACAAAGAGCCCACTAAATGCGTGATAAAGTGCGCTAGTGGCGTAAGTTATGCTGTGGCGATTTCGCTAGGGTGTGGCGCTAGGGTAGAGCGGGGCGATAAGGTGGAATTTTTGATAACTCAGATTATCAGAGAGGACGCAAATTTGCTCTATGGATTTTTGGAGCTAAAAGAGAAAAATATGTTTGAAATGCTAATCAAACTAAGCGGAATAGGGGCTAGCACGGCAATGGCTGTGTGCTCATCGCTTAGCGCAGAGAGCTTTTCTCGCGCGATTATCACAGGCGATAGCACGCTACTAACGAGCGTGCCAGGGATCGGCCCAAAGACAGCTAGGCGCATAATCGCCGAGCTAGGGGACGCGAAACTAATGGAGTTTGGCGAGAGCGAAGTGTATAAATCAGAGGCGATGAGCGCGCTCGAAAGTCTAGGCTTCAAACGCGATAGAATCAGCAAAATTTTGCTTGATTGTGTCAGCACAAATACGGCTGATTTGATCAAAGAGGCATTGAAAAAACTAGCATAAATTTAAAATTTACAAGGAGAAATAATGAAATACGGTATAGTTTTTGGTGGTCAAAGTTACGAACACGAGATTAGTATAATCTCTGCAATCGCGGTCAAAGACGCGTTAAAGGGCGAGAGTTTGGCGTTTGTTTTTTGCGATAAAGATAGGAGATTTTTCTTAATCGAAGAGAAAAATATGCGCGCAGTGTATTTCAAAAACGGCGAATACACAAAATCCAAAGAGCTAAATATCTCAAATGGCGGATTTTATATGAGTGGGGGTATGTTTGGCAAAAAAAGCATGCTTGAAGTGAGCGTTTATGTGAATTTGATCCATGGTTGCGACGGCGAGGACGGAAAATTCGCAAGCCTTTTTGAGTTTTTCTCAATCCCTTATATCGGCCCTAGAATCGAGGCTAGCGTGCTAAGCTACAACAAAATTTTAACCAAATACCTAGCGCAAATCGCAGGTGTAAAAACCGTGCCATTTGAAATCGTAAATCGCAACAGCTTGCCGAATTTCAACTTCCCAGTCATCATCAAACCCGCTCATTTGGGTTCTAGTATCGGTATTGGCATAGCAAAATCAGAAAAAGAGTTTGACTACTGCATGGATAAGGTCTATGAGCTAGATGATAGCGCAATCGTCGAGCCATATATGGAAAATATCAAAGAATACAACCTAGCAGGGGCTAAAATCGACGGCAAAATCGAGTATTCCTTCATCGAAGAGCCGAAAAAAGAGGGTTATTTGGATTTTGGTAGAAAATACCTTGATTTTTCGCGCACTGGCGTGGTCGAAGAGGCGCAAATCGGTATGTCAGTCGAGGATAAGATGAAAGACGCGTTTGCCAAGCTTTATAATGTCGGTGGATTTGAGGGGGCGCTGATTAGGTGCGACTTTTTCGTGCAAAATAACGAAGTATATCTAAACGAGATAAATCCAAATCCAGGAAGTATGGCAAACTACCTATTTAGCGACTTTACAGAGGTTTTAGGCAAGCTAGCTACTTCGCTTCCAGCGACTAAGGAAATTCCGATTTCGTATGATTTGATAACAAAAATTTCAGCGAATAAATAAGCTAAATTTAAAAATTTTACGCTAAATTTTGCGTAAAATTTTACATAAGGATTGTTTATGTTAAATAAAGATGAAATTTACACAGCGACGGAAATGGCGAGAAATTTTAGCTCAATTTTAAAAAAACTAAATAGCCAAGAGATTAAAAAGGCTATGATTGTCAAAAATAATAAATTTGAGGCCGTAATGCTTAGCATGAGCGAATACGAGCGCCTAGAAAAGGCAGTCGAGCTACTCAAAGCGATTTATGGTAAAAAGGGTCAAGATGGCCAGTAAAACCATAAAATTTGGTGGCAACGAATACAAAATCAGCTACGAAATCGAAAATTTAAGCGTCGAGCCGTATATTTTGGTTTTGCACGGCTGGGGCGCGAAAAAAGAGCTTATGCAGAGGGTTTTCGAGGCGAAATTTTTCCCAAATTATAGGCTAGTTTTCGTGGATTTGCCCGGATTTGGCGCTAGCTCGCAACCAAAATTCGCGCTTACAAGCGAGGATTATGCCGGGATAATAAGAGAGTTTATCACTGCGCTTGGAGGCGCGCCTGAGGCCATTATGGGGCATAGTTTTGGCGGCAAGGTCGCCACTCTGCTTGCGCCAAAAAGG
Organism: Campylobacter sp.; assembly: GCA_017934385.1. Lineage (GTDB taxonomy): Bacteria > Campylobacterota > Campylobacteria > Campylobacterales > Campylobacteraceae > Campylobacter_B. The sequence continues at coordinate 4,472 of JAGBJQ010000069.1, read as the reverse complement.
CTGATTTTGCTAAGCTCGGCTGGGATAATCGAGCCAAAGCCTTTGAAGGTGAGGGCGAAAATCGCGGTGTTTAAATGCCTAAAATATATCGGGTTGGCGAAATTTTGGCGATTTTTTGCTAGCAAAGACGCTTCCGGTATGAGCGAAGAGATGTTTGGGACGCTAAAAAATGTGATTCGCGAGGATTTCGAGCCGATTTTTGCCGAGATTAAACCCGAAAAAACGCTGATTTTTTGGGGTATTAGCGATACAGCCACTGCGCTAAGTAGCGGAGAGAAAATCCACTCGCTCATCAAAAATAGCAAATTTTACCCGCTTGATGGGGATCACTTTTTTTTCATAAAACACGCGAAATTCATCGCAGATACAATTACGGCCGAATTTAAATAATCCAAATTTAGTTATTTCTCACTATTTGTCATCGCGAGCGAGTATTGCTCGCATGGCAAAGTGGATTTAAATTTGAAATTTTACGCTTTCCATTGTCATTGCGAGCGAGTGTAACGAGCGTGGCAATCTACGAGCTAAAATAACCAAACGCTATAATCCGTGTCATTGCGAGGAGCAAGGCGACGAAGCAATCCAGAGAAATTTAAAATTTACTAAAATTTATCGACGAAATGATATTCGCAAAAGTGAAAACGAGAGGATACAAACTATGATTTTACAAGCAATTATTGAAAAAGATGAACTTTAAAATAATGGGATCGGATATAAAAGTAAAAATGAAAATTGCAGTTTTCAATACTAAAAATAAAATTTAAAAATACATAAACCTAAAATGTAATCACGCTTCTAATTTTATATTAAATTTATTGCGCTATAATTCCCAGACCAATCAGATGAGAAAGGTTTGACATGCTTTTTGATATCAGTTTAATTGGCGATACGAAAAATTTATATTTAAAGCGGTTTGGTCGCTCGAACCTAAACGGCGTCCCGCACTACCTGAAATTCGACTTTTCTGCGATGTCTTTCGTCAAGCTAAACAACAAACTTTCTATCAAATCCACAGGTTGCAAATCTGATTTGGACTACGGATTTTACCTCGTTTTCGAGGACAATAAATTTTTTATAAACAACAAAACTCACCTTTCTAAAAAAGAGATTTTTTATATGCTAAGCTATCTTTTTGATAAAATTTATGACAAAAATGTCAAATACCCGCGCGACAGCCTGCACGCAAAAATAAAAAAAACGATTGAATTTTTAAACAAAATTTATAATTTCACCAAAGAAAAAGACCATAAATTCAATATGCACGCGCAGTATCGAAATGTGTTTGTGGGGTGTTTAAGTATCGATTATCGCGAAAATTTGGCGCAAAATTTCGTTTAAATTTCATTGAAATTGTGAAATTTTGCTTACAAATTTACCGAGTTTTTACCCAAATTTATTAAAATTATGAATTATATATATGATAAAGGTTTGATATGCTTTTCGATGTTGTTATAATCGGCGATAATAAAAATTTATATTTAAAGCAATTTGGTGGGCGTTCGAATTTCAGGGGCGTTCCGAATTATTTTCAATTCGATTTTAATGAAATGAAATTCGTGCAAATCAAAGAGAAAATTTATGTCAAATTTGACTACAACGAAACCGAGACAAACACCGATCCTAATTATGGTTTCGTGCTGATTTTCGACGAAAAAGAGTTTTTCAAAAACAAGCAAAATTTAACGCGAAAAGAGGCGTTTATCTTGCTGAATTATATTTTTAACAAAATGTATAGCAAAGATGTCAAGTATCCGCGCGACAGCCTACATTTCAGGATAAAAAAGGCGATCGATTTATACAAGGCCGTCTATAAGGACGACGATTTCGACGAATACAACCTACACGCGCAATACCGCAATCTCTACGCCGGACAGATAAGTATCGACAAAAGAGAGCGAACGCTCGGCGCAGCGGAATAATCCGCGTTGTGAGATAAAATTTATAAATTTAAACGCCAAAAACGGCGTTTAAATTTAAAATTCACTTTCTACTGCCCTAGCCCATTTATCAGCTCTATTTTTCCAGTTTTCATCACCTTTGAAATCAATAGTTAGACCTAGAAATTTCCCATTTACAAATGCCCTTGAATAGCTAAAATTATACCCATCGGCGTCTGTTAGCCCTACGAGTTTTGCGTTGCGCAATACCGGCAAAAACGCACTAAGCCCACTACAAAAATCATCGCCGTGTCGTTCGCAGTTTCCCACGCCCACGAGTCCGACAGGTTTGCCCTTTAAATCAATACTGTTTAATAGCTCTAATTTGTTTTCAAAATTTGCGAAAATTTGCCCCTGAGCATGCGTAGAAACCGCTAAAATCAGCGCACTAGCCTCCTCGATATCTGCTTGGCAAATCTCTTTTGCGTCCATTATCTTAAAGCCTAGTTTTTCTGCGATATACTCAGCCACAGCCCTTGTATCGCCACTTTTTGAGGCATAAACTAACAATTTTGACATAATTCTCTCCTTTTGTAAAAATTTATTTTAAATGCAAATTTGGATAATCAAAAAGCAAAACTTTCCCGCTATGCTCGCTAATCTCAGCGAAATTTTCCGCTTCAAATTCTAATCCGAAAATCGCACAAGTTGGAAATTTTTCGATTACTGAGTTGCTGAAATACTCGCACACTGCGCCGATTGCGGGGTTATGGCCTACTATGAAAACCACTTTGTATTTTTCATCGAGCATGCGCACAAACTCCGCCAGCCCTCGCGCGCTGATGTCGTAAAGCTCTTTTTTTTCTTTTAAAATATCTTTGGCACCAATATTTTTGGCTATGATTTTGGCGGTTTTTAGTGCGCGTTTGGCAGGGCTAGTGATGATGATATCAGGCACTATCCCCTCTTTTGCCAAAAGCTCCCCTAACCTGCCTGCGTCGTCTTCACCCTTTTGACTTAGTTTGCGCTCGAAATCTGTCTGTGCGAAAGCCTCAGCTTTGGCGTGTCTGATAAAATAAATTTGTTTCATAAATTTCCTTTTCGTATAATTTTACGCAAAATTTTACAAAATTTTAAATTTTTGCTGTATCTTGCCAAATCCAAACCCTGCCCCAAATCCTATCAAATGCGCATACCACGCCACATTTGAAGCTAGCAAAAGCGGAGCAAAGCTAATAAGCGCAACCATAGCCAAAACGCTTTTTAAATTTTGCCTCTCATAGCACAAAATCACGCCCAAAAGCGCGCAGATTACGCCACTCGCACCGATTAAATTTATATTTTGTCCCATAAATTTGTAAGCGCAAAAAATGTAAATTAGACAGATTAAATTTGTAAAAATTCCAAGCCCGAAATATAAAATCGTAAATTTAACACTACCGAAAAATCGCTCTAAAATAGAGCCGAACTGATACAGCACAGCCATATTCATCGCCAAATGCGCGATTCCAGCGTGCATGAAAAATGATGATAAAATTTGCCAAAAAAATCCGTCAAAAAATAGCAAATTTAGCCCCAAATACGCGCTCAAATTTGGGATTAAATTTGTCAGGACGAAAAGCACGCAGTTTGCGATGATGATAGCTAGTGTGAGTTTGCCTGCCTGCCCGAAATTCGCCATTTGTCCGAAATTTGCCATTTGTATAAAATTCCTAAATTTATTGTTTTACGCGACCATATCCTGCGAAGCGATTTGAAGCTAGGCAAGTGATTTTGTTGCTTCCGCAGCGCACGATATAGCTATTTTCGATTTTTTTGCCGTTTTTGTGAGTATTTTTTTTGTTTAAATTTACAAAATCGACCTTGTTTCTACCGCGCGAATTATGCACGAATTTTATCCTGCCGTCTGCGTAAATTTCGCGGATCACGCCGATATGGCTGATTTCGTTATTTATGCGTTTTTTGTTTGATTGAAGGGTGTTTTGGAAAAATATCAAATCCCCTATTCGCGGGTTTTTGTGCGCGATTAGGTCGCGTTTTTTGTAATAATTATAAATCGCTTGTGATTTTCTGCCGTTTGTGAAATACTTAGGCAGCTCTTTTGAGTTGAAAAAAATCTCTTTGTTTTTAGAATTTAGCGCTGTGATAAACCCGCTACAATCCCCGCCTACCCTGGTTCCGGTATATTTATCGACCCATGAAATAAGCGTTGTGTTGTAGGTATTTCCTGGGATTTGTGATGAGCCAGAGTTATCCTCATAAATCTCGTAGTCTGCTTGCGTAGTGGGGTTTGCAGGCGATGAAAACGGAGCTAGCCACGAGCAGCCACTCATCAAAAACGCCCCTAAAAATAAAGCAAAAATTTTTTTCATAAACTACCTTAAAAATACAAAATGTGTTTTCATTTTAGCAACCAAATGTAATAAAATAGTAATTTTAAAGCAAATTTATGTATAATCACGGCGAAATTTTTGCAATCAAAACGGAGAGAAAATGCACTATTTACAAATCAAAGGCGAAGCCAAGCTTAGTGGCGAAATAAAAATCTCAGGCGCCAAAAACGCGGCACTACCGCTAATCGCGCTAATTATACTG
>JAGBJQ010000068.1 GCA_017934385.1 Campylobacter sp. | reverse complement strand
CTGCCCAACCCTCGGTTGCGACCATGCCACCAAGCGCGTCGATTCCTACGACGATATTGTATTTTGGCGACATTTCTTTGACAAAATTTGGATTTTTTAGCGCAACTGAGCCTAAAATAAATCTATAAACGCCCAAATTTTGGTAATCTTTTATGCGCTTTTCATCGCGGATTCCACCACCCACTTCGACCTTTAAATTTGTCGAATTTACGATTTTCTCAATTGTTTTGAAATTTATCGGCTCTCCTGCAAACGCTCCGTCTAAATCTACTAAATGCAGGTATTTCGCCCCAAAATCTTCGAATTTTTTGGCTAATTCCCAAGGGGTTTTTGAATAAATTTTCGCACTTCCCATTTCGCCCTTGCTAAGGCGCACGGCAAGGCCCTCTTTTAAATCAATCGCAGGTAAAATTTCCATTATAACTCCGTGAAATTTTTAATTATTTTTATGCCATTTTCGTGGCTTTTTTCGGGGTGTGGTTGAAAGCCAAAGACATTTTCCTTGCAAACCGCACTTACAAACTCATACCCGTAAGTGGTCTTTGCTAAGGCAAATTTATCGTCGCAAACAGCATGATAAGAATGAACAAAATAAGCATAAACCGAACTTTCAAGTCCCGAATTTATGGGCGTGGCGCGCGTGAATTCTAGTGTATTCCAGCCCATGTGCGGGATTTTTAAACTCTCGCTAAATTTGCTCTTATCAAATTTCACCACTTCGCCACTAATTATCCCAAGCCCAGCGCTTGAACCAAATTCTGCGCTTTTGTCAAAAAGAAGTTGCATACCAAGGCAAATTCCCAAAAAATATCGCCCACTTGCGACAAATTCTCTTATCGCTTCATCTAAATTTGCGCTTTTTAGATTAGCCATAGCTTCGCCGAAAGCTCCCACGCCAGGAAGTAAAATTTTGTCGCTTCTTAAAAGTTTTTCAGGCTCGCTCACTAGCTCAAATTTCGCCCCACAAAAGCTAAGGGCGTTTTTCACGCTTCGTATATTTCCAGCACCATAATCAACAATTCCTATCAAAATCAATCCTTATTTAATTTATGGTCAAATTCTGGCACAATCTCTTTGAGTTTTGCGGCAACTTCGCAGTTTTCGGCATTTACAAGCTCTGAAATTTGCAAATTTAGCTTTTCTAAATCGTATTTTGTAAAGCTTGAAACAAAGATCGATTGATATTTTGTGCTTTTGTCGTTTTCGTTGATCAAAAGCTCTTCGTAAAGCTTCTCGCCGGGACGAAGTCCTACAAATTTAATCCCAAGCTCCTCTTTTCCGGCTAACTGTAACATGCGTTTGGCAAGGTCTGCGATTTTGACAGGTTCGCCCATATCAAGCACGAAAAGCTCCCCGCCTTTGGCGATTGAGGCCGCTTGAAGCACTAATTGGCAAGCTTCGCTCACTAGCATAAAATACCGCACGATATCAGGGTGCGTAACGGTGAGTGGCTCGTTTACTTCGATTTGGCGTTTAAATTTCGGGATTACGCTTCCGCTACTTCCAAGCACATTTCCAAACCTCACAGCCACGATTTGAGTGACTTCATCGCTCGAATTTAAGCTGTAAAGCTCGCAAATTCGCTTTGTCGTGCCCATGATATTTGTAGGGCGCACGGCCTTGTCAGTAGAGATTAAAACGACCTTTTTAACGCCATATTTTTTGGATAAATCCACGACATTTTTCGTGCCAAGGACATTGTTTTTCACCGCTAAATGCGGGTTAAATTCACAAAGCGGCACATGTTTATACGCTGCTGCATGCACCACGACATCAGGCTTAAATTCAGCAAAAATTTCATCGAATTCATCGCGATAAACGATATTTATCATTTTTAATTCGTTGCGAGGGTCTGCGTTCGTGGCTTCGTTGATTTGATAAAGGTTAAATTCGCTATGCTCGACCATAATCAGTCGTTTTGCACCGAAATTCAAGCATTGTTTGCAAATCTCGCTTCCTATCGTGCCACCTGCGCCAGTTACTAAAACGACCTTGCCGTCGATGAAATTTTTAATCGCCTCTTTGTCCAAATCCTTTGGTTTGCGCGCGAGCAGGTCTTCGATCGAAATGTCGCGAATTTTTTTCTGCTCGTTTTCTAGTAGCGAAAATAGCTTGATATCTTTTAGCCCATACGCGATTAGCTCGTCGTAGAGCTCTTTGAGATCTTCCGGGTGCAGTGAAAGTGCCACGATAGCGGTTTTGGCGCCACTTTCTTTTATCATTTCAGGAATCATGCTTTTTGCGCGCACGACGAAATTTTCGCAGTATGTGCCCACTAGCTCTTTTCTGCCATCGACGACGCCCACAGGATAGTAGTTTATGTGGTGTTGGCGCATACCTTTTAGCACATGCACGGTTTTGCTAGTCGCGCCCACGACGACGCAGGGTTCATTGGCGCTAGAATTTGACTTTTCGTGCAATAAAAACATACGCTTTGAGATTCTTACGCCACTGATTAAAATAAAGCAAATCGCCGCGTCTATGGCAATCACAGAGCGCGGGAAGGGGTTGAAAATATTCTCCATTAAAAAGAAAACCGCCAAAAATGTCAAAGCCGTGAAAATGTGCGTGTAGAAAATTTTGCGCGCTTCGTAAAGCCCGAAAAATCGCCACGGCACAAGATAAATTTTCATAAACCACAAATACGCAATGCGAATAGCGGTAATTAGGGTCGCGCTTAGTAGCAAGCCTTTGTAAAATTCGTTTGGGATATCACCGCTAAAACGAAGCACAAAGGCAATCGCGACGCTAAAAATCGAAATTAAAATATCTAAAATCAGAAAAAATGCGAAGCGTTTGAGCTTGGTCGGTCTAAAAATCATAAGCTTTTCTTTACAATTTCGGCGACTTTTGCGACCTGCTCGTCGCTCATATCGCTTCCGCTTGGCAGACAAATTCCGCGACTAAATAGATCCTCGCTCGTGCCATCAACCACGCTTAATGCGCCTTTGAAAACTGGCTGCAAGTGCATAGGTTTCCACAGCGGCCTACTTTCGATATCGGCTTTATTGAGTGCGTCGATTACGCGTAAGTGAGCATTTTTTTCTTTGAAAACTAAGGTCGTAAGCCACCTATTTCCGCGTGAATTTTCGATTTCTGGCATAAATTCGGCGCAGTCTTTTAAAAGCTCACTATAAAGTGCGAAAATTTCTCTTTTTCGCTCGACGCGTTTTTCCAAAACTTCCATTTGTCCCACGCCAATCGCGCCCAAAACATTGCTTAATCGGTAGTTATAGCCATAATCCAAATGCTCATAATGCAAAAGTGGCTCTCTAGCTTGCGTGCTATAATACCTTGCTTTGGCGATTAAGGCTTCGTCGCCCGAAATTAGCATTCCGCCGCCACTTGTGGTGATGATTTTGTTGCCGTTAAAGCTCAAAGCCCCCATTTTACCGATAGTTCCAAGCGCTTTGCCTTTGTAAAATCCACCAAGCGCTTCTGCTGCGTCCTCGATAACGGCGATATTTTCATTTTCGCAAATCTCCATTATCTCGTCCATTTTCGCAGCCTGTCCATAAAGGTGGGTCGGGATTAGGGCTTTTGGTTTTTTTGGCGCTAGTTTGATTGCTTTTTTTAGAAGCTCGGGGCTTAGATTCCAGCTTTCGTCGCTGTCGATTAGCACAGGTATGCAACGCTCATAAAAGATCGGATTAAGGCTCGCCATAAAGGTAAAAGTCGATCCCAGCACCACATCGCCGTCTTTTATGCCTAGCGTTCGCAATGCTAGATGAAGTGCGGCTGAGCCAGCATTTAGCGCGAGAGCTGATTTCGCGCCAGTGTAATCGCAAACTGATTTTTCAAATCTATTAACATACTCGCCAAGTGGCGCGATGTAGTTGCTCTCAAAAACTTTTTTGATATATTCCAATTCGTTTCCGCCCATATTTGGGGGGCTTAAAAATATTCTTGCCATTTTCTCTCTTTCAATGAAATTTATAAATTTAGCCTAATTTTTAGGCGATTTGCAACCAAAAAATTGCAAATTTAAAAATTTAAAAGCCGTTATTTTACCACTTTTAAATAAATTTATGATTTTTATTTTGCTGTTTTGTAAAATTTGCAAATTTATAAATTTTGCTTTTTTAAACCGGCAATTTGTAAAAATTCTCTCGAAATCAGCCGTATGGTGAGCCCTCGTTCACCAAATTTTTACATTTATTAAATTTTAAATTTAATGAATAAAATAAGGATTGAATTTTACTTGTTTAACCATTAGGCGGGTAAGGATACCCAGCCTACGAGATTAAACTTACAATTTGCTTTTTATGCGTCGCCAAATAATGCGGCAAGTATTGCACCGCCAGTACCAATAATTGCTTTTGCAGCAAGTCCTTGTGCTACTTTTTTACCAGTTCCTTTTATAAAATCATCAGTATCATTATTTTCTGGATAATATTCATTTTCTACCTGTTTCTCTAATTCGGTTATTTTTTCTTGTTGCTGATTGCACAATTCTTTTAAGTTATTTATTTCATTATACATACTAACAATCCCTAAGAATAATATACAAATTAACAAAAATAATACAACGCAAAGTATAGGCACTTTAATACTATCATGTGGTGTTTCTAGATAAGTTTTTGTTCCTATAAAAATTCCATAACAAATAGCACAAAAACTGAAATGCCTAATATATCTTTCCAATATTTTAAGAAATAAAAAAATAAAACTAATAATACAGCTCCAATAATCCATTCTATAATTTCCATAAATCATCACCTTAAATTTTGTTTTTCTAAAATTTTAATAACTTTGTTTATTTCCACTTCGTCACAATGCTCTTTATCATTTTTCAACAAAGACTTCAAAAAATCTATTGCAAAAATATCAGGAATTCGCATATATTTTCTATATGGATAGCCATTATAGTTCTTTTCCCCATATTTGTTAATAAGCCAACGCACACCTATTGTTTCGTAATTCATATCATTAGCTATTCCACAAACAACACGAAATTTATCATTATTATATAACGAGTAAAAAACACTGCTATTTTCATACGGATAAAGTTCTTTACGCTTCTTACGCCTCATCTTGGCTCTCCCTTATATAAATTTTTTAATTATTATACAATAAATATTTTAAAAAACATAATATTTATGCTTCTTGATATAAAAACAGCTAAATATTATGCTGTTAGATTTTAAAAACATTTTTTATAAGCTTTTTCGCAAAAAAAGTAGGTGAAAAATGACAAAACGAGATATTGCAGGGTTTCTTGGTGTAAATGTGCAGACTTTGCGAAACTGGAAAAAGACTAGACCGAATTTATATCGCGTCATAATGCAAGGTTTGGCAATTGATGATATTATCGCTAAAAGCAAACAAAACCACGATGAGCTCTGCAAAATAGCGAAAAAATTCGATAAAGAAAACTAAAATCTCACAAAATTTTACACTCGTTTTATATTTTTAAAATTGTCCTTTTTGATAGAAAGTGTTTGCGGTCATTAAGCTTTGGTGCTTACTCAATCTCGTTTCGTCCGCAATAAACTTGTCGCACAATTTATCCAAGCTATCACTATGAAATTTTTTGAAATAATAAATAGCAAATTTCACTTAATTTCATACGAAATTAAATTTATTAAATTCTTTTAATTATTCTCGCTGGGCTGCCGTAAGCTAGGCTAAATGGGGCGATATCTGAGATGATGACGCTTCCAGCCCCTATGTATGAGCCCTCGCCGATATTTATGCCCTGAATCGCGCACGAGCCAATCCCAAGCCACACGCCACGCCCGATTTTGGTATTTCCAGCCACGCCCACGCGTGGGCAAATGTGGCTAAACTCGCCCACTACGCAATCATGCTCGATTACACAAGCTGAATTTAAAATCACCCCGTCGCCGATAATCGCGTCTGCATTTACCACGACATTTGGCATGATAACCACGCCACACCCGATTTTAGCTGTGGGCGAAATCACGGCAGTTTCATGTATAAGCGTGGCGATTTCAAATCCTGCTTCGCTGACTTTTTTTTGTAAATTTGCTCTGATTTTGCAATCGCCGATTGCGATTATAACGGGAAATTTCGGTAAATCAGGGCTAAATTTCAACTCGCCGTTGTCGTCTAAAAAGATGATTTCTTTATAACCTGCGCTTTTTGCGACATCTGCTACGACCTTGCCATGACCGCTTGCGCCGTAAATATAAATTTTAGTTTTTTCCATTAAATTTCTCCGTTGTCGCCATGCCGTCTTTATTAACGCCGTCTTTTTTGATAACTTTTTTTATGGTTAAAAGTGCGATTTTAACATCAAGTAAAAAGCTTAAATTTTTAGCGTAATGCGTGTCGAATTCAAACTTTTTCGCCCAGCTAATGGCATTTCGACCATTTACTTGCGCTAGACCTGTAATTCCGGGGCGAACGCTATGGCGAAGTTTTTGCTCTTCGTTGTAAAGTGGCAGGTATTCTACGAGCAAAGGGCGTGGTCCGATGAAGCTCATATCACCTTTTAGGACATTGAAAAGTTGCGGTAATTCGTCCAAACTTAAAGCACGGATTTTTTTGCCGTATTCATTCAGGCGCAGTTCGTCGCTTAAAAGTTCGCCGTTTTCGTCCCGCTCGTCGCTCATAGTTTTAAATTTGTAAATTTTAAAAATTTTTTCGTCAAGCCCCGGGCGAGATTGCGTGAAAATCGCGCTTTTGCTTATGTTTTTGCGGATTAGACAATATGTTACAATCATAAGTGGCGAAGTCAAAATTATCAAAAAAAGTGCGCCAAAAAAATCCAAAAATCGTTTGAAAAATGCCCTATACATCGATAAATTTCCTGTAAATTTCAATATATTTTTTCGCTATAATTTTCTCATCGTAGTTTTCGACCACCATTTTGCGCCCAGCTTGCCCCATTTTGCGCGCCAAACTCTCATCATCAAGTAGCGTTTCAATCTTTCTAGCCAAATCACCTGCGTTTCTAGCCTTGCATATTAGCCCATTTACGCCGTTCTGCACAGCCTCAACGCACCCGCTGACATCGCTAACCACGCAAGGCCTACTCATACTCATAGCCTCCAAAACAGTGCGCGGAAAGCCCTCTTTATAGCTTGGAAGCACGAAAATATCACACGCCTTGTAAAGCGCCGCTACATCATCTCTCCACCCTAGCCAAACGACATTTCCCGAGCGCAAAAACGCCTCATCAGCCGAGCTTTTATTCCCTGCAAAAACATCGCCTGCGAAGACAAAACAAGCGTCTTTTCGCTCTTTTAAAATTTCAGCGGCTTTGTAAAATTCGGCAATTCCTTTATGCCAGAGCGCGCGACCGCTCATTAGCACGATTTTTTTGCCCTTTGTAATCTCAGGCAGACTCGCGCGCTCGTGAGCGTTTTCGTCGAAAATTTCGCTATTTACGCCGACACTTTTAATGCGAAAAATTTTATTCTCGCTAATAAGTCCGCGAGAGAGCATATAATCAGGGTCGCTATCATTTACAAAAATGCAACCCTGACTTTGCGCAAATGCCCTTTTATAGAGCATTTCAATGCTAAATTTGACCATGCGAGATTTGAGATCTGTGTCGATATAAAAGCTTCCCAGACCCTCGACTAAATTTAACACACGCGAAATTCCAGCCTTTTTGGCCGCAAATGTGCCAAAAACATTTGATTTGTGCGCCGAAGTTTGCAAAAAATCCAAATTTAGCCCTTTTAAAATTCTAGCTAAATTTGCCGTATTTTGCGATACTTTGAGCGGATTTAGACTAGCTTTGTCTAAATCGTAAGTTACACTAATAAATTCTTTTTCCAAATTCGCCGTATAATTTCCGCGTGGCGCTATCGCAAAAACCTCGTGACCAAGACGCTGTAACTCCCGCATAATGGGCGCTCTGAAAAAATAAATGCTCATATCCGAGTGTGAAAGGAAACCAAATTTCGCCATTTTATTTCTTTAATCTATAAACTTTCACAGCTGGGCTTATGACCACAGGCTCGAAAAGATCGCTTTTATAGCGTTCGAGCACAAAAAGCTGAATATAGGTCGAATTTAGCATTTCAGGGTCAAGCAGCAAAAATCTGCCATAATCCTTCATATAAATTATCGAAAATTGCGCCGAACTATCGACTTTGATCTCTTTGACTTCGAGTTTGCCACTAGCGTTGTGGCTGGTTTCGAAAAATGTATTTATCGGGAATTTCTTGCCCTCAGCCTCTATGCTAAGCAAGTTATTTGCGATTTTGATACCATTATCCATAGTTATACCGCTCTCATCTTGCCAAAACCTTTCGCTAGCAATGAAAATTTTATCTTTTTTCATTTGCCTGTGGTTATGTCGATGTTCGAAAACTGCGACACGGTCGAGAGTATGCTCATCATGCGATCTGGCAAGACATAATAAATATCGCGAGTTTTGGCTGGTGTTTTGAAATCCGGCAAGCTTAAATTTAGCAAAAACGCATTGAAATCATCGAGCTTGTAATCGGCTAAAATTTGCTTTATTTTATTTGGAAATTTCTCGGTGAAATTTCGCTCTGTGTATTCGACATCTACGCGCGCCATGTGCGCTGAGCTGTATTGATCGGCCAAAAGCGCGAAGCTTACCGGGTAGTTGTCGTTGCCTAGGTGCTTACCTCCGTCGATTAGGGTTTTGACATCGGAATAATACCTTATGACATATCCATAATCCCACCACGCAAGCGCGTAATCCTCGCGATCGGCGATAGTTTTTAGCTTGTCTAAAACCTCAACCTCGCTTTTGAAAAACACAGTCTCGACGGTGTATGCTTTGATGTGTTGCCACGCTGGATAAAGTGCCAAAACAGTGAGGCCTAGCAAGATAATGCGACCAGCGAATTTTGGCAGATTTAGCCGTTTTACCGAAAAATACAAAATATACCCAAAGCTTAGCCCCATTACGCCCACAGCATAAATCGTAAATCTAAGCCCAGCTTTATTTGCTGCAAAGCCCAAAAGCAAAAGTGGCAAGGATAACAAAAACTCTTTGTGCCTAAAACACAGCACCACATACCCTACGCACGCCACCACGAAGACAATCACACTCGAACTAATTCGGCGCATGAAGACCTCTTTTGGCACGAGACCGCTTTCTTGGATAGTTTGATTGACATTAAAAAAGTGAAAAATCGTGTCAGGGTTGTCCGCGAGTGAGCGGAAAATGTAAAATTTAGCCTGGAAAATAATCGGATTTAATCCTCCGCAATAAACAAAAATCGCAAAAACTAAAATTCCCACACCAAGCAAAATTCTAAAATTTATAAGCTCTTTTTTGTATGTAAAAAGATAAAAAATCGCTAAAAAAAGCAAAATTTTAGCGTATAAATTAAACATACAAATCGCTAGCAAAAATATAATTATCGCTTCATAATTCACCAAATTTTTGCGCGCAAAAATCAGCGTGTAGAGCACGAGCGCGCCTAACATCATCGCATTTAGCGAAAAGCTAGATGGATACCACCATAGATAAAAAATCCCAAATGCGCCTGTAAAAAACAGCACCCTAGCATCGCCCTTGGTGCAGACCCTGATAAACGCCCACAATATAAACATCGGCAAGACGATATTTAGCATATCGGTATCATAATACCCAGCCATTGTGCGGTTGTAGTAACTGTTTGCCACGCAAGCAACTAGCGCGCCGATAAATCCAGCCCTAAGGGCGCGGAATTCAGCCGAAATGAGCAAAATCGGCACAACGATAAGCGATGAAAAAACAACCGGCATATACAAAAATAGGGTTTCTAGCGAAAATGGCGTAATCTGCGCTAATAACGCGGTTAGCTTGGCTAGGGGAAAATCAATGTAGCTTAAATCATTTTGCTGATGAAATCCAGCCAAATAATCCCTCGTCCCCTCAGCAAACGCATAGCCGTCGTTTGTGTTGATCATGATTTGATTATTCCACGAAAGTATGTGAGAGTATTCACTCGCCCAATACACCCAATACAGCCTGAAAATCACACTCACGCCGTAAGCTAAAACAATCAAAATTAACAAATGTTTGGAGAGTTCAAAATTTTTAATAAATTTAAAAACGCCGCCTTTTTGTTGTGGCAAATTTGCCCCATTTTGCGTGTTTTGCGCGCTATTATTCACCCCTATATCCTTTATCGATTTCTTCAATTTTTAAGATTAAATCTTTGCTTATCTTTTTTTTGTCAAAAAAAGCGGCTCTTATTTTAGCCTTTTTTTCATAAATTTTTGCAAATTCAGGCTCATCGATCGCTTTTTGCATAGCTTTTATGGTGCCCTCTTCGTCATTTACGCCGACTAAAATACCCCACTCATCATCACCCAAAAGCTCTCTTG
>JAGBJQ010000007.1 GCA_017934385.1 Campylobacter sp. | reverse complement strand
TGCGTAAAAAATGCAAAAATTCGCTTTTTGAATTCTCATTTTTTACCTTTGCTATTTTTATTATAAAATCCCAATACTACGCACTTTTATGATAAATTTTTTAGTCATTTTATTTTTTACATTTTTCACAAGTTTTATCAAGAGCCAGTATAATCTCCTTCTTGCCACTCAATTTCTTCTATATAAGCATTTTTTAAATTTGGAAATTCTGAAATTAAAATTTTATTTAATTCTAAACTATTCATATTAGTTTCCATTTAAAGCACCGTAGGGTGGGTATCCTTGCTCACCGAATTTTATATTTTTATCAAATTTCATAATTTTTTAATCCTTTATTTATCATTATTTTAAACCAGGCGCAGTGTTTCTGGGTTGCGAAGCGAAATTTTAGAATTTTGAATTTTAAAAATTTGATTAAATTTGCCAAATTTTGCCCAAATTTAAAGAAAATTCGAGCAAAATTTCAAAGCAAAATTATAAAAGCCCAGCTTGTTCTTTTAGGTGTTTGGCGTAGCGCTCGCGAATTAGCGGGGTAAATTTGCCGATTTTGCCGCCATTTATCGGCTTGCCGTCGGCTTTGATGACAGGGATTGCCATCAAAGAAGCTGCGCTTATAAAAACCTCGTCCGCGCCATAGACTTCCTCCATACTAAACGCCCTTTGCTCGACTTTTAGCCCAAGCTCGCCCGCAAAGCCCAAAATCACCTTGCGTCTAATGCCCGGCAAAATGTCGTGCGATAGTGGCCTGGTAATCAAAACGCCGTCTTTTATGATAAACGCGCTCGAACTCGAACACTCAGTCACCAAGCCGCCTTCTACCAAAAAGCACTCGAAAGCCCCAGCCTTGTGCGCTAGGTGCTTTGAGATACACTGCGCTAGAAGCGAGATTGATTTGATATCGCGTCTATGCCAGCGAATCTCAGGCAGGCTTACGATTTCGATACCTTTGGTGCCAAGGGGATTATCGAAAATCACTTTCGAAAAGGCATAGGCAAACACAGTCGGCTTCGTATCAGTGTAGTCGAAGTCCCTAAACGCCGCACCACGCGTGATTTGCGTATAAACCACGCCCTCTTTGACGCCGTTTTTGGCGATGACTTCGTTTAAAAACGCCTCGTATTCTTCGTGAGTATATGGGATTTTAAGCTCGATTTGTGCGACAGAATTTTCAAATCTCTCCCAGAAATCGGCTTTATCGCAAATTTTGCCATTTATCACTGGCGCAGCTTCATAAATGCCGTCCCCTAGCATGAAACCGCGGTCAAATGGGCTTATCGCAGCGTCTTTGGCGCGCACGATTTCGCCATTGATATAGACAAAATCATCGTTATTCATATTAGCTATCTCAAACATTACGCTCTCCTTAAATTTAAAAGGTGATTTTATCTTATAAAAATTAAAATTCAGATATAATGGCGCCAAATTTGACAAGGAAAAAAGATGAATAAAAACTGCAAAGACAAAATTTTAAATATTATGTTTCATATCTCGGATAAACCTGTGCTTTTTCGCGATTTGTTGGAGGCAAACGCTGAGTTTAACGACGGCATGCTAGTAGATCCCGCTAAGCTAAATTTCAGATTTAATTATGGTCGCTCGTATGCGATTTTTGGGACATTTGCATTTGTTTTCGTGATGTTTGCCATAGGCATTACTCACCTGCTTTTTACCAAAATCGACTTTCACTTTTCCATACTTTTTACCATTTTGCTGACCTCTGCTGTCTTTATCGGATTTGACTGTTTTAAAGCATGGGGGCGCAAGGAAATCACTAAAAATTTAATTCAAAAAGCTTGGGCAAATCACTTTTTGTATTTTCCATACGAAAAATACTCCAAACCTGTCGAAAAAATCTACAACGAAGCCCTTAAAAACGATATTGCCAAACGAGATTTAGAACAATATGTCCTAAATAAAATAGTCGAAATCAACCCAGAAGAATAAAATTTTAAAATTTGAGATATTTTGATATATTGACAATTATCGAAATGTATGATAAAATCTCGCAATTTTAAAAAAGGTAAAAAATGAAAATTGATGTAATTGAAATTTGCAAAGCACTAAACAACGAAACTAGACTAAATATCCTTAACTGGCTCAAAAACCCAGACGCGAATTTCCCACCACAAGGCAGTTCGCTTGGCGAAGTAGTCGATCTAAAAGGTGGCGTGTGTGTCAGCAGTATCCAAGAAAAGGCAGGTCTGTCGCCCTCTACCGTGTCAAACTACCTCGATATGCTCCAAAGAGCTGGACTTTTGCTCTGCGAAAGACACGGCAAATGGACATATTATCGCAGAAACGAAGAGACGATAAAAGAGCTAGCTAGCTACATAATCAAAGAGTTGTAACCCAAATTTTATAAATTTTCAAATTTTGCTTTTTTTTAAATTTACATTTCTAAAATAATAAAAATATCGAATTTTAAAAATAAGGAGAAAAAAATGAACTACAACGGCACAATCTACCGCCCACCAGTGGAGGCAAACACCCTTTTGCTCCCCATTACCGAGGGCTGTTCGCATAACTCTTGCTCGTATTGCAATATGTATGCAAATGTGCAATTTCGTATGCTAAGCCTTTCAGAAGTCGAGGAATTTCTATCCGAAATCGTCAAATTTCACGGCTCATACGCGAGGGAAGCGACGCGCATTTACCTAGTAGGTGGCGATCCATTTGCGCTAGGAACGAAAAAACTCTTAGCGCGAATCGAGCTAATCAAAAAATATTTGCCAAATATCAAAACTATCACAATGTATGCAGGATCGATAACATCGCTACCAAAAGCGACGAGGAATTAATCGCGCTAAAAGAGGCTGGCGTAGATGATTTATACATCGGCATAGAAAGCGGTCTTAACGCCGCAATGCGAAATTTAGGCAAAGGTTACGACGCAGATGATAGCAAAACTCAGTGCCTAAGGCTAAATAAAATCGGCATTTCGCATTGTGATTTGCTTATGCTTGGCACGGCTGGGCGTGGCATGGCAAGCGAGTCTGCACAGGCAATGGCGAGGTTAGAAAACGAAATCAAACCAAGCAAAATTTTGCTAAACACAATGACCGCGTTTAGGGACACGAGGCTAAATGAGCAAATTTTAAACGGCGAATTTATCCCAGCTAGCGAAAAGGAAATTTTAGAAGAAGAGCGCGAGTTTATCGCAAATTTGGAGCTTGAAGGCACATATTTTTGGGCATTGCACCCGTTTGATAGCGTGAGAATTGACGGCATGCTTAACACTCACAAAGAAAAAATGCTAAGCAAACTTGACTTTGCAATCAAAACTATCGGCGAGAAAAATTTAAGCAGAGTGTCGATTGACGGAAGATTATAAAGGAGATACCAAGCGTTTTTGGCGCACCAAAACGGATATTTTTGCAGGTGCGGACGGCTTTGCGGCTAGTTACGATACGCTAATGAGAGTCGCCGAACTGCTTCACAAATATGTCCCAAGTGTAAAGAGTATCGGCGGATACGCTAGAATCGATAATTTCTACGACAAAAGCGCCGAGCAAATCCAAAATTTAGCCGCCGCAGGGTTTGCAGACCCATACATCGGCGTCGAATCCGGCGATGATGTTGTGCTTAAAAAAATAAACAAAGGCTACACAAGCGCACAAGCAAGGGAAGTTTTAGAAAAATTAGACAAAGCTGGATTTAAATATGTCGTAAATTTCCTAAACGGCGCTGGTGGGCATGATTACGGGCTGGATAATGCAAGGCTCACCGCCAAACTCTACTCTGGCTTGCACCCTAGCATGATAAATACCTCAATACTTACAGTGGTGCCTGGCACGCCACTTTACCGCGCTATGCAAAAAGGACTTTACACGCAATCGAGCGAAATAAAGAAGCTAGAAGAAATTTACGAATTTATCCGTTGTTTGGACAATGATACGATTTTTATGAACGAGCACGGCTCAAATCTCTTTCATGTCAAATGCGAAATTCCACGCGAAAAGGAAAATTTGCTAGCTTACATTAAAGAATTTATGCAAAACAGCGATGAAAAGAAGCTTAGCGAGTACCGCAAAATGATAGTAAGGGCGTTTTGAAATTTAGGCAAATTTGCGTTTTTGCAAATTTGCCGCGAATTTAAATTTCAAGCTCTCTTATGCTTTGCCCCATTTTGTTGTATTTTTTCTTAAATTCCAACGGATACTCGAATTCTAGGGGTGTCGCACCGTTTTTTCCGATACTCACAAACCTGCCAAATGGCACGCCGTTTTCATCTACCACAGAGCAAATTAGGGTTTTATTATCATCTGCGATTATGCTTTTTATGATTTTTACGATCCCGCCAGCTGGGGCAAAATACGCCGAAGTGCCAAGCAGGCTAACTACGCTTTTGCCACTATTTAGGGTATTTTGCGAGGCAGTGTTTAAATCAGTGGCTGAAATTTTAGCGTTTATCTCGTCCTTTAAAATCACCATTTCATCGTTGTGAGTGCCTACCACTGGGGCATTTAGAGCAGAAATTTTATCCCCGCTAAATTTCGCAATCTCAAATTTCAGTCTCGCACTATCTAGCTCGCCAGCCATGCCGATGACGCGACTATGTGCAAACCCACTTGCTTTTTGTGCGCACAAAACCATTAAATCAAGCGGATTTGTTACGATGATGATTATCGCATTAGGGGCGAATTTAGCTGTGTTCCTCGCGCACTCGCTCACGATTTTGGCATTTGATTTAAGCAAATCTTCTCTGCTTTGCCCCGCTTTTCGCGTAAGCCCAGCCGTGATTACGACGATATCTGCCCCCTTTAAAAGCTCCGGCTCGCTTCCAGCGCACACTTTCACATCGCACTCGCAAAGGCTCGCTAAATGCGCCAAATCCAGCGCCTTACCGCGCGCGATATTTTCTGCGATATCCACAAGCGCGATTTCGCTGATAAATTTGGCTAAATTTTCATTTACAATCACATTGTTTGCGACATTTGCGCCGATATTTCCAGCTCCGATTATTGCGATTTTCATTAAATTTCCTCTATGATTTTGTTTAAAATTTTGCTTGGGCGCATGATTTTTTGCATTTTGTCAAATTCTAGCATAAAATATCCGCCAAAATCCACGCTTTTACCCTGCCCCGCGTTTAATTCATCTAAAATTTCCGCCTCGTTTTCGCTAAATTTTGCATAAATTTGCTCGAATTTTGGCTCGAATTTTGCCAATTCTTCCGCCCAAAATTTAGCCAAAAAATAGTGGCTTGCGCGAATATCATTTTGCCCTACTTCGCGACTTGGGGATTTTGCTTCATTTAAATATCTAAAAATTGCCGCATTTAGCGCATTTGCTAGGGTTTTTGCTTTTTTGTTTTGCTCTTTTTGCGCTACAAATTCCAGCGCCTCACACAGCGCCATAAACTCGCCCAGACTATCCCAGCTAAGGTGATTTTGCTCTCTCATCATAGCCACCAAATCCGGCGCAGTCCCACCAGCACCTGTCTCAAACATCGCTCCACCCTCCAAAAGCGGCACGATTGAGAGCATTTTCGCGCTACTTCCAAGCTCTAAAATCGGGTATAAATCAGTCAAATAATCGCGCAAAATATTGCCCGTAGCGCTTATGACATTTTGCCCGCTTCGAATAATCTCGTTTGTCTTAATTACGGCTTTATACGGATCTAAAATTTCAAAATTTGCGCCCTTAAATTCGTCATTTTGAGCGATTTGGCTTAGCAAAATTTCTTTTATATTTCTATCGTGCGCCCTAGCATCATCTAGCCAAAAAATCAACCTCTCGCCACTGATTTTAGCGCGCGAAAACGCCAAATTTATCCAGTTTTTAATCGCTTTTTCTTTGGTTTGCGTCATGCGAAAAATATCGCCTTTTTGCAAATCATACGCAAAAACCACTTCGCCATTTTCGCTTACAACCTCGATACGCCCGTCATTTTCCATGATAAAGGTCTTATCGTGCGAGCCGTATTCTTCGGCTTTTTGCGCCATTAATCCCACATTTGCCACGGCTCCGATTTTGGCAGGATCCAAAAACCCATGCGCCCTCAAATCCTCAATCATCGCCTCGTAAATTTTAGCGTAGCTTCTATCAGGAATCGCCGCCATTGCTTCGCGCATTTGCCCGCCTTTGGTGCGCAACCTCCCGCCGTTTCGTATCATCGCAGGCATCGAAGCGTCGATTATCACCAAATTTGGCATATCGAAATTTGTCGTATTTTCGTCGATATGATAAATTTCGGGCAAATTTGCAAACGCTTCGTCAAATTTAGCCTTTATTTGGGCGAAATTTGGCGAATTTTTTATTTTCTCATATACCCCTTTTAGCCCGTCGTTTGCATTTATGCCTAATTTCGCAAATTCGTCTTTAAATTCAGCGAAAACTCCCCCAAATAGCACGCTCACAAATCGTCCGAAAATCACAGGATCGCTTACCTTCATCATCGTAGCCTTCAAATGCGCGCTATACACTAGCCCACTTTCTTTGGCTTTTTGCGCGCTAACAGCGATAAAATTATCAAGCTCACTCACGCTCATAAACGCGCTATCCACGACCTCGCCAGCTTCGATTTTTAGGGTTTTTAGGCAGGTTTTCTCGCCACTAGCGCAAGTAAAATTTATGCTTAAATTTGCACCATTAGCGAAAATTTTCGATTTTTCAGAAGCGTAAAAATCGCCCCCGCTCATGCTTGCCACGCAGGTTTGCTCGCTCCCGCTCCACTGGGCGCTCCACACAGGATTTGCCCTAGCGTAGTCTTTGACACTTTTTGCGGCGCGTCTGTCTGAGTTGCCCTCACGAAGGACTGGATTTACCGCGCTTCCTAGCACCTTTGCATAGCGGGCTTTGATAGATTTTTCCTCGTCGCTTTGCGCGTTATCAGGGTAGTTTGGCAAAGCATAACCCCTCGCTTGAAGCTCGCTAATGCAGGCTTTTAGCTGTGGAAGCGAGGCTGAAATATTTGGTAGTTTTATGATATTTGCGTCGCTATTTTTGGTCAAATTTGCCAAAAATGCCAAATCATCGCTAGTTTTTTGCGCCTCGCTTAGATACTCGCTAAAATTTGCCAAAACCCTGCTAGCAAGCGAAATATCAGCCGTTTTTACCTCGATATTTTCCGAGCGTAAAAACGCCCCAATTATCGGTAGTAGCGAGTGTGTGGCTATGGCTGGGGATTCGTCCGTGTAAGTGTAGTAAATCGCCATAATCTCTCCTTTTTGTTATTTTGCATTTCGTGCGGCTCTGACATTGCGCTCGTGCTCTGCCTGTGTTTTGGCGAAATCATGCAAGCCTGTTTTTTTATTTCGCATGAAATATAAAAATTCAGTGCTTGCTGGCGCAAAGACCGCTTTTATCGCATTTGGCGAAACCACACACACAGGCTCGTGTGGCAGACCGTCGTTTAGATATGTGTTGTAGTGGCTAGTATCGGTGCGGATACGCACTGGCGTAACCCTAGTGTGCGAATACAGCCCGTAATTTAGCGTGCCGTCCATTTGAAGTCGCATGCCGATTTTTAGGCGGTTTTCGATAACTGAGGCTACGATTGGCATTTCATCAGCATTCGCGGCCTCTTTTTGGATAATCGAAGCCTTGATTAGCGCCTCTTTATAGGCTGTATCGTTGCAATCGGCGCAGTGTTTTTCTCTGAATTCGGCGTGAAATTTATTCGCACTCGCGCTTAAAATTTTAATGATATTTTTTTCGTTTTCGTTTTTATTAATTTTATAGGTTTCAGGCACCAAAAATCCCTCATAAAACGGCGCAGTTGCGTTGTATTCGCTCTCTAAAATTTCAAAACTTAACGCGCGAGATTTGGCTAAATTTTGCAAAAATACTATCGTGGTCTCGCCAGGAATTAGCTTGATTTCGTTCATCACAGGCTTTGCATGAGCTAGCTCGTATAAAAATCTATATTTTGGTAAATTTTCGCTACTTAGCTCCAATTCGCCGGTTTTTGCGCCACCATAAAGCGAGAGAAGTCTAGCGTGAGTCTTGCCAAATCTCGCCCCAGTCCCCAGCGATGATAGGATTTTTACCGCGCTTCCTTGGCCTACTGCGACGATTTTTGGGTTCTGCGCGCTTTGGTGAAAATCCCAGAAAATAACTGCTACGAAAATTAGTAAAATTTCAACTACAAAAGATAAAAAACGGATAAGCCTACCCAAAGATTGCATAATTTTCCTTAATCAGATTTTGCGAAATTATACGAAAATAAGCCCAAATTTTGCCTAAATTTTATATTATACGCACAAATTTATTTAGCCAAAAGTTTGGAGAGCGTGTGATACGAAAGATAATCTACGGATTTTTTACCATTTTGCTTTTACTTTTTATGAGTGGAATTATCTTTATAAAAACAGGGGTAAAAATCGATAAATTTGAGAATAAATTCGTCAAAATCGAGGGATTTTTTTTAAAGCTTGAAAACAATCTAATCTTGCGCGTAAAAGATCTGCAAATCAACAAAAAAGAGCTTACTGGCGCAAATCCTAACCCAAAAACCCCAGCCGAACTTAGGGAAAAAAACGAAAAACTCATCGAATATAGCAAGAAATTTACCCTTGCGATGAAATTTTTCGAGGAGATTAATATCCAAAATTTGCGCATTGGCGAGGATAAAATCGAGGTTTTATACCACGATGATATATTTTTTATCGACACTCGCTATTTTCGCATAAACGCAGGCCTTAGCCAGCTTAGCAACGGACTAAAAGTGAGCGTAAATGAAATCTCACTCAAAGATTTCAACGCCACGCTTAAAGGCGAGGCTAGCGCGAATTTCAAATCTAGCATTTATGATTTTAACGGCACATTTGCTTCGCATGAAATCTCAGGCGAAATTTCTGCGCTAAATGTAGGCTCAAATTTAAATTTAGAGATTTCAAACGCCCACGCCACGAGCCTAAAACGCTTTATGGACGAGCTTGGCGCGCTCACAGGCCTTAATCCTCACGCCAAAGAGTGGATTTACGGGCTGGTCGTAGCGCAGAAATACTACATCGACACCCTAAAAATCTCCATTGATTTAGACGATCCCCACGCCGATGAGAAGCGCATTTTCGCAAGAGCTAGCGCCCAGGATTTAAATGTGAGCTTCGCTAGCACCGTTTCGCCAGTTATCGCTGATTGCGCTGATATCACGCTAGAAAATGGCACCCTAGATATAGCTATCGGCAATCCGACTTTTAATGGCATTAGCTTAGATGGCTCTGGGGTGAAAATCAAGCAAATTTTTAGCGGAGAGCCGATTGTCGCGCTGGATTTGCGCACCAAAGAAAATATCGGCAAGGATTTGATTGATATTTTGGCGTTTTATGGCATAAATGAGCCAGTATATGTCAGCAAAGCCGAGCAAATCGACGCACGAGTGCTAATCGACATCGACCCAGTGCATGAAAGCGCAATCGTAGATGCAAATGTGAGCCTAAAAAACGGCGAAATTATGATTTCAAAGGCGAAATTTAAAAGCAGCCACGCTAGCGTGCATATCACGGAGAAAAAGCTTGATATCAAAAACTCAAATCTAAGCAATGAAATTTTCAATGCCACGGCTGACGGGAGTATCGATTTTACCACGCGAAAGGCTAAATTTAGTGGCGAAATAAAAAACTTTAATATCACGGCTGGGGATAATGAAATTTTAAAATTCTCAAATGTCAAAGACAATCTAACGCTCGATTTTAGCGGGGCTGCGCCGATTTTGCACTCGCAGTTTTTAGGTGCGGATATGAGATTTGGCGATAAAATCGACATAAATGTGGCCCAAATAAAAGATCTAATAAATTTTTCCAAAACCCTCAAAACTATCGGAATCACGGGCGGTGATGCGCACATTAGCACGGCTGATTTTTCAAATTTCACAATCACTAGCAAAAATTTGAAATTTGACTTTGGTTTGATAGAAAAAAATGGCAGGTATTACAATAGCGACAGCCTAAATTTAAAGGTCGCAGGAAGCTCACTAAATGGCGCTACGGGCAATGGCAAACTAAGTTTTAGCAGTGGCAAGGCTGGCACAAATATCACGCTCAAAGACCTCGATATCATGATAAATACTAGCGTCCAAACCAGCGAATTTAACTCAGGCTCGAATTCTGCGCGCTCTAAATTTAACTTTTCTGGCACAAATTCATCTGTGATTTTAACCGATATGAACAAAACTATCGACTTGGTGTCGTATTCGGGCTCGCTTTCTGGCAAGGATATGAGCCTAAATGCGAAATTCAAGCAAGGCGATTTTAAGCTAATTTTCAAAAAAAGCCTATTTCAAATTTTCGCGCAAAATATCAGTGGCAGGGAGCTGAATCAAATCATCGGCTCGCAAAGCTTCGATAGTGGAAATTTCACGCTCAAAGCCAGCGGAATCGATCCGAGAAACTATCGGGGGGAGATTTTGGTCGAAAATACATTTTTGAAAGATTATATCGTCTATCAAAAACTCCTTAGCTTCCTAAACTCCGTCCCTTCGCTTCTGGCTTTCAAAACGCCGGATTTTAATGACCGCGGATTTAGCGTGAAAAACGGCAAAATTTACTTCCGCCGAAGCGAGGATAAAATCTATCTAAACGCAATGCAGTTTGAGGGCACGAGCGCAGATATCGCAGGAAACGGCGAAGTAAATCTAAAATCAGGCGCGCTAAATATTGATTTAGAGCTGAAATATCTCAAAGACGCAAGCTCGATAATCTCGAAAATCCCGCTTTTAAATCAAATAATCTTGGGCGAGGATAAGACAATCTCGACTATCATCGAAATTCGAGGCACTATGAACAAGCCGACTTACTCGACAGCCGTCACCACAGATGTTTTAAAAACCCCATATAATCTCATCAAAAACACGCTAATGTTGCCGTTTGTGATATTTAAGGACGAGAAATGAAACAACCCTTAGACGCCAAAGAAAATTTCGCCGCTTCGCTACTTTTTTGGATGGCTAAATTCGTCAGGTATAAGCTAAGCTCGCTTTCAAACAAAGAGCTAAAAAACGAAGAATTATTTGCCAAAACAATGATGGCTTTGGCAAAAAATGTCCCAAATATCGAAGTTCTCTCAGCCCTAGCCAAAGACGCTAGAAACGCAGGGCTAACAGGCATTAATACATATTTCAACCCGCTTTTTAAGCTCTATAACGCGCTTTTATCCTACGAGCTAGAAAGCATGAAAAATATCGACGAAGAGCTTTTAAGCGAGGTTTTGGCCTCTATCACAGGAGGGCTTAGCGATGCAAGCAAAAAAAACTACCGAATCGCCGTGATAAACTTTTTTGGCTTCATCGACCGCCAAAACGAAACTAATGGCGCCTCGCACAACTACGGAATAGAGCTTAAAAGTTGGGGTGGCGTGAGCGGAAATCGTGGCGTGAAACTGCCTGAGTTTTTAAGCGAAGATGAAATTTCGAAATTTATCGGCGCGATAAATAGCGCGGATTTTAAGAAATTTACCCATAGAAATAGATTGATTTTAAAGGTGATTATCTACACGGGAATCCGCGTCGGAGAGGCGATAAACCTGCGCCGA
>JAGBJQ010000067.1 GCA_017934385.1 Campylobacter sp. | reverse complement strand
CCATATCTACACACTCTCCAAATGGATTTGTAGCCAAGAGCTGTGAGAATTTGCAGGGGAATTTTAATGAGAGTTTTTATGATAAAAGTGGAGAAGATAGAGAAATCACAATGCTTAGGGCGATTGGTTGCACAGATAAATTACTCGGAGAATTTATAAATAAAATCCGTAAAAGCGAATTTGGCGAAAATACAATAATCGTGCTTCAAAGTGATCACCCAGCGCCGATAATTGAACAAAGCGATAAAATTTTTAAATTAGCTCAAAGTAGCGGTGGATTGTATTTTGCGATAAACGATCCAAAAATCACGCAAAATATCCGAATTTCACGCCAAAGCTCTACTATTGATATATTCACAACAGTGCTTGATTATATTGGTGTTTTGGACGAAATGCAACTAGGACGAAGTGCATTAAAATATGATTCGCTTTATAATAGCATGAACAGTGCAAATTATGTAAATGCCGCTAGATTGGCGCCATATATCGATTATGATGAGATAGAGAAAATACAAAAATGAGTTTGATTTGTGTTTTTGCGTTTGTGATTGCTTGTGTTTTGGCTAAATTTTTACCAAATAGATTTAGTAAAATTTTATTTTGCATTTTAGCGTTTGTTTTCGTTGTGGCTTTTGCTCTTGATTTGGCGTTTTTGTGGGCTTTGGAGGAGCATTTTGGGCTTAAAGTTTATATTTTTATCACTACTTCGATTATTGGGGCTCCACTTTTGCCGTTTATAAAAGAAATTTTGATTTGTGCTGGAATTTTGCTAGCTATTTTGCTGTTTTGTGTGATGTTGTATGGCAAAATATCTACGGGCAGCAAAAATCTAAAATTTGGAATTTTATCGATTATGGCGCTTGGTTTCGCATTTTTTACTCACCCATTTTTTAAAAGTGTGTATGAATTTCGCATGCTGACAAATCCGCCGATCGAAAAATATAAGGCGGAAATTTTCCCATATATCGTCAAACCTATGCCTAAAAAGCCAAATTTGACTAAAAATATAGTTTATATTTATTTAGAAAGCTTTAACCGTGATTATACAGATGAGCGGAAATTTCCAAATTTAACCCCAAATTTAAACGCTTTAAAAAATCGCATAGATTTTAGTAATATTTCGCAGGGTGTGGATTTGGATTTCACATATAAAGGAATTTTTGGTTCGCATTGTGCGCTGAATTATACATTTCCAAAAAGCGATATTAAGGATATAAAATTTACTCAAAATATACTTTGTGCTAGTGAAATTTTGAAAAATTTAGGCTATCACACATATTTCGCAAATGGTAGTGAGCTTGGGTTTCAAAATATGAAAAATTTCTTAGAGCAGATGAAATATGATGAAATGTATGGAAAAAGTGAAATTTCTGCACTGCGAAGTGTGAGACAAAATAGCTGGGGTGTAGATGATGATGAGCTTTTAGACTTTGCGTGGGAGGATTTTGCAAGATTTAGCGAGGGAGAAAAGCCTTTTTTGATGACATTGCTTAGTATAGGCACACACTCGCCAAATGGATTTTTGTCGAAAAAATGCGAGAATTTGGATTATAAATATGATGATAGCATGCTAAAAGCGGTGGCTTGCACGGATTTTTTGGCGAGTGAGTTTATAGATAAAATTCGTTCTTCTAAATACGCTAAAAATACTATAATAGTATTACAAAATGACCATAATTTACCCTATGATAAGGGGTTGGGATTTGCTGAGAAAATCCGCAACTCAAAAAGCTTTTTTGTGATATTTGATGATGAGTTGGGCGGAGAGATAGTGGTAGAAAAAAAGGGAAATTCGTTTGATATTTTTACCAGTGTGCTTGGGTATATGGGGATATTAGACGAGATGAATTTGGGGCGAAATCTACTTAAAAAAGAGAGTTTGTCGGGTGAATTTGACGATGAATTTTATAAAAAAGCAAGTAGGGTTTTTGAATATATTGAGTATTGAAAATTAAAAAAAGTGAGTTTTACCGCTCTTTATAATCTAGATCATCAATCGACAAAATCGCTGTATTGTAGATATTGGCGATATTTGGGGTGGAGTTTAGAGAGTTTGTTTTTAGGATATTTCTACCTAAATTCATCTCATCTAAAATACCCATATATCCCAAAACCGTGGTAAAAGTATCAAGCGATGAGCCGTGGTTTTCTACTATTTGTGTGCCTGAAATATCATCATCTAAAATAGTAAAAAACAGCTTGGAGTCCTCTAAAATACCACTACTTAAATCACTTACTAAAAGATATGGCATTAAATGATCGCTTTGAAGGACTATGATTGTGTTTTTGCTGTATTTTGAAGCGCGAATTCTATTTATAAATTTGCCGACCAAATAATCTGTGCAATGCGCGGCTTTTAGCATTTTTTCGTTATATGGGAAAGGCAAATTTTCGCATGTTTTAGAGATAAATCCACTTGGTGCGTGCATGCCGATATTTAGGATAACTTGTATAAATTTGTCTTTGTTTTGTGATAAATGCTCAAAATCACGCCATGCGAACTCAAACATCTCATCATCATCTATGCCCCACTCGTTCGCACTTTTTGCGCCTTGGCTTTTGAAATCGCTTGCGCCTTTGCTTTCATCGTAATTTCTGCTTTGCAAAAATTCATCGGTGCGTTGATAGCTTATTTCATCGGATTTCATAAAAAATGTGTGATAGCCATAATTTTGTAAAATTTGGGTAGCGCATAAAATTTTTTTAGGAAATTTTGTATTTTTGTCTTTTGAGATGATTTTATCGCCATTTTTAACCGGAGTAAAAAATCCAAACGGTAAAGCACATTGTGAGGCAAAAAGACCTTCGATTGTAACGGTTGCGCCTTGTGGGATTTGGTTTATATTTGTAAATTCTAAGCGGCTCGTGAGAGAATTTATGTGTGGGGTAAGGGTGTCGAATTTGGTAGTAAAATCCCTACTGAAACTCTCCAAATAGATATAGACAATATTTTTGTTTTTGAAATTTTGATTGACTTTTGGCTTTATGATGTGTTTTTGGAGGTTTGCGCGGGCGACTTTGTGATATTTGGGATTTAAGATTTGAAAAATTTGCACAGCAGATGTTGTGAGTGGGTTGAAAACAAGGGCTAAAATAAAAGAAAAAATGGCTATAAAGCCAGAAAATTTAAAGAAATTTTGTCTAGTTTTTATTCTTTTCCATAGTGCGATACAAAACAAAATAGTGCAGATAAGGGCTAAAAAAACAAGCAAACTCTCATGCCAAAAACTAAGCAATGGAGCACCTTTTAGGCTGATTGCTAGAATATTTATGAGTCCTAAATTTAGAAAATTCCCACTATAAAAATAAATCGTATAGTTAAAAATAGTGATAACTAAAAAACAAAATGTTAAAAATATGCAAAAAGTTTTAACTTTATTTGATTTTATAAAAAATAATGATATCAGAAATATAAGAAAAAAAATTAAAGAAATCATTAAAACCTTTGCCTGAAAATTCGTCAATTTTACCCAAATTTTTAAAATTTTAGCTAAAATTGCGAAATGAAAAATTTAAAGATATTTTTGGACGAATTTAAAATTTTTATCAAATCCTGGCGCAAGATTTACGACCCGCACCTCATGCATTACGCCTCATCGCTTAGTTTTCACACGATTTTGGCATTGCTTCCTGTGCTCATGGTCTCGCTTAGCGTCTTTATGCAGCTGCCTAGTTTCCACGATTATTACGCCAAAATCAAATCTTTTATCTTCTCAAACCTGCTTCCAGCCAACCAAGAAAGCCTGATTCCGTATTTGGAAGAGTTTATGGCAAACGGCCTAAGCCTTGGCGCGCTGGGATTTTTGGCGGTGCTTGTAACTTCGATTTTGTTTTTTGATGATTTTGAGGAGATTATCGCGCAGATTTCGCACTCGCCAAAGCGCGGATTTTTCAAAGGCCTTAGCACATACTGGACGCTGATGACGCTAGCTCCCGTAGGGCTTGGCGCGTCGTTTTTCATCAGCTCAGAACTTCAAAATTTACTTGATAAAACCGAATTTTCTAGGTGGATAAATTTGCTCTCGGTTTTGCCATTTGTTATCATTTGGGCTATTTTTGCTATCACTTACGCTACGGCGATAAACCGCGAAATTCGCCCCAAAGCCGTGCTTATATCCTCTCTCGTAGCCTCCACATTATGGTGGATTTCTAAGATGATTTTCGCGCAGTATGTGTTTTATAACAAAACCTATCTTAGCATTTACGGCTCGTTTTCGGTGGCTCTATTTTTCTTTTTGTGGATTTACATAAGCTGGATTTTTTATCTAAATGGCGTGAAATTTTGCGTTTATTTGGATAATTGCTTTAAAAATTTAAAGCGCAATTAAATTTCATAAAAAACACATTTTAATCTTTTTTGAGTTATAATCTTTGTTTTAGTTCAGAAAAAAGGAAATAAAATGGAGCAACAAAGCAAATTTTTAAATAGAGAGTTGAGTTGGCTTCGCTTTAATTCGCGCGTTTTAACTCAGTGTCAAAAGCAAATTCCGCCGATTGAAAAATTGAAATTTGTAGCGATTTATAGCACAAATTTAGATGAGTTTTATATGATTCGTGTGGCTGGGCTTAAACAGCTTTTCACAGCTGGCGTAACAGCTAGCGGCGATGATGAGATGACGCCATTGGAGCAGTTGCGCGAAATCCGCTCATATCTCAAACAAGAGCAAAACGAGCTAGAAGCGCACTATATCGCTATCAAAGAGGAGCTTAGCAAAAACGGCCTTTTTATTAAAAACTACGACGAGCTAACCCCTGATTTAAAGCTAAGTGCCGATGAGTTTTTCTTCAACCAAATCATGCCAGTAATTATCCCGATCGCCGTAGATGCGACGCACCCGTTTCCGCACCTAAACAACCTTAGCTTTTCGATTGCAGTCAAACTCTGCGACGCAAATGCGCCAGAGGCGATTCATTTTGGTATGATTAGGATCCCGCGCGTGCTTCCTAGATTTGTGCAGGTTGCAAAAAATACCTATGTAACGATTGATTCAATCGTAAATCGTCACGCCGAGGAGATTTTCCCGGGATATAAGCTAATCAGCTCGGCTGCGTTTAGGGTTACAAGAAATGCTGATATCGTAATCGAAGAAGAGGAAGCAGATGATTTTATGATGATACTCGAAGCCGGTCTTAAACTGCGCAGAAAAGGGGCTTTTGTGCGACTTCAAATCGCAAAAAATATGGACCCTGATTTGTTAAATTTTTTAAATGAACATCTTAAAATTTTCTACAAAGATATTTTCGAATGCTCGATTCCACTCACGCTTGATGGGCTTTGGGAGATAGCTGGCAACAAGGATTTTTCCTATCTAGCCCACCCGCAATACCTACCAAAAACACTGCCTCCCTTTAACGAAAACACCTCAGTAATGAGCGCAATGGAAAAAGATGATATTTTGATTTTCCACCCTTATGAGAGTTTTGATCCAGTTCAACAATTAATCAAAGAAGCAAGTAAGGATCCAAAAGTCATTTCAATTCGTATGACGCTTTATAGGGTTGAGAAAAATTCGCCAATTGTGCAAAATTTAATCGAAGCTGCAAGCAATGGCAAACAAGTAACCGTAATGGTCGAGCTAAAAGCTAGGTTTGATGAGGAAAACAACCTTCACTGGGCAAAGGCGCTCGAAGACGCTGGCGCGCATGTAATCTATGGAATCGCAGGATTTAAGGTGCATGCTAAGGTTACCCAAATAATCAAAAAAGAAGACGGCAAGCTTAAATTTTATATCCACTTAGGCACGGGCAATTACAATGGAAGCAGTGCGAAAATCTACACCGATGTGAGCTTTTTTACTTGTGGCGATACTTTCGATAAGGATACGACTAATTTTTTCCACATACTCTCAGGTTATAACAAAAACCGCAAACTAGGCAATCTCTCAATGTCGCCAATGCAGATAAAAGAGAGAATTTTAAAGATGATTAAGGTCGAAGAGAGCAAGGGAAGTGACGGCAGAATCATCGCTAAAATGAACGCCCTCGTCGATAGCGATATGATAAAGGCGCTTTACAAAGCGAGCCAAGCCGGGGTTAAGATCGATCTCATAATCCGCGGAATTTGTTGTTTGCGCCCAGGTGTGGCGGGGCTAAGTGAAAATATCAAAGTCCGCTCAATTATCGGCAAATACCTAGAACACGCTAGAATTTTTTATTTCAAACACGCTGAGCCTTGCCTATATATCGCAAGCGCTGATTGGATGCCACGAAATTTGGAGCGAAGACTTGAACTTATGACGCCGATTTATAGCGAGGCTTTGCAAAATAAATTAAAAGAAATTTTGAAATTACAGCTTAGCGATACCGAGCTTGCTTACGAGCTTGGAAGCGACGGCGAATATAGCGCAATTAGCGTGGCAAATGAAGCAGAGCGCATTAATAACCACGAGTATTTGGAAATTTTCTTTAACAAAATTTACAAATCTGCACGCAAACACGATGACGGCGCGATTTTAGCGACGAAACTTCTAAAAGAGAGTTAAATTTATCTGGGCTAAATTTACACGCTAAATTTAGCCCAAATTTAGCCAAATTTTCAAATTTACAGCCTAATACTTATCGTTTTGTAATTGTCTTTGTTTCTAAAAGTTAGCAAATTTTGCAAAATTCCAAACAAAATCATAAATGTGATAAAACTACTTCCACCATAGCTAAAAAATGGCAGCGGCACGCCCACGACAGGGGCAAATCCGATGACCATGGAGATATTAACCCCAGCGTAGATAAAAATCAGCGTCGCCAGAGCCGAGGTAAAAACCCGTATGAGATAATCGCTGCCAAAGTCGTAATTTAGGCTAAGCAGGTGCATGATTAAAAGCGCATAAAAGCCGATGAGCGCGAGTGCGCCGACAAATCCGAAGCGCTCGACCATATAGGCAAAGATAAAATCGCTCGTGGCAATTGGCAAAAATTTAAAGTGAGTTTGGGTGGCTTCTTCTAAATTTTTGCCGTAAATTCCGCCATTTCCGATAGCGATGACGGCTTGTTTGACCTGATAGTTGTGCTCTTCGCTCAAAAAATCCGTAATGCGCTTTTTTTGGTAATCGTGCAGGTTGTTATAAAGCACGGGCGAGCTGACGCTAAAAGCTAGCACCAGCGCAATCCAAATTTTTTTATTCACGCCGATGATAAAAAGCGTCGCAAACCCCATTAAAAAAAGAATTAGCGCAGTTCCGAGGTCTGGTTCTTTGGCGATTAGCGCAAATGGCAAAAGTATATAAAAGCTAAATTTAGCGAAATCCTTCACGCCATAACCCTCGGGCGGTGGCGGATTTTTGTGGATTAGATACATTAGCATTAGCATGCACGCCGGCTTCATAATCTCGCTTGGTTGCAGGGTAAAATGCACGAACGGCAACTCCAACCAACGCTTCGCACCAAGCTTGCTAATGCCGAAAAATTCCACGCTTAAAAGCAGGGCGATATTCACCCAGTAAAACAGCGGAATCAAATACAAAAATTTGCGAATCGGAAACAAAAAAAAGACCATAAAAACAACAAAACCAACCCCAAAATAAACAAGCTGTTTGTTGCCAAGTGCGGTATTTGCCTCGCTGATTAAAAGGTATGAAAAAATAATAATCGGCAAAATCAGCAAAGGTTGAATATAATCAAAATATGATAAAATCTTTTTGTCAAATTTCAAAGTAAGTCCTAATAAATTTTGGGCGATAATAACAAAAAAAGGTATAAATTTGGATAATTTTACAGCAGATTGCGTGGCGAGAATCGATGTTTTTTTAAGCGAAAATTTGGGCATTTCGCGCAATCAAATTTCGAATTTAATCAAATCAGGCAATGTTTTTATAAACCAAAAAATCATAACCAAATCATCACAAAAGCTAAATTTAGGCGATGAGGTGAGTGTCGCTTACCCTGCGCCTACTCATAGCGATGAGGCAAAATTTAGCTTTGAGGGCGAGATTGAAATTTTATACGAAGATGATGATTTGCTAGTGCTAAATAAGCCCGCTGGCGTGGTCGTTCATCCAGCCCCAAGTGTCAAAGAAGCCACGATTGTAGAGTGGCTACGCCAAAAGGGCTTTATGCTCTCCACGATAAATGGTCAAATCCGCGCAGGTATCGTTCATCGCCTAGATAAGGGCACTAGCGGAGCTTTGGTCGTGGCTAAAAACAACGCCACTCACCAAGCCCTAAGCGCACAATTAAGCGACAAAAGCATGGGGCGAATTTACCTAGCCTTAACAGATTTGCCCCTAAAAGAGCCATGCGTGATAGACCGCCCGATTGATCGCAACCCAAACAACCGCCTAAAAAAGGCGATAATTCCGGGCGGACGCGAGGCAAAAAGCGCGTTTTATACGATTTTTAGCGATGATTGGGGGCAGGCGAAATTTAGCCAGAGCAGCAGCGATAAATTTGGCAAAATCAACCTAATCGCAGCCAAGCTTTTTACTGGGCGCACGCACCAAATCCGCGTGCATTTAAGCTCCATTAATCGCCATATTATCGGAGATTATTTATACGGATTTAAGAGCGAAAAAGATAAAATAGCAAGAATTTTACTTCACGCTTATGTGCTGTATTTCACGCACCCACGAAGTGGCGAGCGTATGCAGATTACGGCGCCTTTGCCGGTGGAGTTTGAGAATTTGATACAAAATCACGATAAAAAGGATGAAATTTATGAAAAAATTTTACCAAGTAGCATTTTGCGCGAGTTTAGCGATACTAGCGGCTGGTTGCTCCTCTCATAGTGTGCCGGGCGGAAATGATGCAAGCTTGCCACGCGTCGAGGGTATTAAAAGCATTTCTGGCACGAACGAAATCGGCTTAGAGTGGCCAAATTACGGCTCATATCCTAACCTTTTAGGATTTGTGGTTTATCGCGCTGATATGGGCGGTGGCGAAGCGAAAAAAATCGCAACCCTAGCCGATCCATACACTACGCACTTTGCCGATACTCGCTTGGAGCCAAATACATCATATAAATACACTGTGCGCGCTTATGGCATAAATGGCGTTGGCGAGAGCTCGCCTGCTGCGATTGTAAGCACGACAAAGACGATTGATTCTGTGCCGTTTGCGCAGGCTTACGCACTGCCAGATCGCGTGAAAATTATCTGGCGTCCGCACCCTGATTTGCGCGTGGCAAGCTACACTATCGAACGCAGGGTAAAAGGCGCTGATTCGTGGAGTGGCGTTAAAGATATCGCAGGCAGACTAAGCGCAGAGTATATTGATTATGTAAATTACACCTCAGGATACGAATACCGCATAATCGCAAAATCGCAAACAGGCATGCTTTCGCTTCCAAGCGCGCCAATCCAAGTAAGTCAAATGGCGGAATAAATTGCCAAATTTTATTGCAAAAAGCGTAGAACTACCGCGCCTTCCATTTAGCAAGGAGGGCGTGGAGCTTTTAGAGTCTGCTAGCGATGAGAGTTGCACTCTCGTGCGCACAAGGTGCTTTGATAACGAATTTTTCGTCACTCTCAAATACACCAAAGACAAAGTCGTAGTCAAAGGCGAAAAAACTACTAAACCAGCCAAAATTGGTATTTTGCAACGCGCACTTGAAATTTACGAGAGAGAATTCGCAAGCGGTGTGATTTTTAGCGCATTTGCCTTTAAAAGCAAATCCCTAACCCAAAAAACTCCGCTCGTGCTAGATGAAGATGAAATGCTAAATTTGCTCAAAACCACGAAATTTAGCCAAATTTTCGTCGAAATCGGCTTTGGCTCGGGCAGACATTTGCTCTATCAGGCTCGCACAAATCCGCAAACGCTAGTGATTGGAATCGAAATTTACAAGCCTAGTATCGAGCAGGTCGCAAAACTAGCGATTAAAGAGGGTTTGGAAAATGTCGCTTTGATAAACACTGACGCGCGAATTTTACTTTCATTAATGCCTGCAAATTTGCTCTCTCGCATATTTTTGCACTTTCCTGTTCCTTGGGACGATGCCCCGCACCGCAGAGTCATTAGCGATGAGTTTGTTTATCAATGCGTGCGAACTCTCAAAAAGGGGGCAAAATTTGAGCTTCGCACAGATAGTGATATGTATTTTGAATATGCGCTGGATAAATTTGGCGTAGCGCAAAATTTAGGGCGTGGCGCGATAGAGCATTTTAAAAACAGAGATTTAAGCGTGAGCTCGAAATACGAGGATCGCTGGCGCAAAATGGATAAAAATATCTTTGATTTGATTTTTACTAATAGCGATGAAAACGGCGAAGAACCAGTGAAATTTGATATGAATTTTTCAAATTTTAACCCGCAAAAAATAGAGGCAAATTTTAAAAATTTGACTATCAAAGGCGAGGGATATTTTGTGCATTTTGAGAGAATTTACAAATTTGATGATAGCGATGAGGTTTTGATTTTGACCTCGTTTGGGGCGTTTGACTTCCCGCAACAATGCTTTATTCGCATCGGGGCAAAGACGGAGTATTTTTTAAAAACTCCGCTAGCTACAAGTGAAAATTACAAAGCACACAAAAAAATAATGGAGATTTTTGAGTTATGGCAGGCATAGGAGCTGATAATAACATAATCACCGCCGAGGGGCTTACACTGGGATATGATAGCGGTGAGGTCATAAAAAATGCTAGTTTTGGCATAGGCGCAAGGGATTTTGTCGTAATCACCGGCAAAAGTGGAAGCGGCAAAAGCACGCTTTTAAAGTCGTTTTACGGCGATATGGATATCAAAAGTGGCGAACTTAATGTTTGCCTGTGCGATTTAAACGGCATTAGTCGCAGTGATTTGCGCACACTGCGCCAAAGAATCGGCATAATTTTTCAAGATTACAGACTGATTAACGAATGGACAATTGAGCGAAATATCATGCTGCCGCTGATGATTATGGGCTATAACGAGCAAGTTTGTCAAGATCAGGCCAAAAAACTGCTTCGCCATATCGAGCTTGGACACAAAATGGGCAAATACCCGCTAGAACTAAGCGGTGGCGAACAGCAGCGCGTCGCCCTAGCGCGCGCTATGGCGCACAATCCACGCTTGCTACTATGCGATGAACCTACTGGAAACTTGGACGATTATTCAAGCGATATTATTTGGAATTTATTGCGCTCAGCCTGCGAGGCGTGGAACGCTTGCGTGGTCATCGTAACGCACAAAATGCCAAGCACTTTGCGTTTTGCGCATAGACATTTCGAGATAAAGGACTCCCATGTCACTGAGATCGATTAAAACGCATTTTGGGGTTATTTTTTCGCTTGTGGCGCTTTTGTTTTCGGTGCAGTTTGGAATTTTTGTAAATAATCTAGCCAAAAGTTATGAAAAATCTATCCAAAACGAATACAACATCGTCCTTGTCTCAAAAAAGGCGTTAAGCCTAGAAGAGGTGCAAGATAAGGTCAGCGATATTAGCCAAATCATCGAAATTCCAGCTGATAATATCACAGATAGATTAAAGGGTAAAATTTCAGATGTTGCCTATGAGGAACTTAGTAAAAATTTGCCTAAATTTTACAGCATTAAGCTCGAAAATTTCCCAGACAGCGCGCGTTTAGAGGACATAGAGAGCGCGCTAAAAAGCATGGGTTCGCTTAGCAGGGTTGAAATTTTTAAAAAAACCCACGATGATATTTTTAAAATTTTGCTTTTGATTAAAAGTTTGGTTTATGGATTTGCGCTTTTAATCGTGGTTTTAGGCCTCATGCTAATTCATCGCCAAATGCGAATTTGGGTCTATGAGCACAAAGAGCGGATTGAGATTATGGAGCTATTCGGCGCTAGTTTTATGATAAAAAGTGGCAGGCTATACCGCATGGCACTAGCCGATAGCGTGCTAGCTACGCTAATTGTCGTGGCGTTTTATTTCGCGCTTCCAAACTGGCCGATTTTCATGCAAACCGTGAGTCAAATCACAAATTTAAGTGAGACGATTGTTTTGCCGTATGAACCTCTCATTTTGTTTGGTATCGCTGTGGGGCTGACATTTATCGCAGTTACATTTGTAATGCTAGAAGTAAGTGGTAAAAAATCACAATGAAGCGTTTGATGATACTGTGCGCGCTTGCGTTTTTCGCATACGGCGCACCGACTACGAAGGAAAAAATCGCCCAAAGCAACAAAGAGCTAAAAACCTCAAAACAAGAGGAGATGAGGCTGTCTAAAAAAATCGATGAAATCGCCGATTTAATCGTGCAAGAACAAAACGATTTTAAAAAGCGTGAAAACGAGATAAAAGAGCTTAGTCAAAATATCGAGGAGCTAAAAGAAAAATACGCAAACGAAGAGCAAGAGCTAGAAAATCTCAAAAAACAAAACGCAACCTTGCTTAGCGTGCAAAGCGAGCTAGAAAATAAAATCGTCCAAATCATCTCCCAAGAGCTCTCATTTGATCTCATCAGCGACACAAATTCCAGCGTTACGCCTGATTCTATCGTGGCTAGCGAGGTTTTAGGCGGATTAGAGAGTGTGATGAATAGCGAGCTAAATAAGCTAATGAAGGATTATGAAAATAATAAAAATTTCATCGACGAACAAAACAAAAAAATCGCTCAAATTAACGAAAATATGGAAAGTTATAGCCAAAAAAAGATAAATTTGAG
Organism: Campylobacter sp.; assembly: GCA_017934385.1. GTDB lineage: Bacteria > Campylobacterota > Campylobacteria > Campylobacterales > Campylobacteraceae > Campylobacter_B. Next base: position 1,759 of record JAGBJQ010000067.1, on the reverse strand, counting down.
CGAAAAGCAAAACGCACAAAAAGAAAAAGTAGCTAGCCTGCAAAAAAACAAAGATAGCTATATCGCACAACTCGAAAAGCTAAACGCCGAGCAAGACGCGATTGCCAAGACCTTGGCTGAGCTTAAAATCATTGATGATAAAGAAGAGCGCGAAAAAGCTGAAAAAGCGGAAAAGGAACGCATAGCCAAACTAGAAGCGCAAAAGAAAAAAGAAAAAGAAGCCAAACAAAAAGAGCTTGAAGCCAAGAAAAAAGAGTATGAAAAACAAAAAGCCGCCGCCAAAAAAGCTGGCAAAGAAGCTCCGCCTGCGCCTAAATTTGAGCCAGAGCCCGAATCTGAGCCTAGCGAGCCAGCCGATGAGAGAGTTAGCAAAATCAACACCAAGGTAAAACAATACGGATCTAGCTACCAATCCTCTCGCGTGAAAAAATACACCGGCGCGAAAACCTCTGCACCGCTTGACGGGGCGTATGTGAAGCGTAAATTTGGCAATTACAGCGATCCTGTGTATAATATCAAGCTTTTTAACGAAAATATCGTGCTAGGCTCGAAAAGTGGCGACACGCAGGTAAAAGCTGTGCTAGCTGGCAAGGTTGTATTTGCCAAAGAAACAGCCGTGCTAGATAAGGTCGTCATTATCGAGCATGCGGGTGGAATCCACACGATTTATGCACATTTAAATCAGATCCCAAACACTGTGCGCGTGGGCTCTTCGGTCAAAAAGGGCTACACAATCGGCAGAATTAGCTCGGATTTAACCTTTGAAGTAACGCAACAAAACTACCACATAAACCCGCTGGATTTGATTTCGCTCAAATAGATTTTCTTGCAATGTCTAAATTTGGCATTGCAAGAATTTTATAAAAAATCGAAGCTGTAACAAAAAATAAAGCTGTGTTAAAATTTTTATTAAAAATTATTATCTTACAAAGTTATTTTTATAATCGAAATTTCCACAATTATCTATTTTTACACACTTGTGGAGTAAGCCGTAAAAACTAAAAATTTTCTTTTCATCGCTATGTTCTAAATTTATCTTATCTGCCATGTGATAAGCCAAATCGTGAGCTATTATGTTTTTTAGCTCCCAAATATGATTACGATAAAAACTTTCTGTTTTATTATTATCTACTATGTCATACTCTTTGTAATGGGTATAAAATGTATCTAAACTATTTTGTTTAACAAAAACGCACTTATCGTCTCTGTTTAATTTAAAACTATCGGAACCATATATATCCATATAAGGATTTGTTTTATCATTATAAACTATTATTGCCTGATTTATTGGAAAAATAACATGTCGTTTGTCGCTGTATTTTATTTTTTTATCTTTATCCCATCTATAATTGATTATAACTTCTTCTGAAATATCTGTTATTGTATAATGCCTAGACAAGGCTTCAAAAATATCTAGGCTTTCTATTCTCTCGTATTCTTTAATAACATCTTTGTATTCTTTCCTAGATATTCGTTTGGTTTTATTTATATCATTTTCCACAATATCTTTTAAAGTATATAAAATTTCATCTGTTGTCGGATTTTCTTTTATCATATAAAATATTGGTGGTCTGCTACCCCTATCATCATAATTTACCTTATCAAGAAAAGCTTTATTGAGATAACTTTGCAAAAGCTCATCATCGCTTAAATTATAGCAGTATATATCGGCTATATTTACTTTTAAATTTAATAAATACAATAAGCATAAATGTATTAACAAAATCACAAATAAAACACTTGATAAAATTTTAACTTT
>JAGBJQ010000066.1 GCA_017934385.1 Campylobacter sp. | reverse complement strand
GTATGTCGGATTTGGCGCGCGCTAGGGAGATTTCTCACACTTATACAAATGTATTCTTCGCTGTGGGCGTGCATCCTTATGAAATAGATGAATTTGACATTAATACGCTAAAAGAGTTCGCAAACGACTCAAAATGCGTTGGTGTGGGCGAGTGCGGTTTGGATTATTATCGCTTAAATGGCCTTAGCGACGAGGAAAAATCTAGCGAAAAAGCACGCCAAAAAGAGATTTTTTTGGCACAAATTGAGCTTGCCAAAGAGCTAAATTTACCACTAATCGTGCATATTAGAGACGCGAACGAAGACGCTTATCAAATTTTAAAAACTCACGCAAATGGGCTAAATGGCGGTGTTTTGCACTGCTACAATGCAAGCCCACTACTCGCAAATTTAAGCGAATTTGGATTTTATTTTGGAATTGGTGGTGTTTTGACATTTAAAAACGCAAAAAATTTAGTCGAAATTTTACCAAAACTTCCACTTGATAAAATCGTCGTCGAAACAGACGCGCCATATCTTACTCCGCACCCTCACAGAGGCGAGCGCAACGAGCCAGCCTTCACGAGCCTTGTCGTGGATAAGATAGCCGAAATTTTGGATAAAGATGTAGAATTGATTAAAAATATCACTACGCAAAATGCTTACAGACTTTTTGCAAATCAAATTAAAGGAGATTAATGAGAGTCATTAAAATCATTTTTTTGATGCTAATTTTCGCAGGTTTTGCGCACGCTAGCCAGTCAAAAATTTCACGGGTAAATCACGACTATATTATGAACGAATTTGGCATAGAAAACAACCTTTCAAGCCAAAAAGTCGTCGCTGACATTTACCGCTCTATCGATTCTTCGGATAAAAAATTATTCAAAGACATCATCACTTCACAAGCTCACAATGCCTTTTTGGTAAAAACCGAAATCGAAAGCATTGAAGCGCCTGAGTTTTTGCTCTACCTTGCTATGGTAGAATCTCACCTCAAAAACACCGTTACTTCGCACGCCAAAGCAGGCGGTATGTGGCAACTCATGCCTACAACTGCCAAAAATTTCGGCCTGCGCATAGATACGCATGTAGATGAGCGCAGAGATCCCGCAGCCTCGACAGACGCGGCGTTTTCGTATATTTTGCATTTAAGACAAAATTTTGGCAAATGGTACACTGCCCTAATGGCGTATAATTGCGGCGAAGGCTGTATGAGTAGAGCCATAAAAGCGGCTGGAAACGATGATTTAGGCACCCTACTTTCTAGCAATGCACTGCCAAAAGAGACCAAAAATTTCATCAAGCGCATTATCAAATTCGCCTACATCGCCCAAAGCGATAGTATGCAAAAGGTGCTAAGATTCGAAAACGAGCCGTGGGCGCTAAAACGCATTGCCGTAGCCCCAGGCACGAAGCTAAGCGCGATCGCCAAACAAATCGGCATTTCGCAAACCCAAATGAATAGTTACAATGCACACATTACAAACGGCGTATCGCCTAGCAACGGCAAGTATTTTTTCTATATCCCAGAGAGCAAATATAGTGAATTTGTCCTAAGCAGAGGCGATTTTCAGGCGTATGAACCAAACCTTATCAAAAATCGTCCAAAGCTAAGTTTTGCGAAATTTAAGCCTCAGCACGAGCATGTGATCAAGGTCGAACAGATCGAAAAAACCACTCCGACATTTGCCTCTAAAACTGACGAAAAAATCCGCACAGTCGCAATGGCGTTTGATCTCAAATTTTAAATTCGGAGTAAATTTTGCATTTTAAAAAATCAATAATTTTTAGCGCGCTTGTCGCGCTAATCTTTGCTGGGTGTTTTTCATCACACAGAAATTATCCGTCATCTAGTCCAAGTTCAGGCTCAAAAGCTCCTAAAATCGGCAAAAACTCGCCTGCAACCATGCGCCCTTACAAGATAAATGGCAAAACCTACTATCCCGAGCAGGTCAGTATCGGCGATACACAAAGTGGCATTGCTAGCTGGTATGGACCGGGCTTTAACGGCAAAAAGACAAGCAATGGCGAGATTTACGATATGAACGCCATGACCGCCGCGCACAAAACCTACCCGATGAACACCATGGTCAAGGTCACCAACCGCGACACTGGCGCAACTGCGACCGTGCGCATAAACGACCGCGGACCATTTGTGAGCGGGCGCGTAATCGACCTTAGCAAAAGCGCAGCCAATAAAGTCGGTGTCTTCGCCAAAGGCACGGCTCCTGTGAAGCTCGAAGTCGTGGGATTTTATGGTCAAACTATCAAAAAAGGCGCGCCAAATGCGACGATTGTGGGCGGAAATTTTATGGTGCAAATCGGAGCGTTTAGAAACCAATCTGGCGCAGCACGCTTCACGCGAGAAAACGACGCTCTGCACGGATATCCTAGCGTAATGCGCGAGTTCGACCTAGACGGCGCGCCGATTTATAGGGTATTTTTAAGCGGATTTAAAAGCGAAAGCGAGGCGCGCGATTTCATCGCCAGCGGCTCACTTCAAAACGCATTTTTCGTGCGTGAATAAAATTTATGGCTAAATTTAGGCGAAATTTCGCCTAAATTTGGTTAAATTTATCCAAATTTTTAATCTTATCTTTTTTCACACGCTAACGCAATTTTGAAACACTGCCCTGAAAGGAACACAAATTTTGGCGCAGTGTTTTGGCAAAATTTCATAAATTTTAAAATTCTGCGAATTTAGCTAAATTTGCGCTTTAAATTTTTAGTGAATTTTTTATTTGCGCACAGATATACGCCGTATCCTAGGAAAATGCAAATCGCCATTACCACAGCTAGCGAAAATGGGTGATTTGCGCCGACAGCTCCCACGATTGCGGCGATTAGCCCAGCTACCGCCATTTGCACCGCGCCTAGCACAGCCGATGCTGAGCCTGATTT
>JAGBJQ010000065.1 GCA_017934385.1 Campylobacter sp. | reverse complement strand
CGATGAAACGGGGCAAAAAAATAACCCTAGTCGATAAGGCAAATGTGCTAGAAACAAGCCAACTTTGGCGCGAAGTAGTTGCAGAGGTGGCAAAATCATACCCAGAAGTCTCAATCGAGCAAATGTATGTCGATAACGCTGCAATGCAACTCGTGCGCGATCCTAAGCAGTTCGATGTGCTACTAACTGAGAATTTATTCGGCGATATTTTAAGCGATGAGGCGAGTATGATTTGTGGCTCGATTGGGTTACTTCCGAGTGCTAGTATCGGTGGCAAGGTAGGAATCTACGAGCCGATTCACGGCTCTGCGCCTGATATCGCAGGTCAAGGAATCGCAAATCCGATCGCAACCATAATGAGTGCTGCGATGATGCTACGATACGCATTTAATGAGGCCGAAGCGGCGCAGTGTATCGAAAACGCCGTGAAATCGGTCTTGCGAGATGGATACCGCACCAAAGATATAGCGAAATTTGACGCCAAAGAGATCTGCTCGACAAGCGAAATTGGCTCTATTATCAGCGATTATACGCATAAATTTTAATCTGGGCGCAAAATGGGCGAAGCGATAGAAGAAATCCTAAAAATGGAGCGCGAGGGCGATTTTTACGGCGCTTTGGCGCTTGCGCGCACGCTCTTGCGCGTAGATCCAAACGATAGCGACGCGATGGTGGCATTTGCCAGAGTGAGATTAAATCACAGGATAAAAAGCGGTGTAAATATGCAAATGAGCGAGATTTTCCTAAGTCCTGGCGGGCATAAAAATCGTGAGCTTAAAAGGTGGCTAATAAATGGATTATGAGAACGAATTTAACGATATCATTAACGCTGTAAAAAGCGAAATTAAAGCGCAAAAACAGGTGCAAAATTCGCAAAATTCTGCTAGCGCGGTGAGTTTTGCTGAGTTTATCGAGCACTCAAACGATGAATTGAGCGCTGATTTAAACAGCGACGAGATTGCGCAAAATTTAGGCGATGATGATAGCTTGAATTTTAGCGAGATGAATTTTAATGCTCCTAAAAGCAAGGCTAGCGCAAATAGCGATGAGGTGGCATTTTTAAGCGCGGTTAGGGAGCGGATATTGGTGCTTTTTGAGGGGCTAAATTCCTTCGATAGCACAGATATCGAGGCTAGGGTCGAGCTGAATTTGAAATTTATGGAATTTTTACTTGCGAGTATCGAAAACAGACTTGAAAATCTATCAAAATAGCGATTTTATCGCTATTTTCGACCTTCTTAAAAAACATACAAAAAGAGCGTATTTCGTCGGCGGTTTCGTGCGCGATTTTTTCTTGGGGCGCGAAAGTGGCGACATCGACATCGAAGTTTATGATATAAATCCGCAAAAATTTAGCGAAATTATGGGCGAGCTTGGCGCACTTGGGACTGGAAAGCAGTTTTTCGTCTATAAATTTCACAATTTCGACATTGCTCTGCCTCGCACCGAAAACAAGGTCGGAGTGGGGCACAAAGCCTTTGAAGTAACCCTTGCAAATGACGAAAAAATTGGTGCTAGGCGCAGGGATTTTACGATAAATTCGATGATGATAAATATTTTTAGTGGCGAGGTGCTGGATTTTTACGGCGGGTTAAATGATTTAAGAGCCCGAATTTTGCGCGTTGTCGATGAAAAAAGCTTCGTCGAAGATAGCCTAAGAGTGTATCGTGGGGTGCAGTTTGCGGCGCGGTTTAGCTTCGATATCGAGCCAAAAAGTTTGGAGTTAATGCGCCAAATCGATACTTCTGATTTGAGTGTGGAGCGGATTTGCGCTGAGCTAATCAAGCTTTTTAGGGCTAAATTTCAGGGTTTGGGGCTAGTAATCTTGCACGATTTGGGGCTGTTTGAAAAAATTTTTGGCGTGCAAATTTCGCGGGAGCGGTGCGCAAAAATCGCAAATTTTATCGATAATGGGCGAAAATTTGTAAGCGACGAGGCGTTTTTTTTATACGCTGTTTTAAATTTGCTAAATTTAGACAAAAAGCAAATTTTAGAAAATTTAAAGCTAAATTCGCATTTTAAGCGCATTTTAATCGAGCCTTTTTATAAAAAAATTGATAATGAAAAATTAATGCAAATTTCACTGCAAATGCCGATAAATTCGTGGCTGGGTGCGTATAACCAAACTCGCATAAATCGCGCCAAAGCACTTGGAGTGTATGAGCAAAAATTTATTTCAAAAGTAGGAAGCGAAGCCGTTATAAATGACGGATTTAAGGGTAAAGAAATCGCAAATGAAATCAAACGCCGCCAAAAAGACGAAATCAAAAAATATTTAAAGGAAAGATAAAATGAAAATATTTAGGTTATTGCTTAAATTAATAAAATGGGTTTGTATTTTAATAGTAATTTTAATTTTATTGCTAGTATTGTATATTATTGCTTTTTATACTATTAGTTCTATTTCTCAGCCATATCGTGAATTTATCGGTGCTAGGCATGATAATTTAGAAGAAGTTAGAATGTTAAGTGAAGCTAAACCAGAAGAATTGCTTTTATATCGTAGAAAATGGCAGACAGATCTTTCTGATAGTGCAACCGATATTTGCTATGTAAGCTATATCAGGCTCGATAAAAGTCATGGTATAACGCCAAGCAAACTAGAAAATAACGGATATAAACAAATTGAAAAAACAAATTGTGTTGCAGATGCGAATAACTTAGCTGATTTAAAATCATCTTTTGCGGCACCAAATTTTAGCTATTTGGGGCATGTTAAGGGAAATAAAGAGTTTTTGGTTTTTGGTTCTAAGAAAAATTTAGATATTACTTCTATCAGTGATACAAAGACTCAAATTTGGCATAAAAAGGGCTATGAGATTGTTTTATATCCACAAGAAAATATCATTAGGGTCAATAGACTATGGACTGAATGCTGGGGTTTTCTTGGTATGTGTAACTAAAAGCGTAAATTTAGAGAGTTTTTAGTAAAATCATCGGTTTGAATTAATAAGGAAGGCTTGATGTTTAATATCGTTTTAGTAAATCCCGAAATCCACACAAACACAGGCTCGATTGGGCGCATGTGCGTGAATTGTGGCAGTAGATTGCACCTAATAAAACCGCTTGGTTTTGTCATTGATGATAAGCATTTGCGTAGAGCTGGCCTTGATTACTGGGCGAATTTGGATTTGAGGGTTTGGGAGAGCTGGGACGAATTTTACGCGGCAAACGAGGCGCACAAAGAGCGATTTTTCTTCGCTACGACCAAGACAAACAAGCTGTATTACGAGGCAAAATTTAGGGAGGGCGATTTTATATTTTTTGGCGCAGAAGGTCATGGTCTGCCACTTGATATAATGAGAATAAATCGTGAAAATTGTATAACAATTCCCATGACTGCGCTTGGGCGAAGTCTAAATTTGGCCACGAGCGTGGGCATTATTACTTATGAGGCGATTCGCCAAAATCTGGGCGAATTTGATTTTAGGAGCGAGATTTGCGAATTTTAGCCCTTCTTTTCGTCGCACTCGCACTCTTTGGCGCAGAGCTGAAAATCGCCACTTACAATGTCGAAAACCTCTTTGACGGCGAAAACAACGGCAACGAATACGAGGATTTCCGTTTGGAATCAGGCAAATGGAACAAGGCAAAATATCAAGAAAAATTAAATAAAATTGCGAGCGAAATTTTAGAGATAAACGCCGATATAATCGCACTTCAAGAGATTGAAAACGAAGGCGTTTTAAAAGCTCTTGCCAACAAAACGCAGTATAAATTTTATAAATTTTCAAACCCCAAATCAGCCCCAGCTGGCGTGGCGCTGCTATCAAAAATCCCGATAATTTCGAGCGAGTATTACCGCATGAGTAGTGTCAAAACTCGTGATATATTAAGAGCGGATTTTGAGTTTGAGGGGGCGAGATTTAGCGTCTATGCCCTGCACATGCTCTCAGCGCGCAATCCTATCGGGGATAGAAAAAAGAGTTTTGATTTTTTAGCAAAAATCATAAAAAACAAAAAAAATAGCGTGATTTTGGGCGATTTTAATACCGGCATTGGCAAAAATTCGCTTTTAAACGAAATTTTGGGCGAGGGCAAATTTGTCGATTTGTGGAGCGATAATGTCTGCTTCACAAATAAACTAATCGCGTGCAAATCCCACGATAGCGGAGCTTTGTTAGATCATATTTTACTTAGCGATGATTTTTTTGGCAAGGCAAAATTTGGCTATAAAAAAGGCTCGTTTAAGGCCGAAAGCGCGGCACAAAGCTCCGATCATATCGCGCTTAGCTTTGTTTTAAGCAGTGAAAAAATTTCACCAAACAAACCCAAAAGCTTAGCCGTGCAAAACCCAAATTTAGAGTTAAAAGAGGCGCAAATTTCTGAAATTTACGGCGATGTAAATTCTGCCCCATTTATCCTAAAAAACGCAGTCGTAACCTACACTGACAAGCACGGAAGCGCGATTTCACAAGGTAGCAAGGGCGTGTTTGTGTATGGGCTAAGTGGCGTTAGCGTGGGCGATAGGCTAGATCTTGCCGTGCAAAAAGCTAAAATTTATAGGAAAAAATTCGAGCTTAGCGAGGCAAAAATCCTCAAAAACCACGGAAATATCGGCAGTATCGAAAAATACACGCTAAAAGAGATTAACTATCACACCATTTCTCCGGGCGATGTCGTAGCGCAAATTTGGGGCGATGTGACGGACGGGCAAATCGTGGTAAATGGGCGAAAATATAAAATTTATTCCAAAAAAGGCAAAATCAAAAATCAAAAAAACGCAAAATTTAACAATGCGTATTTTACGATTTATGATGAGCAAAAGGAGTTTATAGTTCAATGATACATCTGCTTATGATGACCGCATTTGTGCTGTTTATGGCGTTTTTGGTCATCGGGTTTAACAAACAAATGATAGAAAAAAATAATAAACGAAATCAAGAAAAGGAAGAAAAAAATGAAATTACTTATTGAAATTGGAGTCGAAGAACTCCCAGCAATCCCGTTTTTGAAGGAATACAAAAACATTGCGCCAAAATGGAGTGCGGTTTTGGAAAAATACCGATTGCAAAGCGAATTTAGCTTCGAATTTACCCCTCGCAGATTTGTCATCTGCCACGAAAATTTCGCTAGCACACAAAGCGACAGCCTCATCGTCCAAACCGGCGCGCCAAAATCAGTCGCCCTAAAAGATGGCGCATGGAGCAAGGCCGCGCTAAGTTTTGCTAGCAAATGTGGAATTAGTGAAAACGAACTCAAATTTAAAGAAATTGACGGCAAAGAGGTTTTATATTTCGAAAGTGTGCAAAAAGGCGAGCCTAGCAAAAGCGTGCTAGGTGCGATGATTGAGGAGTTTTTGGGTAGTTTAAATTTCGGTAGAGCTATGCGCTGGGGCGAGGGCAAATTCGAGTTTATCCGCCCACTTCGAAGTGTGGCTTGCTTGCTAGGAAATGATAGCGTGGAGTTTGAAATTTACGGCGTAAAAAGCGAGCTAGCATTTTTCCCACACAGAAGCTTTGGTTATGAAAAGGTGAAATTTACTAGCGCAGAGGAATACTTTGCGCTTTTGGAAAAACACGGCGTGATTTTAAGCGCGCAAAAACGCAAAGAAAAAATCCTAGCCGAATTTAAAGAAATCGAGAGCGCAAATGGCGTTACAATCGAAATCGACGAGGATTTGCTAAGCGAGGTTGTCGCCATTACCGAGCACCCAACCGCGCTACTTGGCAGTTTCGAGGCTGAATTTTTGGCAGTGCCAAAAGAGGTAATCATCACTTCGATGAAGGAAAATCAACGCTATTTTCCAGTTTTTAAAGAGGGCAAACTAAGTAATCATTTCGTCGTCGCAAGCAATGCAATCACCGATGATAACAGCCTAATCGTGCGTGGAAATGAGAAAGTTTTGCGCGCAAGATTGAGCGATGCGATGTTTTTTTGGCAAAGCGATCTAAAATCAGGGCTAAATCCAGAAAAACTAAAAAGCGTTTCGTATCTAAGCGGGCTTGGCTCGATTTATGATAAGCAAGTCCGTGAAATCTCTGTCGCAAAAGAGATTGCTAAATTTTGGGATAAAGAGCTAAGAGCCGAGTTTGGTGGGGATTATACTAGCGCGCTAGAAGAGGCGATAATGCTTAGTAAAGCAGATTTACTTAGCACTATGGTGGGCGAATTTAGTGAGCTTCAAGGCATTATGGGAAGCTACTACGCCGCGCATGCGGGCAAAGACAAGCTAATCTCGCGCGCGATTTATGAGCAATACCTGCCAAATTCCGAGGACAGCGAGCTTCCTACTGGCGTGTTTTCGTCGCTCGTGGGGGTTGCTACGAAATTTGAAAGCCTAGCAGGTCTATTTAGCATCAATAAAATTCCAAGCGGAAACAAAGACCCTTACGCACTGCGTCGCGCGGCCGCTGGAATTATCAAAATCGTGCAAAATTTGGGGTTAAATTTGGATATTAAGGCGTTAGTTGAAAATGTAGCGGTGCAATATCCGGGATTAGATAGTAATAAATTGCTTGATTTTATCAAAGATAGACTTT
>JAGBJQ010000064.1 GCA_017934385.1 Campylobacter sp. | reverse complement strand
GTGCTCGACTAGCACCGTGACAGCGTATTTTGGATTTTCATACGGGCCGAAGCTCGTCATCCACGCATGCGAGCGGTGGAAATAATCCATTTGCGACTCTTTTAAGCGTTTGTTTGTCTTTTGAGATAGTCCTACGACCTGCGCGGTGCCTGTTTTGACCGCGAGCGGGACGACAGCGTCTTTCATGATTTTATACGCAGTTCCGCCGTTTGGGTTATTTCCTACCTCATACATACCGCGCCTTACAAGCGGAAGTTGGTTTTTTTCAGCCGGAGTGAAAAGCTCGCCCGGCTCGAAGCTAATCTCTTCGCCGTCAATGCTCTTTAAAAAATGCGGGATTATCGCCTTGCCTGTGGCGATTTGGGCTGTGTTTTTGGCTACTTGCATAGGCGTTACTAGCACATCGCCTTGACCGATTGAGGCATTTACGGTCTCGCCTTGATACCATGGGCGTTTGAATTTCTGCATTTTCCACGCCTTATTTGGCATAGTGCCTACGAATTCGTTCGGCAAATCCACGCCCGTTTTCACGCCATATCCCATGCGGTTAAGGTAAGCTGACATATAATCAATCCCCACGATCAGCGAGCCTTCGTAAAAATATATATCACAGCTACTTTTGATAGCCTGTACTAGGCTCACTCTGCCGTGCCCTCCACTACTCCAACACCTAAATCTGCGCCCTCCAAGCTCAATCGCACCACCGCAAAACGCGCTCCAATTCTCATTAATCTTGCCGCTGTTTAAAAAGCTCATTCCAACAGCCATTTTGATTACCGAGCCTGGCGGATAGAGGCCATTTACGAGCTTGTTTGTAAATGGGTGGCGCGGATCTTTGATTAGCTCGTCCCACTGGGCTTGCGAAATTCCGCCCACAAAGGTGTTTAGATTATACTCGGGGAAGCTTCCAGCGCCCAGTATCGCGCCGTCTTTTAGATCAATCACAATCGCCACGCCGTCTTTGTCTTTGAAAATTTCCTCTAAATATCTTTGGAATTCCAAATCAATCGTCAGCGAAATCTCGCTACTACTTGGCTCCTCGTATGAAATTTCCTCGACAACCTCATTTAGCGCGGTTACCTTAGTCTTGCGCTCGCCCCTTTTGCCCTGTAAAATTTCATTATAATATCCCTCCACACCGCTTCTGCCGTTATATCCAGTAAGGGCTGAGAGAGGGTTGGATTTGATATCTTTTTTATTTGCGCGTCCGACATAGCCGATGATATGCGAGGCGAGATGATTGTGCGGATAGTAGCGTTGCGAAGCAGGCTCGACACGGATATTTTCGTGCAGATTTAAATTCGCAAAATGCGTGATTGTTTCGTTGTAATCCAAAAATTTAACGACTTCGATAAAATTTTGGTTATAAACCGAGTCTTCGTCCTTGTAAATTTTGCGCATTTGCGTAGTGTTTAAATCCGCGAAATATTTGCTGATATTTGCTAGCTCAGCGTCCAGCGCGCTATCTTTTAAATGTGGCGCAATCAAAAGCGAAAATCCGATATTATTAATCGCTAGCGGGCGATTTTTGGCGTCTAGTATCTGCCCCCTCACAGGCGGGATATACTCGGTCGAGATGACATTGTTTTTGGCGATTTGCTCGTAAAATTCGTTTGATTTGATAGCTAGATAATACACCCTAACCAAAAGCATGGTAAAAAACGCCAAAACAAAGAAAAAGACAAATTTTAGCCTCATACAAATCGCCCCTTAAAAAAGAGCAAACTAAGCAAAATATCGACCACGATATAGCTTAAATACTCACTTCCCACACTCATAGCATCAGCTTTTTTGATATACGAAATCGCGCCATTTACCCCCAAAATCAGCGCATAAGCGATTAGCACATACAAAGCTAGCAAAAAGTTGCGGAATTTGATATTTCGCAGGCTAAATTCATAGATAAAAGTGTAAAAAATAATGTAAGCTAGCGCAATGCTAAATAGGTTAAATCCGTAAATTTGCTCGGCGCAAAATAGATAAAAAATCGCAAAATAGTAAGCGAAATTGTATTTTTTAAATTTGTTTTCATGCTCGAATTTCAGCACCACCAAAGTCACGAAAAAAAACCCCAAAAGTGGTGGCAGTCCCCGATACATCACGCTTAAAAGCAGATAAAACGCGACGCCAAAGCTCAGGGCAAAATCGACTATAAGGTATAAATTACCGCGACTTCGTTGCATACTGGAAACTTTTTGCAAGATATACAATCTGCCCAAATTTTTTGGGCTGGAAGCTCGTCTTTGCTGATTTCTTTAAAGCCGTTTTGCTCGAAAAAATGCTTTTGATAAGTTAGTGCAAAGACATTTTTTAAGCCATAAAATTTCGCCTCGTCTAATAAAGCTTTGACGATTTTTGAGCCGATTCCTCGCCTGCGAAATTTCGGCGAGACGACAAAAGAGCGAATTTCTGCAAGATCTGCATTGAAAATTTTCAAAGACGCATATCCTGCAAGTTCGGCGTTTTGTGGTTTTTGGGCGAAATACTGCGTGTAAGAGGCGCAAATTTGGGAATTTTGATTTGAAATTTCACTAGAATTTGCCCCTAAATTTGCACTATCAAATTTCGGCTCAGTATTTTCTGGCTTGGCGCACGCCTCATCGCAGACATACGCTAGCGTGTATGAGCGGATATATGTGGCGATCTCATCGTCGCTTCTAGGCAAAATCACACCGCTTTCGACTTCGGCTTTTATCATTTCTTGCATTGCGCCTATGTCGCACAGACGCGGTTTTTCTAGCACTATCATAGTCCAAACGCCTTTTTTATGATTAATTCGCGCGCTTTGGCTATGCCAGAACCTTTTAGCGTCGAAACAAAAAGTGCGCCAGGATCGCTTTTAAGCAATTTTGCGCGCCCAGCTTGATTTAGTTTGTCAGCTTTCGTATAAAGGCGCAAAATTTGCTGATCGCCCCGCAAAAAGCTCTCCACATACTCGCGCAAATTTTTATCAATATCCAAATCGAATTGGCGTGAATCTATCAAATGGACAAAAAGCTTGATATTTGGGCGGTTTTTGATAAATTCGTCCAAATTTTTCTGCCAGATATAGTGCATTTTTTTCGACACTTTTGCGTATCCAAAACCCGGCAAATCCACAAACATAAGCGAAAAATTCTCGCCTAAATTTGCCAAAGCTTCATCAAATTTTTCATTTTCGCTAAATTTTTGCCCAAATTTTACTTCGAAATAATTCACAAGTTGCGTCTTGCCCGGCGTCGAGCTTGATTTGGCTAGCCCCTTGCGCTGAGTTAAAGCGTTTATCAGGCTGGATTTACCCACATTTGAGCGCCCCAAAAACGCCACCTCGCTCATCGCAAACTCTGGGCTATCGGCAATCCCTGCGGCGGAAGTTATAAATTTCGCGTCGTTTATGTTTATCATTTTTGCTGATCTTCTACTTGAAAGATTAATCTCACAGGCTTTTTGCCAGAACCACCACTTGGCGCGGATTTGACTTCGTAGGTGCCTTTGGTGCGATTGACCACAATCTGCTCGCCAAAGACCTCTTTTTTGGTCTCAGTTTCGTGCAAATGCGCGTTTCCTTCGAGCGTGTATGTCTCGACTCCTGGCGTGTATGTCAGCACTGCGCCCTGTCCGTCGTAGTGTTTATCATTTACTAGCACCTTAAATTTCGCATTTCCTGTGGCGACATATTTTGTGGGTTGCTTTTTGGCGTCGAAATAAATCGTAACCTTATCCGAAGTTAGCGTATCATACGAGCCTTTTTTTATCTTTACATTGCCAGTTAGAGTGCTTATTTGTTTGACCTCGTCAGCGAAAAAATTATCCGCCGTAACCTCGACTAGCTCAGGTGCGCCAAATGCGCTCATACAAGCCAAAAGTGATGAAAAAATCGCTAATTTGATGAATTTTTGTCCTGCGTGTAATACCATGCGTGAATTCCTTTTGAGTTTGTTTTTTTATTTTTTGTATCGTAACTGATTTTTTCGCCAGTTACTTTGTTTTCGCCCTGAGTTAGGGTGTATGGCACATCTGAGCGAACGATTTTGTTTTTGAGATTGTAGGTGATTTGCTCAGATTTGTAATCTATTTCGTCGCTGTTGCGGTAATGCGCCGAACCGCTAAATTTGATATTATCGCCCTTTTTAACGGCTAAATTTGAGCTAATCGTGTGATTTATATCATCTAAAATCACAGCGTCAAATTCGTAAAATTCATCGCGATCTTTGTAGCGAATCCCGTTTTTCGCCCTAAATTCGCCACTGATTTTCTCGCCCACTTGATAATCTCTCACGCCTTGCATTTCGAGATTTGAAACATTTAAATTTTCCTTAAACATCTCCTCGAAATACGGAGTTTGCACGCTCAAAAACACCATAGCGACGCTAAAAATCGCGATTACGACATAGAAAATTTTTATAACCATTTAGAGTTCCAAATCTCTCGCATATTGTTTTTATCGACTAAGATTTCAATCATCTCGCGCACCGCTCCGTGCCCGCCACGCGCATTTAGCGTGTAATCTGCGCTTAGCGAGTTTAGCGCGTCGCTTGGTTTAAAACTCATGCCAACAGCGTTTAGCAGTTTCGCGTCGTTTAAATCATCACCAATCGCCGCAGCCTCGCTAAAATCGAGCCCGAGCTCCGCAAGTATTTCGCTAGCTCTGCCAAATTTGTCCTTTTCGCCCTGAAAAACAAAAGGAATTTTAAGCTCTTTTGCCCTATTTGCCACGATTTGCGAGCTTTTGCCTGTGATTATGGCAGCGTAAAGACCGCACCTTTGCCACTCTTGGATCCCAAAGCCGTCTTTGACATCGAATCTCTTCATCGTCTCGCCACTCTCTGCGTGATACAGCGCGCCGTCAGTGAGCGAACCATCGACATCTAAAAAAATAATTTTTATCATAAATTTTCCCATAATTTGTAAATTTAAAAACTAATGATTTTAGCCAAATTTTGCTTATAAAACAGCCATTTTAAAGTAAAATTTTAAAGCTTTGGTTAATAGAATTTATTTCATAAAAACGCAAAAAATATATGTTAAACAAAATAATATCGGCAAAACTATCGCAAAAATGCAAAGCGCACTTTTTATTCGCCTTTTGTAATACGCTCTTTGGTCGCTAAAATTCGGTGTGCGCGCAAATCTAAAAATATAATAAATCAAAAAACAAAGCGAAATTATCCACAAAAGTGGCAAAAAGCCAAGAAATGCCAAAGCAAGAGTTGTTTGCATTTTAATCCTTTAAATTTCGCTAAATTTTAGCGCAAATTCCATTGATTGTGCAAATAATTTTTACAATTCTCATTGCAAAAAAACGATAATTCATCGGTAGAAAACATAAAATTTTCATTTTTCTTTAATCTGTTATTGCGATAAAACGCAGTTTTGAAGCAATCTGTGGGTCAAAAAATTTAAAATTCACAAAATTTCAAATTTTAAAATTTATTTCTTGCTATTGCAATTTTTTCCGTTATTATCGCAACGCTCTTTATATCCTAGCTTTTTTAATCTTTCTAGCCCGTCGGTATCTCCTAGATATTTAAATCCGATTTCTGCTAAAATTAGCGTCGAAATATCTCCGCCATTGTTTAAATATAAATTCAAAAATTCAAATTGTTTATCTTTAAAATTCATATATTTTTGCGAATTTGCCAGCTCTTTTTGTTTCTCGCTTACAGTGGTTTTAGTGTCTATTTTTAATCCATTTTCTTCAAAAAAATATGCGATTTGGAAGCCTATCGTAACCCCAAGCCCATTATAAACAGGCGATTTTGCATCATTTTTAATCAAAAATTCCATAGTGTTGAACTTTTTCGTAGCCAAAGCTTCGGTTATTAGATAAATTGGCAGTTTCTCTGTGTTTAGAATTTTAGGGAATTCTAAATTTAAATTTAAACCTTCTTTTTGCATAATTTGCAAAAGCTCCAAAGTCCTATTATCTTCGATATTTTTGTTCATAGTTATCATAAATGGCAATAAATCGTTAGCATAAAGCTCGGGCTTGTAACTCATTAAAAGATTAAACATTTTTTCATCAAATTCTACTCTTTTGACTTTGTAATTAATAAAACTATAAAACCACGCGCTAATCGGCGTTGTAAAGGGCTTGGCGTTTAAATTTATCAAACTAGGACTATTATCCAAAATCTCCTTTGTTTTATCATAATCAACATTTAAAATAGCCTCTACAAGTCTTTCTAGTTCGGCTTTTTCTTGCTCTGTTTTTGGGGTATTTCGAACATTTCTATCGTATTTTTCAAGCTCTTTTATGGTTTTATCATCTAAATTGGTTTGTGAAAATTTTGATACCGCAAAATTTGAATTTTCCAAATTTAAACTATCTGCAATCACAAAATTTACGCTAAATAAAATCCCGCACAGTATCCCTAAAATCAGCTTTTTCATAAAATTCCTTTAAATCTGAATTTTTAAAATTCCAGTTTTTGGCTTGAAATTTTAAAATTTAAAATTCCTAAAATTTCAAATTTTAAAATTTTAAGCTACTTTATCAAAGTTATCATCACTACCACCTATCCACGAAGTTTTGACAAGAATATTCTCTCCCATATAATCAAAATAAATTTGCGCGGGAGCGGTTTTTTTAAAAATTTTCCCAAATTTACCTAAGGCATTTCTGCCATCATCATATCTATTTTGTTCCATTTGTTTCCCCTTGGATAAAATTTCGAATTGTCTCATCGTTTGTTATCGCCAATATATCATCAAAAGCTTTTGCATAATCAGCTATAAATTTATTCTTATCAATATGTTTTAAAATTTCACTAGCCATTTTAAGGCGTTCATTTCTGAAATTTTGATATTTTTCTGTCGCAATAAAAGCTAAAATTTCATCACTTGGTCTTTTATTTTTTATAGCCTGCTTTGTGCTAGGACAATTATGTGAAATAAAGATTAAAATATCGCTGCTAATTTTACCAAGTGCCCTAGAATTTTCATTTATCGGTGCGCCGTTATCAAGGTAGAATTTTAGCAAATCAAAATTATTTGTATTGATTAAAAAATCCGCAAAATATATGTTTTGTGAAATTTCGCCTTTCATATTTCGCACGATTTCATCAAAATTTGCAAAATTTAGCCCTTGCTCGTTTAATTTATGGGCGATTTTTAGGGCAAATTCATCGTTTTTTGTTTTTGTATAGTTGAAATCATCTTTTCTGGCATTATTAAGCGAAATCAAGGCTAATATTTCGTTTAAATTTTCCTGTGGTAGTGCGCTTAAATCGCACTTTGAAATAGCGCGATAGATTGTTTCGTTATCACTAAAAATAAGGTCTAGGAATTTGTCGATTTCGTTTTTATCAAGAGAGTTTAGTTTATCGCACGGAGTGTTTTGGAAAAACTCGTCAATTTTTGTCAAATTTAGCTTAATATCATCTGCAACGGCGAAATTCAAACACAATCCCACCATGCACAGTATCACAAAAAATAATCTTTTCATTTTTATCCTTTAAATTTCAAATTTACGCCACTTTTTTGCTGTGACTTTTACTTTTCTTAGCGTTATTTTACACCAAATTAAAAAAATCAAATACTAATTTTTTGTAAATTCAGCGTCTGTGGTTTTGCACTTCATAGATTATCCAAATAGCAGCCCTCTTGCGATGACAAATCGTTGGCGTTAAGGCAAATGAATTAGTAAATTTTCAAATTTGCAATAAAATTTGCGCTAGTTTCGCTGAATTTAGCGAGCCGATTTGGCGCAGGTTTTCTAACTCACTGCCGTTTTTAAAAAACAAAATCGCAGGTGGTCCCATAACGCCAAATTCTTTTTTAATCTCGCTCATTTGGGGGCTGTTTTGGGTCAAATCAACCTTAATGAGCGTGAAATTTGACAAAATTTCAGCCAAACTCTCATCGCCAAACGCTGCCTCACTCTCTTCGCAGTTTTTACACCACTGCGCCCACAAATCCACAATCACGGGCTTTTGCGAGCCCTCAATTATCGAGCGCAACTCACCCAAATCTCGCACGAAAATAAAATTTTTCCCATTTTTCGCACTTTGCGTCATATCGCCTTTTTGCGCAGCTACGCCCTTTTGTGCCGAAATTTCACTAAGTGGCTTAGTAAAATCCCTCGCCCCGCTTGCAAAACCGATTAGCAAAAGCACGCTATAAACTAGCGTTAAAAGCGCGAGTGCGCGTTTTAGTGCGTTTGCGCGCGCATCGAACAATCCCAAAACCCCAGCCATTAAAGCGCACAAAATCGCGTAAAATAGCAGTGCTAAATTTTCTCCGATTATGAAGCGCACTATCCAAACCGCCATAAACAAAAGCAAAAATCCAAAGATTTTTGGCACCACTTCCATCCACTCGCCTGGACGCGGCAGCGCGCCTCCAAGCCCGATTATAATGAGCAAAACCCCGCTTCCAAGCCCCAAAGCAAAAAGCGCGCTAGCACCAAGTGCTATATTTGCGCTATTTGCGATGTATATTAGCGCAGCACTTAGCGGGGCTGAAATGCAGGGGCTAACCATAAGTGATGAAATCGCCCCCATTAAAAAAACGCCCACAAATCCGCTTCTTGCGTCGCTTTTGGCACTTAGGAAATTTTGCAATCTGCCAGGAAGCCTAATCTCATAAAGCCCAAAAAGTGAAAACGCCAAAGCCACAAAAATGGCTGCCGTGATGATTAAGGCGATTTTATTTTGCAAAATCCCTTGCAAATTTTCGCCCAAAACCGCCACCCCAGCGCCCAAAACCGCATACGAACTCGCCATGCCAAGCACATAAATCACGCTTACAATCAGGCTTAATTTCACGCTTGGCTTGCTAGCTGTTTTAGCCACGATAATCGACGAGAGTATCGGTATGAGCGGATAAATGCAAGGTGTCAGAGAGAGCAAAACGCCAAAACCAAAAAACAAAATCAAGGTCATAAAAAAGCTTTTGTTTTCGAAAATTTCTAAAATTTGCGATTGGCTTAAATTTGAGCCAAAATTCCCCGAATTTTGCTCTAAATTTTGTTCTAAATTCTGCCCCGAAATACCTGCGCCTGCATTTTGCAAGGCCGAAATTTCATAGCTCTTGCCACTTTTATTTAGCGCAAAGCCTCTGTTTTGTGGCTCGTAACAAAACCCACCCACAGTGCAACCAAGAAATTTCACTAAAATTTGAAAATTTTTGCTATCTTTTGCGTTTGCAAGCACTAGCCCCATAGGCAGGGCAATGCTAAAATTTCCATCATAAATTTGATGATTTTTATACGCTTTTGGCTCTGGTAAATTTAAAAGTGTGCTAACTTCGGCATTATCAATAAAAATTTTAATCTCATCTTTATAAATATAAATCTCATCTGCGACGCGAAAATTTAAGCTAATTTCGCTCTCGCTTGCGTTTGTATCGACGATAAAAGCCTCATTTGGCGCGATTACTTCGCCAAAAAGTGTAATAAAAAATAAAAAAAGAAAAGATAAAATTCTCATTATTTGCCTTGAAATTTTTTCGTAATATTATCAAAAACATATTAAATTTTAATTCTTTTAAATGTATAATCTAAGCTTTATTTTCAAAAAAGGAGAACAAAATGGCTGAACAAACAAGCGATACACAACTCAAACAAATCGCATACGAGGGCAAAAAAATCAAAAAAATGAACAAAGAATTTTACGAGAGCGAGCTTGTAAAATTTCAAATCGAATTACTCAAACTTCAACGCTATGTCAAAGATAAAGGGCTAAAAGTCCTAATCATCATGGAAGGTCGCGACGCAGCGGGCAAAGGCGGCACAATCAAACGCTTAACAGAACACCTAAACCCACGCGGATGTCGCGTCGTGGCACTCGAAAAGCCAAGCAATGTCGAAAAAACACAATGGTATTTCCAACGCTATGTCGCGCATTTGCCAAGTGCGGGCGAGATTGTGATTTTTGATAGAAGCTGGTATAACCGCGCTATGGTCGAGCCTGTAATGGGATTTTGCACCGATGCTGAGCATAAAGAATTTTTGCGCCAAGTGCCGAAATTCGAGGAAATGCTAGCGAATTCTGGCATTATTTTGTTTAAATTTTATTTCTCAGTTTCAAAAGAGGAGCAACAAAAACGCTTCGAGGCGCGCCGCACAGACCCTCTTAAACAATACAAACTCTCCCCAGTAGATGCCAAATCGCAAGAACTTTGGGAGCAATACACTTTGGCAAAATATTCAATGCTACTAGCCTCAAACACCGATATCGCGCCATGGATCGTGCTAGATAGTAATGACAAAAAAGCCGCAAGATTAAATGCGTTTCGCTGCATTTTAGCCAGAATTGATTATGATGAAAAAATCGATCCTAGCGAATTTAAAGTCGATGTGGATTTGGTCAGAACTGGCACAGAAGAAATCATGCTTATGGAAAATAGCCTTAGAAACGAGGGCTTGGAAAAACTAGAAACCCTAAAAAAAGCGCAAAAAGCTGAAAAACAGGTAAAACTAGGCACAGGTAAGCCAAAAGATAAAAAATAACCGAATTTAGACGCCGTTTGTGCGTCTAAATTTATCTTTTCTTAAATTTTTGATTTAATTTAACTAAATTTATATAAATTTTGATAAAATTCGCGGGAAACCAAACCACACAAAGGTAAAACATGACATATAAATTCGAAAATTTATACCAAAATTTAAGTTTCTATGCGAGCGAAAAATCTCGCCATATAGCGATTTATGACGAAGATATGGAGATTAGCTACGCAGAGCTTAAAGCCAAAGTCGATGCAATCGGCGCGTATTTGCAAAATAGTGGAATTCGCTTCGGCGATAGAG
Organism: Campylobacter sp.; assembly: GCA_017934385.1. Lineage (GTDB taxonomy): Bacteria > Campylobacterota > Campylobacteria > Campylobacterales > Campylobacteraceae > Campylobacter_B. The sequence goes on along the minus strand of JAGBJQ010000064.1, from coordinate 4,053 downwards.
TGGCTATGTATGTGCAAAACGGCTATGAGTTTTTCACCATTTTTCTAGGTATTACATCAATCGGCGCGGTCGCTGTGCCTATGAATACCTTCCTTAAAAACGAGGAAATTGAGTATATTTTAGACAATTCGCGCTCTCGCATGATTTTTGCTTCAACTGCCCTTAGCAAGGAGCTTAAAAGCATTAGCGCACCAGATATCAGACGCATAATTTGGGTCAAGAGCAAAAGCGATGAGCCAACCCCAAACTCAGCCCTTCCAAACGCACAAACACAAGGCGCACTTAGCGAGCACAATGTCAGCTTCGACACTGTCCTAGCCTGTAAAACCAAGCTAGAAATCGCAAAATCTCCGACCGAAAACGATCTAAGCCATATCGTCTATACCTCAGGCACGACAGGCAGGCCAAAAGGCGCTATGATTCGCTACAAAAACATACTCTCAAACGCCGATAAAGCCACACCTCGCTACAATGTGAGTGGCAAGGATAGATTTTTGGTATTTTTACCGATGTTTCATAGCTTCACGCTGACTGCGACGCTGATTTTATCGCTATACAACGGCGCAAGCATAATCGCACTAAAATCAGTTTTCCCTATCACAAATGTCCTAAATACCGCCCTAAAACGCAAAGCAACTGTATTTTTGGGAATCCCGTCTGTTTATACAATGCTAGGCAAGGCAAAACTTGGCTGGAAATTCAGATGGTTTAATAAGCTTAGAGTATTTATGTCGGGTGCAGCCCCTCTTGCGCAACAAACAATCGACGAATTTTACAAAAAATTCCCAAAAGCCCACCTTATCGAGGGCTACGGACTTAGCGAGTGTTCGCCTATCGTATCGCTGAACTACTACGACAAACAAAAAATCCTAAGCGTAGGCACACCGCTTGATGGATACGAGGTCAAAATCGTAAATGATGAAACTATGGAAGTCGCTCGTGGCGAGATCGGCGAGATTATCGTGCGCGGGGATTGTGTCATGGAAGGATATCTAAATATCCCACCAGAAGAGACTCTCACAAACGGCTGGATTCGCACGGGAGATCTTGCATATATGGACGATGAGGGATTTATCTATATCGTCGATCGTATCAAAGATATCATCATCGCCAAAGGCATAAATGTCTATCCGCGCGAGGTCGAAGAAATCATCTACAAAATGCCACAAGTAGAAGCCTGTGCGGTCGTGGGTATCAGAGATGAATACGCAGATGAGGAGGTCGTGGCCTTCGTGCAACTCAAAGAAAATCAAAAATTAAGCGAACGAGAAATCAAAACTTATCTGAAAAATCACCTAGCAAACTACAAAATTCCAAAGGTCGTGCATTTCGTGCCAGACCTGCCACGCAACGCCACCGGCAAGGTTCTAAAACGCGCATTAAAAGAGCAGATTGCAAAAGGTAATAACGCGTAAATTTCACCTTTTTGACACGCTAAATTTAACCCACAATTTGTGGGTTAAAATTAGTAAATTTTATAAAAGATTTGATATATGAAAAATTTATTATGGATTTTACCTGTTATTTTCTTAGCTATTATACTAAGGATTGTAGAACTAGATAAGAAAAAGTCAAATTTTGTAGTTACAGCCGATACAAACATATCTAAAAACTCAAAAATTTCAAAGTATGTTACGCAAGGAGAAGTTGAGAATTTTGCATTTCGTTACTGGGATATTGATTTTGCAGAAGTCAAAAAAAATCCAAAAATGGAAGAATTTCGTCAAATTTTAAAGTCCAAAGATACGGCTAGGATTTTAAATTTTATGAGTGATAATAATATCAGTGTTGATGAACCACTTCATTACGGCGTTACAGCTATTATGTATGCTAGTTTTTATGATGATGAAAACACTATGAAAGAGCTTATAAAAATGGGTGCTGATATTCATAAACAAGATAATCATAAAATAAGCCCTATGGCTTATGCTATGGAAAACAACTCTACAAAAGCAGTAAAGCTTTTATATGAAAATGGGGTTAAATTTGAAGAAGTTACTATGATGCAAACAGCACTTGGGGTGTTAGGTTGGAGCGAATATGTAGAATTTGAACCATATTATGATGAAAATAGCACACCACATATTAAATATAAAACTTTCGAAGAAATGCATTATCACGAAAAAACATATACGGCAGATTATTTTTTTAGAACCTTGTTAAGAAATAATCAACTTGATATTTTAGAACTTGTATTGCAAAGTGGATATAAGCCATATTTGTATAGTTATTATTTAGGCGGAGATGTTAGTAAATTTACGAACGACCTTGCAGAAGCTGATAAATACTACATAGAAAGGGCTTATAGCCCAAGTAGAAAAACTTTTAGTTCAGAGTTAGAGTTAGAATTAATGCGTTTTTATGGTTCGCTTTATTTTCCGATATTTGAGACACCATTTCCACGACCAAAAATAGCTTTGCTTAGAAAATATAATGTCCCAATAGATGCTTGGAACCCAAGCAAGGAATTTTTGAAAAAACTATATAACAGAGAGTGTCATAGTGAATGGGTTAGTGCATTTTTAGATGCAGTTACTTATTTTACCAAAAACAATATGCCAAGATATTTAGAAAAGCCAAACCGCAGAACCAAATTTTTATACGAAAATTGTTTAGATAAAAACGGAACTTTTGAAGATATTGAAGAGTATATAGTGTTTAATCAACAAATGAAAATTTTGCATAAAATAACAGCAAGCGAAGAAAGAAAATTTGGCTACGGAAACCATAATAGCGTTGATATAAATATCGCTTCCGATGAAATTGAAAGATTATTTCATTTGTATATATCAAATTACGATTTAGACGATTAATAACAAATTAACTTTAAGGAGAAAAAATGACAACAGAAAACATAGAAGCTAGTGAGCAAAGATTTACGGCTGCTATAAGCGACTTTTTTGGTATTACATTTCTAGCCACCGCATGTGTGCGCTTTGACACATTTTTATACGAAGCTATTCACATACCATAACTAACAACTAAATTTAAATAAAAATTTTAATTCAAATTGCAACTTTAAAATTTTTCACTATAATTCGATTTTTTATCTACAAAATTTCTACGAATTTGCACACAAAACTCACTTACTCGCTAAAAACCCATGATAACCAAATCATAACGACGCCATATTTTTGCATTTATTTCACTGTAAAAATTTTTTTTATTACTCACAAGTTTTTAGCGAGTAATGCGTCGCTGGATCTAAATTATCTAGCCAAAATTCGTCTAAAAAACGCTCTATAAAATGCACAAAATTTCGATTCTTTTTTTGCATAAATTGCACAAAATACGCTTTGTAAATCCATTTTTTCTTGCAATGTGATCTTATACATATCAGTCTCCTAATAATTTTTTTATTTTATGTAGCACAAAAGAAGCCTCATCGCTATCGAGCTCGCAGAGCATTTGGCAAATCGCAGTCGCTGCCTGCGGTTTGGTTGTGCCAAGGCGCCAATCCTGGTATGTCCTCATCGACACGCCAAGCTTTTTCGCCATTACAGCGTGAGAAATCTTTTTGCCCATATTTTTTGCCTCGACGGCATTATGCAAAATATTGAATATATCGCTCGTTTCTAACATGCCAAAATTATACAAGTTTTAGGATTAATTATACATTAATCTGTATAATTAATCTAATTTTTGTATTGTTTATAAGCAAAATTAGTAAATTTTTGCGTTATATCGTGTGAATTATACAGAATTTCTCATAAAACAAACATAAAATTTTACAAAATTTCCAAGAATTTTAAGGGGGAAATTTAGCTATGAAACCGCCGAATTTTGCACTCAAAACCAAATTTTGAAATTTCAAAATTTAGCAAACAAACAAGTAAAGTGCTAAAATTTTTAAAAAACCTTGACATTTTGCCACTCAATGTTGTATAATGTTAGCAATCAAAACGAAAGAGTGCTAATAAATGAAAACAAACAAGCGTGATTTGATACTTGATTCTATCATCGAAGCCTATTTGGACCTCAACGCTCCGATTGGCTCGTCGCAGTTAGGCGGGCGCATGGAGGTCGCTATACCAGCCTCGACGATCAGGGTGT
>JAGBJQ010000063.1 GCA_017934385.1 Campylobacter sp. | reverse complement strand
TATATCAAAATTTAAAATTCTCTTTTTTGGCGAATTTACGCGGGAAATTCCGGCTTTTTATAACCTTCACAGCCTCATTTAGCCTTAAAAATCCGTTTTTTTGCGCTAGAATTTGCATTATTCGCTCATGACCTCGCAACCATTTTTTGTCACGATTACGGTATCTTCGATCCTCACGCCAAACTCGCCTTGCAAATAAATCCCAGGCTCTATGCTAAAAATCATGCCTTCCTCTAAAATGGCCTTCGAGCGTGGGCTAATAATCGGCAATTCGTGGATATCCACGCCCACGCCGTGCCCCGTAGAGTGCAAAAACTGCGCCCCAAAGCCATTTTGCGCAATATAATCACGCGCGATTTTATCTATTTCGCGCGCAGCGACACCGGGTTTTACGGCGTTTATGGCGCGTTTTTGGGCTTCTTTGACAATGGCGTAAATTTTATCTTTTCTCAAATCGCCAAAATTTTGATTTTTGCTAAAATTTATGCCGTTTTGTGCGCTAAATTTCGCCGTTCTTGTGCGATCCGAGCAGTAGTTTTTATACCTCACCCCAGCGTCTAATAAAAGCAAATCGCCATCTTTTAAACGCTCATCGCTAGGCAGAGCGTGAGCCTTAGCGGCGTTTTGGTTAATCGCCACAATCGGCTCGAAGCTAAGAGCTAAATTTCCGCTATCTTTGAAAATCAAAGTCGCGTTATAAAATAGCTCTTTTTCGCTCATACCAAGCCCATTTTCGCTCACAAATTTGGCAAATTCATCAAATTTGCTAGCGCCGATTTTAGCCGCAGTGCGCAAGATTTCAAGCTCATTTTCACTCTTTATCGTGCGACGAATTTGGCTAAAATTTGGCTTTGGGATAAAGCGCGTTTTTAAATTTTTACTTAATGTGTTAAATGCGCCAAAACTAAAATCATTAGGATCAAAAATCACAGCTCGCACCTTATAAGAGCGCAAAATTTTACGCGCAGAAAGGGTTAAATCCGAGCTTTGCACAATTTGTGCATTTTTGGCTAACTCGCTAGCTTCGAGGCTGTATCTAGCGTCTGTGATAAAAAACCGCGCGCCATTAAGGGCTAAAAATATGCAGTTATCGCACGCATATCCGCACTCCCAGAATACGGCGTTAGTATCCCTTAAAATATAGTTCATCTGCTTTGATTACGCCTCTTTTTTCGCCTCTTTTGTAGCCTTGATTTGCTCGAAAATTTGAAGCATACCAATCATCGCCAAATGATATCCCACAGGGCCAAAGCCGATGATTTGACCAGCTGTAACAGGGGCTATCATTGATTTTTCGCGGAATTCCTCTCTGCGGTTGATGTTTGAGATATGCACCTCGATTGTAGGCAGCGCCACAGCCATAAGCGCGTCTCTCATAGCGATTGATGAGTGAGTGTAGGCGGCTGGGTTGATGATGATTCCATCGCATGTGCCGTAGCACTCTTGGATTTTATCGACTAGCTCGCCTTCGAAATTGCTTTGGAAAAACTCGATTTCTACGCCACTTTGCTCTGCTACGACTTGCATTTGTCTGTGGATATCTTCCATTTTCATACGGCCGTAAATCCCCGGCTCGCGTAGTCCTAGAAGGTTGATATTTGGTCCTTGGATTACCATAATTTTCATTTTTTGTCCTTTTTAAAAAAATTTAATCGCTCATTATAGCCTAATATTGCTTATTTTTTACTAGTTTGTTGTAAAATTAAAATATAAAAAATCAAAAGGACAAATAATGAAAATCTTGAAGGCAAAATGGATTTTAACCTGCGATGAGAAATTTAAAATTCACCGCGATAAAGCCGTAGTTTTCGACGAAAAAATAGAAGAAATTTTAAAACCAAATGAAGCTAGGGAAAAATACCCCGAGGCTGAATTTATCGATTGCGGGGACGATATCGCTATGCCAGCATTTATCAACACTCACACGCATTTAGAATTTAGCGCGAACCGCACGCACCTGATTTATGGCGATTTCGTAAAATGGGTCGCCTCGATCGTAAATGCCAGAGAAGAGCTCTCCAAACAGACCCTAGAAGCGATAATCGAAAAAGAAATTTTAACCATGATGAAATCAGGCGTGGCTACAATCGGCGAAATTTCTAGCTTTGGCACAGAGGCTCAAATTTGCGCCAAATCACCTGCGCGCTTCGTGTTTTTCAACGAAATTTTAGGCGCGGACAAAAACACAATCGACGCAAATATAGATAAATTTAGCGAGCGCTTCACAAAGTCCGCTGAGCTTGTAAGCGATCTGTTTATCCCGGCAGTTTCGGTGCATGCGCCATACTCCACGCACCCAGAAATCACGAAATTTGCCACTGATTTTGCCCGCGATAACGAGCTTTTGATGAGTTCGCATTTCATGGAAAGCAACCACGAGCGCGACTGGCTCAAACACGGCAAGGGCGCGTTTAAAGAGTGGCTTGGGGCGTTTTTGCCAAACCCAAAACCATTTTATTCGCCAAAAAGCTATATCGAGTATTTCAAGGGCGTGCGCACGCTCTTTACGCACTGCGTCTTTGCAGATCTCAAACTTTTTGATAAAAAACTCCACTCTATCACGCACTGCGCGGTCTCAAACCGCCTTTTAGGCAAGGATAGATTAAAGCTAACTAGCGTTATCAAAAACGGCTATTTATTTTCTATCGGCACAGACGGGCTAAGCTCGAATATCAGCCTAAATTTTCTCGATGAGCTTAGAGCAAATCTCTTTGTGCATGACGGATTGGAGCTTAGCAAGCTTGCGCGCGAACTTTTGCTAGGTGCGACAAACCGCGCGGCAAAATCGCTGGATTTGAATTTAGGCGAGCTAAGTAATGGCAAAATCGCAGATATCGCCGTATTTGAGGGATTTGAGTGCGATGAGAGCCAGCTAGCATTACAGCTGATTTTACAGAGTAAAAACGCGAAATCACTATATATCAAAGGTAAAAAATGCAATTTCTAAAAAACCTTTTTACGCCCATTTTGGCGGTGCTTGGCTTTATAAATAAATATTTTAAATCAATGATATTTTTGCTCATTGTGTTTTTGATTTTTAGCGGGGATAAGAGTGCGCAAAGTCCAAATGCAAATTTAGCCACGATAAATTTGACCGGCGCGATTATGGACGATAGCCAAATTTTAGAAAACATCAAAGAAATCGAAAAAAACGGCGCAATCAAGGGCGTTTTGCTCATCATTGATAGCCCAGGCGGAGCTCTAAGCCCAAGCGTAGAAATCTCACAAGCGATAAAATCCCTAAACGCCAAAAAGCCAGTCGTAGCATACGCCAAGGGCACAATGGCGAGTGGAAGCTATCTTGGTGGCGTGTGGGCTAGTAAAATTTACGCAAACCCAGGCTCGTTTATCGGCTCAATCGGCGTGATTATGCAAGGGCTTGATGTTTCGAATTTAACCGAAAAAATCGGCATTAGCGAGCAGGTCGTAAAGGCTGGGGAATTTAAAGAAGCAGGAACCATGATGAGGCCATGGAGCGAGGCTGAGAGAGAAAGTCTGCAAAGCCTAGTAAATCAAAGCTACGAGCTGTTTGCGCGCGAAGTGGCAAGTGCGAGAAAGCTTAAATTCGACGAGCGAGAAATTTGGGCGAACGCTAGGGTGTTTTTAAGCGCGCAGGCCAAAAAACTAGGCCTAATCGACGAGGTCGGCTCACTGCAAAGCGCCAAAACAGCGTGCGAAAAACTAAGTGGCGTATCAAATCCAATCTGGCTAGAACCAAGCCCGTATGAAAAAATGCTAAATAAACTCGCCACACAGGGCTCTGCGATGATTTATAATCTCACTAGCGCGCGTTTAATGGCGTTTTAAGGGCTTTTTGCTCATGCTAATAATTCGCAAGATAATTTTCGCGGTTTTGATTTTTATGGCTATCGTCACGACCGTGGTGTTTTCGATGTTTGTTTATAATGTCTTTTTCTCTGACGAGAAAAGCCCTAGCGAAATTTTATTTGAAAAAAAAGAAATCAAACGACTTTAAAGGAGAAAAAATGCCACTACTTGATAGTTTTTTAGTAGATCATACCAAGATGAAAGCCCCTGGCGTGCGACTCGCCAAAAAAATGACCACAAAGGGCGGTGATAGGATTTGCGTTTTTGATTTGCGATTTTGTAGGCCAAATTTAGAGATTATGAGCGAGCGCGCCACACACACGCTTGAACACCTTTTTGCGGGCTTTATGAGAGCGCATTTAAACAGCACCGATGTCGAAATCATCGACATTTCGCCAATGGGGTGCAGGACTGGATTTTATATGAGTTTAATCGGCGAACCGCGCGAAGAGGAGATAATCCGCGCATGGAAGAGCTCTATGCACGATGTGCTAGCGGTAAAATGCCAAAGCGACATACCAGAGCTAAATAAATTTCAGTGTGGTACCTGCGAAATGCACTCTTTGCAAGGCGCCAAACAAATCGCACAAAATGTGCTAAACAAGGGCATTTGCGTCATCAAAAACGACGAAATCAAACTTGATTTATCACTACTAAAATAAATTTCACTCGCAATGACAATAAATTTGCTTAATCTGTCATTGCGAGGATTTGCCTAGTAAAATTTTAAATCCCCATATCCTCTGCCATTTTTTTCACAGCTTTAAAATCCACCTTGCCGCTGCCTAAAACTGGTATCTCGCCGACCTGCTTTATTACGCTTGGCTGCATTATCGGAGCTAAATTTGCACCCTTTATCATCTGCGAAATTTCATCTTCGCTAAATTCGGCGCTATATAGTAGCGCGATTTTCTCGCCCTTTTTCTCATCAGCCAAATTTACGCACGAAAAGCTAACCGCAGAGCCTAAAATTTCGCCTATCGCCCCCTCTACTGCGCCCAGACTTATCATCTCGCCACCGATTTTTGCGAAGCGCGAAAGGCGGTCTGTGATAAACAAAAACCCGTCATCGTCGCAGTATCCGATATCGCCGCTGTTATAATACCTCACGCCATCGATCTCGATAATCGCGCGCGCTGTGCGCTCTGGCTCGTCGTAGTAGCATTTCATCACCTGCGCTCCGCCGATTAGGATTAGCCCTGCTTCGCCGTTTCCAAGCTCGGTGAAATTTGTGGGATCGACGATTTTTATTATCGTGCCAGCTAGTGGCAAACCCACGCTTTTTTCGCGGTTGAAGGCAAGTTCTTTGAAAAAATCAGGCTCTAAAATATTTGGCGTATTTACGCTCACCACAGGTGCAGTCTCAGTGGTGCCGTATCCCTCGTAGATATCCACGCCAAATTTGACCTTAAAGTCCTTTTTCACGCTCTCGCTTAGCTTTTCAGCACCTGCGATTGCAAGGCGCAAATTTCGAAGCATTAGCGGATTTAGGCGTTTGTTTTTGGCATAAAGTCTAAAAAATGTCGAGGTTCCAAACATAATCGACGCGCCGTATTTCGCGCTCATTTTGCCCACATAAAACGCGTCTGTCGGGTCTGGGACATGTATGCTTAAAAGTCCGTCATTTAGTGGAAATAGCGTCGTAACGGTTAGCCCAAAGCAGTGAAAAATCGGCAATGAGGCCAAAAGCGCGTCTTCGCCCGTGGCATTTACGAGTTCGGAGATTTGGCGCACATTTGCCATTATGTTTTTGTGCGTGAGCACCACGCCTTTTGGGCGTCCCTCGCTTCCACTGCTAAATAAAATCGTAGCCTCATCATCGATTGCGTGTGGCGCGATATACAAAACCTCGAATAAAAATTTCGGCATCAAAAGAGCCTTTATCGCCGTGCTTATGCGCTTTTTGCGCGTGATATCTGCGCCGATATCCTCTAAATACACTAGCCTCTCTCCTAGGCTACTTTCTAGCTCAAATCCGCGAGATTTTAGCTTTTCGACAAATTTTTTCGAGCTGATTATGGTGCGCAAATTCGCCTTTGTAGCGCAATACACGAGATTTTCTTCGCTTAGAGTGTAGTTGAGATTTACGCTGATTTTTCCCATGGCTAAAATCGTCAAATTTATCGCACTTGCAATCACGGAGCTAGGCAGGATTATGCCTATGTTTTTTTCATTTCCTATGCGCGGTGCTAGGCGCTTTTGAAACATTATTAGCGCGCTCATCATCGCTAAATTTGTAAATTTCACCCCTGTGCTATCGACCGCAACCACCTTAAATGGCGAAATTTTCGCCTGATTTAGCCAGTTATACGCCAAGGGATCAAGCGAGCTAAGGTATTTTTCCCAGCTAAAAAACGATAGCTCTCTCACGGCCTTTTTGACCTCGTGCGCCTTAGCATTTATATCCAAAGCCGTGCCGAAACTCACCCTCAAAGCGTGCTTGCCAAGCTTGGAAATTGTTTTTTTATAATGTTCGCTAGCCCTTGAAAATGTCGAACCCCAAAGCCCGCGGATATAAAACGGCACTATCACGGCATTTGCGCCCTTTGCAGCGTGCTCAAATCCAGCTTGAAACTCATCAATTCTGCCGTTGTAGCTAATGTGCCCTTCTGGGAAAAGCCCCACCACTTCGCCAGCGTTTAAGGCTTCTTTTATCGCGCCAAGCGCACTTTTGCTGACCCCTGCGCCGATCGGAATTACACCAAAAATTTTCAAAAACCACTTCAAATACCACAGCTCATAATAGCTTCTGTGCATTACAAAGCGCACAGCGCGCGGGCAGGCAAGCTGCACGACCGCCCAATCAATCCAGCTAATGTGATTGCCAAGTAGCAAAACTCCGCCACTTTGCGGGATATTTTCTAGCCCATCGACGCGGACTTTATATCCAAATTTCAAAAACGGCAAAAGCAAAATTCGCATGAAAAGGTGCGGCAGGTATCTGGCGCTAAAAATTCCGCAAATTAGCACGCACAGCGCGCACATTACAAAGATTTCGCCACTATATACGGCAAAATTTACTAGAATTATGGCGATGATTAAAAACAGCACCATAAAGATATTTTGGATAAAATTTGACCCCGCTAGCACGCGCCCCATGCGCTCATCGCGGGTAAAAAACTGAATATTCGCATTAAGTGGCACGATGAAAATTCCACCGCTAAATCCGAAAAATAGCGACGCCAAAGATAGCGTAAAAGCCGAATTTGCGTTAGCCAAAATCATCAGCGCAAGTCCTAGCCCAAACGCGCCAAATGGCACGATTCCTAGCTCGATATGTTTTTTGCAGTAGCTTCCTGCAAACACCGCTCCTAGCGCGATTCCGATCGCACTTAGGGCTAGGATAACTTGGATAATCATCACATTATCATTTCCGCTAATGGCCTTAAAATGCGCCGGAAATGTCGCAATCACGAGCTGTGAAACAGCCCAAAACATCGAAAGTCCAAGCGTGCAAAGCAAGATATTTTTATCCGAGGTTACGAATTTTAAATTTTGCCTTAGATACTCGAATTTTGCGAATTTTGCAAACTCAAATTTCGCCTCAGGTTCGCTAGCGTCAAAATATGGAATTTTATACGCAAATTACGCCTCCGCCATAGAGCCAGCCACTAGCAAAAGCCCGATAAACCACACCGAGCGCAAAAGCTCGCCAGCACCTGCGCCTTGCTTTGCGAAGCTTTCGAAAATCACAGAAAACACAAGAGAAGAGAGCAAAATCGCGATTATGGTTAGAGCCTGCACTGCGCCGTTTGCCGCGCCTAAATTTTTCGCTCCGACGATTTTTTTGATTAGTCCGTATTTCGCGGGCGAGTATATCGCGCTTTGCGCAGCCAAAAGAATCGTCATAAAAAATGCGAAATAAAACCACCCGCAAATGTATCCAAGCGTGATTAGCGCGCACAAAGCCACGCCAAGCAGGGCGCAAGCGCGAGTGATTTTCGTGCGCGAGAATTTGTCGTTTAAAAAGCCAGAAGTGCTAAATAAAAAAATATATGGAAGCAGAATTAGCATATTTACTAGCGCGGTCAGGGCAATGAGGCTGTCGCCCGAAAAGCTCTTGACTAGGACATTTTGGATAGTGATTTTGTGTGCGAGATCGACGCTGGCGTTGATAAACATTATTATCATAAATGGCAAAAATCCGCTGATTTTGAGTAAATTTTTCATAATTTTTCCTTAAATTTGCGCGAATTTTAACCTTTTAAATTTAACATAGAAAATTTAAGCCGAATTTGATAAAATGCGCCAAATTTTATCAAGGAAAATTATGCAAGTAACTATCACCGAGCGCGATGTGAGCGCACTTAACAAATTTATGCTACTTCATAGCAAAAAAGCAAAAAAACAAAAAATCGTCAGCACCTATGCGATCGCCTTTGAGTTTTTGATTTTTGGTATCATCATCGACGGACTTTTCAAAACAGCCCCGATTGCAAGCGTCGCCTCGCTAATCATGGGCGCGCTGTGGCTGGTGTTTTTCCCTAAATTTTATCGCAAAATGCTTCGCAAACATATCGCAAACGCCGAAAATATCGAGCCTTCGAGCGTGGTGATGAATTTTTTGTGGAGCGAGAGCGAGATTAGCTTCGCTAATGGTGAAGCTAGGGCTAGCGAGAAGTTCGCTACTAGCGATTTAAACCGCATAGCTAGGAGTGGCGAAAACTATTTTTTGGGCTTTGAGCGTGGATTTCATATAGTTTTGCCTTGCACCGAAGATACTGCGCGCGAAGTGGAAAATTTGGCTAAATTTCGACATTTAGCAATCGAAAGCGTGGATTTAAATCAGAAAATTTGATTTTGTTTTGTCAGTGCTTCGCTTCCTTGCAATGGCAATAGCGAGCGAAATTTGTTTAATTTGTCATTGCGAGCTTTCGCCCAAAGCGAAGCAATCTACGAGTTTAAAATTTAGAATTTGCAAAATCGCTGTCATTGCGAGAATTTGCACTTAATCCGCGCCCAAAAACGCAAATTTCGTGTCATTGCGAGCGAAGCGAAGCAATCCAGTAAAATTTAGAGAGAATTTGAAATTTAAGAATTGAAATTTATCTAAATTTCTCTGAATTGCTTCGGTATTTCACACTTCGCAATGAAAATTAGGCAAAATTTGTCAAATTTTGAAAAAAATGCAAAAATTCCCATAAATTCTTTAAATTTTACCGCTTTTTTCTGTAATTTAAGTTATAATCTCAGCTATTTATAAAATTTCAAAGGAGTTTGAGATGAAAACATTAAATCAAAGCAGAGGAAGTATCGTATTAGCTGCTATGCTCTTTGCTGTGAGTGGTGTAAGTGTGGCAAATGCAGCTAAGATAGAAGGAGCGAATCCTGTTTATAATGCTGCTGGCACTAGCATATCAAGGTATGTTGGAACAAATAGCCCTAACGGTTCGGTTGTTACTGTTACAAAAGATGGCAACAATTACACATCAGGTAAAAATATTTTCGGCGGTTATTTAGAAGGTGTAAGCGATGTTTTAAATAATACCGTCTCTGTAACACTAGAAAATCTAAATGATACACGATTAAACCTAAACACAATACAGGCTGGTTATAGCGTAGCAGTATCTACTGGTGGAACCGATACTGCAAGACAGGTAAATAACAATTCTGTTAAAGTTACAGGATCAAAGATTAAAGCTAGTATATGGGCTGGTAGAGCTGATGATAGTTATATAGGAAATGCTAATTATAACACAACTATAATAGATAAATCAGATATTGAGCATGTTCGATTAAGAGGTGCTATATCGTATGCGACTAATGGCACAGCAGACTATAATACGCTGTTTGTCAAAGATAGCACAATGTATGCAGACGGCAGTTCATTTGAAATTACAGGTGGATTTTCGCAAGATAATTCTACATCAGAAAATAATGCTGACTTGGTAGGTACTGCGAGTTACAATCAACTTATCTATGACGGAGTTACCACATACGCTGGTACAAATAATAAAAACGCTACTTCTAAAAATTTATTTGCCGGTATAGGAAGACAGGGTGAAGCAAATAACAACCGTGCTTATGTAAGAGATTTAAACAAAAAAGCTGGCGATGGTGTTACAATACAAACTAATGTCGTAGGTGGTGCTACTTGGAGAGGTAATTCAGGTGGCGCACAGAGCAATATAGCTGTCGCGGTAGGCGAGAGTAAAATCGCAAATATCTATGGTGGCGCAGTAGGATTATGGGCTGGCGATTCAACAGGTAAGTCAAATGGAGCAAATGACAACTTGGTCATTTTGGATTTATCGGGCAATGGAAAAGTCACAGAAAATGTATATGGTGGATATATATCCGATACGACTAACGCAAGCACGACAGGCAACGCCGTGTATTTTATGCAGGGTAATATCGCAGGAGCTGTCATAGGTGGAAATGCAAAAGAAAAAGCGAAAAATACAGGTAATACACTAATCTTAGGCAATGACACTAGCACTTGGGGCGAACGCAAAGCAGGACAAATTTCAAATTTCGAAAATTTAAATTTCAATGTTTTACAAGAAGGCGATAAAAGCAAAGCCGTGCTTACTCTAACAGGAACAAATTCTAGTAGCTTAGACGGCGTTAGCGTGAAATTTTTAAGTAGTGGCAACACGATAAGTGATGAGCGTGGTAATGGCGCAACGCAAGCGTTAAGTAGGGTTACTTATGATGATAAATATACCGCCCAAAATACAACAACAATAAAAGTTGTAAATACGATAGATAAAAACAATGAGAAAACAGAGACTACAAATGGTTTTACATATAATACAGGACGGGATTATTCTTGGGAATCAGGCGATTTAGATTTGACAAAAAAAGAGACAAAATTTTATCTAATCAATAGCACCACAAGCGAACTAGCCGATTATACTAAAATGGCGAACTACAATGCAAATATAGGCGCTAGTGGCACAGCCGTAAAACACGACTGGGATAACTCAGAAGGTATAGTAATCGATGCGTATCAAACACACCAAGACTATATTATCGACAATGCTTCTACCTTTACAAGAAATATTCGCGGTATGTTTGTAAGCACTGATAAAAAATCTCTATATATCGCAGGTAATCACGATATAACAGAAGAGATAAAAGATACAATCGGTGGAGATGATTTTTTTACTAAATTTGGTCGAGACAAAAGCGGCAATACAATCACAATCTCTCCAAATGGAGATTTGGATTTAGGTACAGTTACATTTGACGGCGGAACAGGCACAAATACCCTAAATGTAGGAAAAGATAGAGATAATCCAATAAAAATGGGCCAGATTAAAGTAAAAGATGTCAAAAATTTTAGCAATATTAATTTTTATTTGCCTGAAAACCCAAGCAACGAAAGCACTGCTATCACACTAACAGACGGAAGCGATACTGATTTGAGTAAATCAGATGTGAGAGTATATAGCGATAGCCTGCGCAACATAGAAGATAATGGCGGTAGAATACATTTGCTAAAATCTGCACAAGGAAAAATCCTAGATCCAAAAGCAAAAAGCATGAAGCTACAAATCGGGGCTAGCTTAGAAATCGGTATGCCAGATGGTTCTTTGGATCTCTATGCTAAAAAACCAGACCCAACTCCGCCAACACCTACGCCAACACCTGATCCTGATCCAGACCCTACGCCGACCCCAACCCCTGTCGTAGTCAATGACCAAACCAAAATTTTCAACGAAGCAAGACTGGCTGGTATGGCAGCTGTTTGGGAGGGTTCGTATCTCATCTCAAATCACTTAGAGCGCATTACGCCTGATGGATACACCGAGCTTTTCCCTTATGCTATCGTAGAGGGTTACGACAAACGCTACAACACAGGCTCTCATGTAGATTCCCTAGGCTTTAACGCAAACGCAGGTCTTGCTGGCAAAGCACCAAATAGCAAGGGCGAATTTACAATGGGTATTTTCATCGAATACGGCAATGTAGATTATGATGCTTACCTAGATGACGGCACTAAGGGTAGCGGTGATGCATATTATGCTGGCGTGGGTGCATTTGGCAAACAAGAAAACACTACTGGCTCATACTTTGAGGGCTCATTTAGAGTTGGTCAGCTAACTACGAATTTCGACGGCACTCTAAATTTCAACGGCGTTAGCAAATACTATGATTGGGGCATAGATTCTACATACTACGCTGTGCATGTAGGTGGCGGCAAAATCGTCCCACTAAGCCAAAGCAATGATTTGGATTTTTATGCTAGATATTTCTACACTCATATAGACGCAGCCGATATCAAAATAGATGGCGTGGATACTCATTTCGACGCCCTACAATCACACAAGATTAGAGCCGGCTTGCAAGATAATTTCAAAATAGATGAGCACAATAAATTCTTCGTAGGTTTGGCTGGCGAATATGAGTTTAGCTCAGAATCAGACGGACGCTTCATTGTGCCAAATGGTAGCACTGGCGAAATGTTAAGCCCAGATCTAAAAGGTCTAACAGGAATTGGCGAGATTGGCTATCAATACAAAACCGAAACGCTTAAATTCGACGCTGGTGTAAAAGGATACGCTGGCAAACAAGAAGGTGTAAGCGCACAAATGGCACTTAGCATTGCGTTTTAGTTAAATTTGGCAAAATTTAAAATTTTGCCAAATTTCTAAAATTTAACCCTTAAATTTAACTTTTGAAATTAATCTTTAAATTTGACCCAAACCCGAGATCAATCTCGGGTTTTTTTATGGGTTGAAATTTCAAAGAAATGCGAAGCATTTCAGTAAAAATAAAACCAGCTAAATTTAAAAAAGCAACGCTTTTTTAAATTTAGCCACTTCTAAGGTTTTACAGGGGTGGGGGTTGGTAAGGG
>JAGBJQ010000006.1 GCA_017934385.1 Campylobacter sp. | reverse complement strand
GCGTATTTTAATAATGATGAAGTTTTTATGGAAAAACTCGTCGTCAATCCGCGCCATATCGAGTTTCAAATCATCGGCGATAATTACGGCAACATTATCCACCTTTGCGAGCGCGATTGCTCAATCCAACGCCGTCACCAAAAAATCATCGAAATCGCCCCGTGCCCGTCGATTAGCGAGCATTTGCGCAAGACTATGGGTATTACCGCGGTAGCCGCGGCTAAGGCTGTGAATTACTCAAATGTCGGCACTGTGGAGTTTTTGCTCGATGATTACAATAACTTCTATTTTATGGAGATGAATACCAGAATCCAAGTCGAGCACGGAATCACCGAGGAAATCACTGGCGTGGATATCGTCGTGCGCCAGATCCGTATCGCAAACGGCGAAATTTTAGAGCTCGAACAAAGCGATATCAAACCGCGCGGTTACGCGATTGAGGCGAGAATTACAGCCGAAAATGTATGGAAAAATTTCACCCCAGCACCTGGTAAAGTCGAGGATTATTACCCGGCTTTGGGACCTAGCGTGCGCGTGGATAGCCATATTTACAAAGGCTATAAAATTCCACCATTTTACGACTCGCTTTTAGCTAAACTCATTATCAAAACGACAGATTATGACTTGGCGGTAAATAAGCTAGAAAGGGCATTGAAGGAGTTTCGCATAGAGGGTGTGCGCACGATAATCCCATTTTTGCTCTCAATCAGCAAATCGCGTGAGTTTAGACTGGGATTTTTCGATACAAGCTATGTCGAGAAAAATTTAGACAAAATTTTGGCAAACACCAAGGACGATTTCGATACGAAAAAAACCGAAGTCGTCGCTGCAATCGCTTCTGCTATGCGAGAAGCCGAAATTTAGGGAGCGAAAATGGATTTTTTAGAATCGCTAAATAGCATAAAAAAAGATATGATTAAAGAGGAAAAGGCGAAAAATCCACCCAAACCTAAGCCAAAACCAAACCCAAATCGCGATGAATTTAAAGATATTTTCAAAGATGAGGATTTGGCTGATGAGAGCGTGAGTGCGCGCGAAAATCGGCTAAAAGACGAGTTTTTGAAATATATCGAAAACGCAAATATTAGAAAAATTTAATGCTTGAAATTCCATTTTGCACGCTCGATTTTCCCTGCCCGTATTTGCAGGGAAAATCAGCTAGAAATGAATACATTTTTGTTAAAAACGCCTCGTATTCTTATAATTCAAATTTAGTCACTCATGGATACAGACGCTTTGGGAATTACTTCCAAAAGCCCATTTGTGCGGGTTGCGATGAGTGTAAAAGCCTGAGAGTAGATGCGAGAAATTTCAAATTTTCCAAATCGCACCGCAGAGTTTATAAAAAAAACGAAAAAACCACGCTTGGCTTTTCAGCGCCGATTTTAGACGGCGAGCATTTGGAGCTTTTCGAAATTTATCACAACTATATGAGCGAAAAAAAGGGCTGGCCGCGCCAAAATATCACGCCTGAGAAATACTATGAAATTTATGTGGAGGGATATGGAAATTTCGGCAAGGAAATTTCGTATTACGATGAGTTTGACAGGCTGATTTGCGTCGATTTGATCGACATTGTCGAAGACGGGATAAGCTCGATTTATTGCTATTACGACCCATACAGAAGCGATCTTAGCCTTGGGAAATTTTCACTTTTAAAGCAGATTGAAATCGCGAAAAAATTTAATCTGCGCTGGATATATTTGGGTTATGCAGTGCGTGAGTGTCCGAGCCTAAAATACAAATTTGACTATAAACCATATCAAATTTTATCCAGCTATACAGATCCGCAGGAGCCCAGTTTATGGGAGTAGAGTAGGGCAGGTTTTGCTATACTTTATCATTTTTGAAATTTTAAATTGATATGGCTTTTGATAATAATTGTTAAATTTTTAGTTTAAATTTATTAAATTTTTGATAATATCCGCGTTTATTTCAATAATGGATATTATCATCGTGTTAAAAACTAGTAATCTAAATTACCAAATACAAAATAAAAAAATTTTAAATAATATAAATTTAGAGTTTGCAAAGGGCGAATTTTACGCTCTCGTGGGGCACAATGGCTCTGGCAAATCCACACTTATCAAACTTTTAGCCGCACAAATCAAAAATCAAAGTGGCGAAATTTCGCTAAATGGCAAGAAAATCGAAGATTACGCAAAAAAAGAATTTGCCAAAAGTGTTGCCTACTTGCCCCAAATTTTACCAGACGCCGCGCATCTTACGGGCTTGGAGCTAGTTATGGCGGGCAGATATGCGCACGGGGGCAGGTATTTTACGGACAAAGAAAACGACACCAAAATCGCTACCGAGTGCCTACAAATCACAGATACGCTCAAATTCAAAGACCAGATCGTCTCCACGCTAAGTGGTGGCGAGAAATCGCGCATTTTCCTAGCCATGCTACTCGCGCAAGAAAGCGATTTTTTGCTACTTGACGAGCCATTAGCGCCCCTAGATATCGCGCACCAGCTAAGCGTCATGGCGTTAGTTCAAAAAATGGCAAAAGAGCTTGGCAAATGCGTTATCATCGTGATTCACGACATAAATTTAGCCTGTTCGCACTGCGATAAAATCATCGCGCTAAAAGGCGGCGAGCTGATACTAAACTGCCCATCTAGCGAGGCTATGAGCGCAGAAAAAATCAAAGAAATTTACGGCGTAAATGCCCATATAATCGCGCACCCAAAGACAAATTTATTAACGGCGATGTTTTGATGAGAGCAGTTATTTTTTTGCTGATTTTTTGCGGCGCAGTATTTGGGGACGAAAAACCGCGTATAATCGCGCTGGATTGGAGCGTGGCGGAGATTTTGGAGTTTTTAGAAGTTGAGCCGATTGCGATGGCTGAAAAACAGAGTTTTATGCTCTGGGGTGGTGGGCTAGGTAGTGGCGCAAATACCCTAGACTTGGGGCTTAGAAACCAGCCGAGTTTGGAGATGATAATAGCTTTGAAGCCTGATTTTGTGCTTTTGCCATCGTTTTTTGCTGGGCACGAAAATACCATTTCAAAATACGCCAAAACCCGCATTATCGATGTTTATAAAGACGGAAATTTGGAAGATAACCTAAACGAGGCTGTTTTGGAAGTGGCGAAAATTTTGGATTGCGAAGAGAGGGCGAAAATTTTACTTGCCAAAAACAACGAATTTTTCGAAAAAAAGAAAAAAGAGCTAGAAAATTTCGCCACGCCTGTTTTAGTCGTGCAGTTTATCGACGCGGCTCACATTAGGATTTATGGCGCAAACAGCCTATATGGCGTGGTTTTATCAAAGCTTGGAGTGCAAAATTTGGCTCCAAGCAATTTATCATATAATCTCTGGGGTATCGCAAGTGCCCATGTAAGCGCACTTTATGAAGTGAGGCAGGGCGCAAAGCTCGTCATAATCGAGCCAAACAGGGTTGATATAAACTCGCAAATCGCCTCAAATGGGATTTATAAAAATTTGCAAATTTTGCAAAACCGCGCGCAAATAGAGGCTGTGTGGAGCGCTGGTGCGTGGCTAAGTATGCAAAAATTTGCAAATTTGCTGAGTGGAATTTTGAAAAATGAGGCAAATTTAGCGAATTCCAAAATTTCGCCAAATTTGGCAAATTTATCAAATTCGCCAAATTCTAAAATTTCGCAAAAGAGTGCAAATGAATAAAACTTTGTTCGTTTTAACGCTTATTTTTGCGATACTCTGCGCCATTTCACTTCTTGGCGCACACGCGAATTTAGGCGAAATTCGCACCCTTGTGGTGCTAAATTCCACCCTGCCACGCATTTTGACGGCTCTTCTTTGCGGTGCGCTTCTTTCGCTTTCATCGCTTTTGCTCTGCGCTATTACGCACAATCCATTAGCGAGTGATAGCACCAGTGGCGTAAGCGCGTCAAGTGCCTTTGGGGTGCTGTTTTTGGGGCTGTTCGCGCCCGCGCTTGGCACCACGCTAAGTGCGTTTGTGGGCGCGCTCATCGGACTTGGGCTTTTGTTTGCGCTCACAAATACGCGCGAGTTTAGCGCATTTAGCGCGACGCTGTGCGGTCTAATCATAGGGCTAGTCTTTGGCGCACTAAGCGCGCTACTTTTGATATTTTTCAAAGATGAAAGCTATTTTATCACGGTTTGGCTAAGTGGCGATTTAGCCCAAAACGGCTACGCAAACCTGCGCACAATGGCGATTTTATCGCTTCCAGCCCTGCTTGTAACATTAGCTTTTGCGCGTTCGTTTTGGCTCTTTGGGCTTGGCGATAGCACGGCAAAATCGCTTGGGCTAAATGTCGTTTTGGTGCGAATTATAGGCTTTGTGCTGGGTGCGTATTTTACCGCTGTGGCGGTGGCGCATTGCGGGATTATCGCATTTGTGGGGCTTGGGGCGAGTTATCTGACAAATCAGCTGAAATTTAGCTCGTTTGTCAAAAAAGCGATTTTTTGCGCCATTTTGGGGGCTTTGATTTTAGGCGTTTGCGACAGCGGACTTATAATCTTGCAAAATTTAACCCAAATTTCGCTTCCTGCGGGTGCAATTTGCGCATTTTTGGGTGCGCCGATGTTTTTGTGGCTCATACACTGCGCCACAAAGGACGCAAACGCAGGAAACGGCGCTAAAAATGAAATTCGCGAAAGGGCGAAGTATTTAAATTTGCCATTTCTTGGCGGAATTTTGGCTGTTTTCGTGGCGTTTTGCCTTTTTTATGGCGAATTTTCGCGCGAAATTTTTGCTTTGCGCATAAACCGCGTTTTTACAGCCTTGCTTTGTGGCGGAATTTTGGCTGTTTGTGGCTATATTTTACAGAGCCTAACCCGCAACGACATGGCTTCGCCCGAGCTTCTTGGCATTAGTTCTGGCGTGAGCCTCGGCGTGCTTGCTTCGATGTTTTTCGCACCTGCGCTTGGCTTTGTTTTTGGCGTATTTGGGGCGTTGGTGGTTTTGGGCTTTATTTTGGCGATAAACGCGAGAAGTGGCATGAGTCCAATGCGCGTGATTTTAAGCGCGATTGCGGTGAGCGCCTTTGTGAGCGCGGTGGAGAAAATTTTGCTTTTTAGCGGGGATAGTAGGATTTATGATTTTATCTCATACAGCGCTGGAAGCACCTACGGTGCGAGTTTTTCGCAGGTTTTGCTTTTGGCGATGCTTTGCGCGATTAGCTTTGGCGTGGTGATGAGATTTCAAAGAGAAATTACGATTTTAAGCCTAGGCGATGTGTGCGCTAGTAGCGTGGGCGTGGATATTTT
>JAGBJQ010000062.1 GCA_017934385.1 Campylobacter sp. | reverse complement strand
CTTTTAATTTTTTAAATTTGTAAATATTTAAAACTTGAAGTAAAAAATAAATTTCAAAAATTCTATTATCTCTGACATAATATTGAGAAATTATCTCTAAATTTTGTTTTTTACTTTCCCCTAATTTTTTAAGCTCATCATCGCTAACCAACCTAACAGCAAAATTTTTAGAATTTACTTCTATGATTTTTTTAGTTTGTGGATATTTAAATAATCCTACATTGAATTCATTTAATCTTAAAACCGTATCAGGGAAAATATAAATGCTAGAAAATTCATTAAAATCGCAAAATTTGTAATTTTTGCTAGAAAAGTTATTTTGTGCGAAGTATTCGTATTGAAAAATCTGACCTATGCCACGGACATAATCCGTGACGCCGATGCCCCCCCCTTACACTCTAAAATCGCTTTTACGCTATCGTTTTGAAATAGTGTAAAGTCGGCAGTAATGCCATTTATATAAGTGTCTTCTCTGACTAGTTTTGTATCACTAAAATTTATCCCAATACAATCACAAATTCCTTTTTGAATTTCTGTATTTGAATAAATTTCATCTTGAAAAGTTTTTTCTGAATTAAAATTCATTTTTGTCCTTATTTAAAATTAAAATTCGCAAATTTTAGCTAAAAATGTATTAAAAAATTAAATTTGAAAATTTAATCGTTTCAATTTTTCTCAATTTCAGCTTTATTTTGATAAAATCGCGCCTTTTAAATTACAAAAAGGAAATATATGCAAATCCCAGAAAAGGTCGTTCCGCGCGATAAAATCATCGTTCGCACAGGGCTAGTTGGAATTCTTACAAATGTGATTTTGGCGCTGTTTAAGGGGGCGATTGGGTTTTTTACAAACTCCATTGCTATCGTAATTGATGCCATAAACAATTTAAGTGATGTGCTAAGCTCGGTCATTACGATTGTAGGGCTAAAACTTGCTGGCAAAAAACCAGACAAAGAGCACCCTTACGGGCATGGCAGGATCGAGTATCTCACGGCTTTAAGTATCGGCGTGATTATCCTATATGCGGGGTTTGCGGCGCTTATTAGCTGTGTGCGCAAGATTTTTGCTCCACTCACGCCAGATTACGATGGTGTTTCGCTATTTTTGATCGCAGTTGCGGTCATAGTAAAAATCGTGCTTGGCTCATATACCCAAAAAATGGGTGTTAGGGCGAATTCTGACTCGCTAATCGCAAGTGGGATTGACGCGAAATTTGACGCGCTAGTGTCGTTTTCGACGCTAGTGGCGGCGTTTATTTTTATATTTTTCGGCGTGGCTTTGGAGGCGTATTTGGGCGTGATTATTTCGCTATTGCTTATCAAAACAGCTGCCGAAATTTTAAAAGACACTATCAATAAAATTTTAGGAAGCCCCCTAAATATCGAGATTGCAAAGCAAATTTATACCGAAATCAAGAAAATCGACGGCGTGCTTGGCGCGTATGATTTGATGTTTCACGACTATGGGCCGGATAAAATGCTAGGAAGCGTGCATATCGAAGTTAGCGAGGATATGAGCGCGGCTAGCATAGATACACTCACGCGAAAAATTCAGAGTGAAATTTTCGCCAAATTTAGCGTGGTTATCGATACTGTGGGTATTTATGCGCTAAATTTAAAAGACAAAAAAACCGCTAAAATTTATAGCGAAATTCAAAAAATAGTTTTTAGCGATGAAAAAATTTTGCAAATGCACGGTTTTCACGCAAATTTGATCGAAAAAATCATCAGTTTTGATGTGATTATTGATTTTGACGCGATTAACCGCGAGCAAATCCACCAAAATATTATCAAAGAAGTCAGCGCGAAATTTAGCGATTATGAAATTTTAATCGCCCTTGATAGCGATTATAGCGCCTAAATTTTGGCTAAATTTAGCCTTTTTTTGTATAATCGCAAAATTTTAAATTCCAAGGATAAAAAATGATAGAAATCAAAGATTTGGTAATGCGTTTTGGCAAACAGCTGCTGTTCGAAAATGTAAATTTGACACTTCTAAAAGGCCATAGATATGGACTAATCGGCGCAAACGGCGCAGGTAAATCGACGCTACTTAAAATTTTAAGTGGCGAGGTCGAGCATAGTAGCGGCGAAATACTCGTCGAAAACGGCCGCAAAATTGGCGTGCTCGGGCAAAATCAATTTGCGTTTGAGGAATTTTTGGTAAAAGACGCAGTTTTGTATGGCAACAAACGCCTTTATGACGCCGTCAAAGAAAAAGAAAAACTCTACGAAAGCCATGAATTTACGGACGAAATCAACGACCGCTTGGCTGAGCTTGAAATCATCTGCGCCGAAGAGGATCCAAACTACGAGTATGAGACGAGAATCGAGAAAATTTTAAGTTCGCTGGGATTTAGCGAAGATGAATTTGGCAAAAAAATGAGCGAAATCGAGGCTAGCGACAAGGTCAAAATCCTCCTAGCCCAGGTGCTGTTTCCTAAGCCCGATATTTTGTTTTTAGACGAGCCGACAAACAACCTCGACATCGACGCGATTGCGTGGTTGGAGTTCGAGCTAAACCGCCACGAAGGCACTATGGTCGTCATCAGCCACGATCGCCACTTCCTAAACCGCGTCTGCACGGACATTTTGGATGTGGATTTTAAAAAAGTGCGCGAGTTTAGCGGGAATTACGATGATTGGTTTATCGCGGCAAATTTGATAAAAAAACAGGCTGAATTCGAGCGCGACAAAAAGGTCAAAGAAAAGGCGGAACTCGAAAAATTTATCGCCCGTTTTAGCGCAAATGCTAGCAAGGCCAAACAAGCCACTTCAAGGCAAAAACTGCTCGATAAAATCGACATTGGCGAGATTGCGACATCTTCTCGCAGGGAGCCGAGCATACTTTTTAAACTAGGGCGCGAGATTGGAAATGAGATTTTAGAGCTTAGCGAGATTGATAAGAGTTTCGGCGAGATTAAAATTTTGCAAAATTTTAATTTAAAGCTTTTAAAGGGCGATAAAATCGCCGTTATCGGGCGAAACGGCGTGGGTAAATCGACGCTGTGCAAGATCATCGTGGGCGAAATAGCACCAGATAAGGGCAAGGTGCATGTGGGCGCGACTATCGAGCAAGGATATTTCGCGCAGGATACGAGCTCGGCGGTGAGTGGAGATGCGAAGCTGTATGATTATCTCAGAGATGAGAAAAACAAGGATTTAGACGAAATTCGCAAGTGCCTTGGGCGAATGCTTTTTAGTGGGGCTGAGCAAGAAAAAAGTGTGGGCGCGTTAAGCGGCGGCGAAAAGCACCGCGTAATGCTAAGCAAACTAATGCTAACTAAGCCAAATTTTTTGGTGCTTGATGAGCCAAACAACCACCTTGATTTGGAGGCGATTATCGCTCTTGGCGAAGCGCTGTATAGCTTCGCTGGGTGCGTGATTTGCGTGAGCCACGACCGCGAATTAATCGACGCTTTTGCGAACCGAATTTTGCACCTTAAAGGAGATGGCGAGATTGTGGATTTTCGCGGGACTTACGAAGAATACAGAGCGAGTTTAGGGGAAGAGTGATGATAAAAGTGCGCGTAAATGGGCGTGAGTGCGAGTTTGACGCCGATATGAGCGTGGAAAAATTTCTGCGCTTACAAGGGTTTGATTTGCGCTATATCGCCGTGGAAGCCGATGGAGAGATTTTATCAAAAACGCTTTGGGAAAGTTCGCAAATTTCAGATTTTAAAATTTACGAAATCGTCGAATTTGTCGGTGGCGGATGAAATGCTGAATTTAAAAAACGAGAGCGAATTTAGGGCTGAAATTTTCGCGCGAAATCCGCGTGGTGTGAGCGAAATTTTATCACGCGCGAGAGTTTGCATACTAGGAGCTGGTGGGCTTGGCTCAAATGTCGCTATAATGCTGACCAGAGCCGGTGTGGGCGAGCTAAAACTTATCGATTTTGACAAGGTGGAAATTTCAAATTTAAACCGCCAACACTACGCCTTAAAGCATTTAGGAAGCCCAAAAATAGAAGCTTTAAAAGAGCAAATTTTGGGTATTAACCCTTATGCGAAAGTGCAAATTTGTGGCGAAAAAATCACTAGCGAAAATGTGCGTGAGATTTTAAAAAATGAAAAAATCATCTGCGAGTGCTTCGACGGAGCCGAAAATAAGGTGATGATAGCAAATCTCGCAAGTGAATTTAAAGATAAAATTTTTATCTGTGCTTCTGGTATGGCTGGTGTAGAGAGTGCAAATTTGGTGCAAACTCGCAAATTTGGGGAAAATTTATATATTTGTGGCGACGGAAAAAGCGATATGAGTGCAGGACTTATTTCATCTCGCGTCGTAGTGTGCGCCGCCCACCAAGCAAACGCCGTGATAATGGCAATTTTGGGGAAATTTAAAGTTTAAGGTAAATTATGGAAGAGAAAATTTTTCGCTCGGTTAGAATGCGAGCTATGCTGAATTTTGGCATACTATACGCCGTCGCTGGAATATCGATATTAATCATAGATATTTTAAAAGTAGATAAAGCAGATGAATTTGCGCTTTTTGAGGGTGCTGCTGTGATAATTTTTATCGTAGTCATGATTATTGGATTTTTTATTTTTAGAACAATTCAAAAAAATACAAATTCCAAAGTTTGCACAAATTTTGTAGAATTTTGGGTTATAAATTTGTTCAATCTTGCAATATTTGTGTTTTTAAATTTGATAAATATTGAAGTGAAAATAGTCAATTTTATTTGGACGATATTTACATTTTTGGCTTGTTATAAATACATTTTGGTTTATCTTCAACTCCAAAAGCTAAGCGGCGAAAAATTATTTTATGTATGCGCTTTTTTATTTACTTTAAGCGAAATATTTAGTTGCGCCGAATTATTTGATAATGTATTTACTCTTGGCACCAGTGCAATGCTCGCAATTTGCCCTATTGTGGAATTTTTCGCTTGGTATCGAACTAAACAGCTTAAATTGGTTTAGTAATTTAATTGAAGAAAACTTTTTTATAGTCATTGCGAGCAAGCTACGCTCGCAATGATGGTAAATTTTGTGCTTAAAATTTTAAATTTTCGCCTTTTGCCAAAAATCTTAAAATTAATTCAGATTTTCTTTGTATAATCTCACAAATCACAAAATCAAAAGGAAATTTCAAATGGATAAATTAGTTTTAGGTGGCAAGGAATTTTCGTCTCGTTTCATAATGGGGTCTGGTAAATTCGACCATGAGATGATAGAAGCCTGTGTCCATAACGCCGGGTGCGAGATCGTAACACTCGCACTTCGTAGAGTAAGTGAGAGCAAAGACAGAAATATTTTAAATTTCATACCAAAAAGCGTTACGCTTTTGCCAAATACAAGTGGCGCCAGAAACGCAGGAGAAGCTGTGCGTATCGCAAAACTCGCCCGTGAGCTAGGCTGTGGGGACTTCGTAAAAATCGAGATTATCACAGATAGCAAATTTTTATTCCCCGATAATTACGAAACCATTAAAGCGACCGAAATTCTAGCAAATGACGGATTTATCGTGCTTCCGTATATGCACGCTGATTTAAATGTGGCTAGAAGCCTTAAAAACGCAGGAGCAGCCGCTGTAATGCCGCTTGGTGCGCCCATTGGCTCAAATCGTGGGCTTATGATGAGAGATATGATTGAAATTTTAGTCGGCGAAGTGGATTTACCAATCATCGTCGATGCGGGAATAGGGCGTCCGTCTCAGGCGTGTGAAGCTATGGAAATGGGGTGTGCTGCGGTCATGGTAAATACCGCAATCGCCACTTCTAGCGATTTAGTCCAAATGGCAAAAGCCTTTGCAAATGCGATAAATGCGGGGCGAGACGCCTATAATGCCAAATTTGGCGCCGTGCGAAATACTGCCGCGGCAAGTTCGCCACTAACAGGCTTTTTAAGGGACTAAAATGGAAAAAATAGACCACATGAAATACCTAGCACACATGCAAGCAATCGATGATGGCTTAATGCAAAAAGTGCTAAATTTAAGGCAAAATTACGATCCAAACGCTTATAATGAAGCCGATGTTTTAAGGGCGATAGAGAAAAAAAATAGAAATTTAGACGATTTTGGCGCACTTCTAAGCGTAGTCGGGGCTAAATTTTTAGAAGAGTTAGCAAGGGCGAGTATGAGCGAGACAAGGGCAAAATTTGGCAATAATATCTCGCTTTTTACGCCAATTTACATTTCAAATTATTGCGATAATCACTGCGTGTATTGCGGATTTAGCAAAAAAAATCAGATTAAAAGAGCCAAGCTTAGCGATGATGAGCTAATAGCCGAATACGAAGCGATAAAAAAGAGCGGACTTGAAGAGCTTTTGGTGCTAACAGGCGAGAGCAGGGTTGATAGCGATGTGAGCTATATCGCTCATGCGTGTGAAATCGCCAAAAAATATTTCAAGGTCGTAGGCGTTGAAATTTATCCACTGAATGTGGGTGAATACGCTACCCTGCATAATTCTGGCGTGGATTTTGTAACCGTTTTCCAAGAGACATACAACACAGAAAAATACGCAAAACTGCATTTAGAAGGCAATAAGCGAATTTTCCCGTATCGCTTCAATGCCCAAGAAAGGGCGATAATGGGCGGTATGCGCGGAGTAGGCTTTGCGGCACTTTTGGGGCTTGATGATTTTCGCAAGGACGCCTTTGCTACGGGTGCGCATGCGTATTTGTTGCAACAAAAATACCCACGCGCCGAGATTGCCTTTTCGGTTCCAAGACTGCGACCGATAATAAATAATAATAAAATCAACCCGCGAGATGTCCATGAAAAGGAGCTTTTGCAGGTGATTACGGCGTATCGCCTACTAATCCCTAGTGCAAATATTACGATTTCGACGCGCGAAAGGGCTGGTTTTAGAGATGAAGCGATTAAAATCGCCACAAATAAAATTTCAGCAGGAGTTAGTGTCGGTATCGGCGGACACAGCCAAAAAAAGGGCGACGAGCAGTTTGAGATAAATGACGGACGAAGCGTGGCTGAGGTTTGTGCTGCGATTAGGGGTGCGGGGTTAGCGCCACTGATGAGCGAGTATATTTATCTGTAAATTTGCGAAATTTGGAGCGAAAAAGTGAAAATCACGGCGATTTCAAATTTAGAGCTTTGTGGCGAAAAAGAAGCGTTGAAAGAGAAAATTTCACGCCTTTGCGAAGCCGGGATTAGCGAAATAATCTTGCGTGAGAAAAATTTGAACGAGAGCGAATACTGCGCGCTTTTTTGCGAAGTTTTGCAAATTTGCAACCATTTTGGCGTTCGCCTTTTTTTGCATAATTTTTTGGATTTAGCCTTTGATTTGGAGCATAAATTTATTTGGCTTCCTTTGCAAATTTTGCAAAATTCCACGCGAAATTTAAGTAAATTTGAAAAAATCGTAATCTCAGCTCATAGCGTAGATGAAGCTAAACTTGCCCTAAATTTGGGCGCAAATGCACTTTGTTTAAGCCATATTTTTCCGACAGATTGCAAAGCAAATTTAGAGCCAAAGGGGCTAGATTTGATTCGCAATGTGCGTGAGTTTTACCGCGGCGAAATTTACGCCCTTGGCGGGATAAATTCTAGTAATTTCCACTTTGCGATTGAAAGCGGAGCCGATAATATCGCCATAATGAGCGAAGCGATGAAGTGCGAAAACGAAAAAGAATTTGTTTTAAATTTTTTGGATTAAACCAAGACTGCTTTCGTTTTTTAAATTTTAATATAGCTAAATTTGTAAATTGAAAATCTTTCGTATCGTCTTTGGCGATACGACCTGAATTTGAATTTGCTAAAATTTGTCATTGCGAGAAGCGAAGCGACGAAGCAATCCAGATTTAAAACGCCTAACGGCGTGCTGGATTGCTTCGAGTTTTTCAAGCTCTCGCAATGACGGAAATTTTATAAAAAGGATTAAATTTTGGAAAATAAAAATTTGGAACAAAATTCAAAAAATAATAATTTAAGAGACTACGACAAAGAGCCGTTGATTATTAAAGATTATAACCAAGAAGTTACAAATTTTTGGTCGTTATTTGTTTTTATTTTTGTGCTTATTGCTATTATTTTTAGCGAAAATAAAATGGTCATTTTGCCTTTTATGATATGGGCTTTAAAATCTCAAAATCAGTATAAAAATGCCGAATTTAAATTTACAAATTCGACTATTTTACATAAATCGCCTAAATTTATCAAAGAAATCGGCATTGCAAGAATTGAGAAAATTCAAAAAACTATGCAAATATTGTATGAAATTCATAACGAAAAAATAGAAAATAAATTTTTGAAATATTTCGTAAATATATTTTTGATTTTGTGGTTTTTAGGAATTTGTTTTGTTACGATAGTTATTGAAAATCAAGGTATGCCACTGCTACTTATTTTTTGTATTTTTTGTTTTGGCTTTTTTATTCCACAGCTTTTATATCATTTTAAAAAAGATAATAAATTTGTCAATTTATATGACACAATCATAATAAAATCTGACGATGATATAAAAATTTGCATTTTTTGTGCCAAAAAAGATGATTATGAAAAAATTAGAAAATATGTTTTATTCAAAAAAGGCATTGATATAAACAAAGTTGAGAAAATTTTATTATAGCAAAGCCGTTATGGCGATCTACAAGCCAAAATTTACAAACAAATTCTAAAAATAGAATTTAATCAAATTTTGGAATTTCGCTAAATTTAAAAAATCGTTCAATGCTAAATTTAGGTTGAATTTTGCTTCGCTTTCTGCGAAAGCTCGCAACGACAGATTAGAGTAAAATCATATTGACGCAAATCAAGCTCTAAATAATAAAATTTATCGCAAAAATAAGCAACAATCAAGTTTTTTTGGAATAAAATTACGGGTTTTGTAATCTAAGTCTAAATAAATTTGAGGGAAAAAATGTCGGCAGTTATTTCAAATTTTATTTTCACCCTTGCTTTGGGATTTTACGCGCTTACCTGCTTGCAGTGGTTTTCGTATCGCCCGGAGCGCGTTTTGCATCATTTCACCAAGCCTATGTGGCATTTGTATTTTTTCATAATCCCAGTTTTGGCTCAAATCGCGGCCATGTTTTGTCCGTTTTATTACGCAGCCTTGGGCGTGGTGACAGCTAGCTATATCGCTATTTTGGCGCTTTGGCACAGAGGACTGGATAAAAAGCTAGTCTTTACTGATCGCATAAAAAGGGCGTTTGCATACATAGCTTCGTTTGCGGTGATTGTGGGGATTGCGGAAATTTTGATTGATATTAAATTTTCAACCGATATTAAAATTCCAGCCGTTATCGCGCTATTTGTGGGATTGTTTTTTCATTTTAGATACGAAAAAACGCTTTTTAACCGCTTCAAAGCTAGCGCGCTAGCCAAGCTAAATACGATGAATAACCTAATCATCGTCCAAATCACGGCAAGTTACGGCAAGACGAGTATCAAAAACTTCCTTTATGATATCCTTAGCCCGCACTTCGTCTGCTACAAGACCCCGCGCTCGGTAAATACGCTAGCTGGGATTGTAAAGGACATAAACGATGATTTGCCAAAAAACACTCAGGTCTATATCGCAGAAGCAGGTGCCAGGCTGCCCGGCGATATCGCCGAAATCACCGAGTTTTTGCGCCCGCAAATCGTAGTTGTAGGCGAGATTGGTGCGCAACATTTGGAGTATTTCAAAAGCGTAGAAAATATCCGCGCTACCAAGCTTGAAGCGCTAAATTCACCGCGTCTAAAACACGCATTTGTGCATTCTAGCACGCTTCGCCACAACAGCGCCACGATTAGCACCTATGATATCGGCACAAAGGTGATTAGCTCGACACTAGACGGGATTAAATTTAGCCTTAAAATCAATGACGAAACTTTCAGACTCTCTGCGCCGGTGCTGGGCGAGTTTAACGCGCAAAATCTCAGCGCATGTGTCATGGTAGCGAGGTTTTTGGGCGTAAATGATGTCTATATCCACAACGCAGTCGAAAAAGTCCATAGCGTCGAACACCGCCTTCAAAAGATCGAAAACGGCGGCAAAATCATCATTGATGACGCATTTAACGGCAATCTAGCCGGTATGCTAGCTAGCTACGAACTATGCAAAACTTACAAAGGAAATAAAGTCATCGTAACCCCTGGAATCGTCGAATCGACCAAGGAAGATAATGAAATTTTAGCCAAAAAAATCGATGAGGTTTTTGACCTTGTGATAATAACTGGCGAGTTAAATTTAAAAACGCTCAAAGACAATATAAATCCTGGCAAGGTTTATGTGCTAAAAGATAAATCTAAAATGGTTGAAATTTTGGCTAAATATACCAAAGCAGGGGATTTGGTGCTGTTTTCTAACGACGCGCCAAATTTCATATAAATTTTAAATTTTGATTATTTTAAAATTTGCGAATTTTTAAAATTCGCAAATTTTGTATAATTCTCACAGACCACCAAAGAGCGCTTCGAGATTTTTTAATCCCTCTTCGTTTGATACTTTTTCGCTTGATGCGCCTGTTTCGATTAGCTCGATTTCATAACCGCTTAGCATTGAGGCTAGGCGGATATTTAGGCCGTTTTTGCCGATAGCTTTGGATTTTTGGTCAGGGTTGATATAGACAATTGCTTTGTTTTCATCTGTGATTTTGACCGAATTTACAATCGCAGGCGCCATTGCGCGCGAGATTAAAATTTCAGGCGAGGCAGAGTATTCAAACGCATCTATGCTCTCTCCGCCAGCTTTTTTGTCCTCTTCGCTTAAATTTTTGCTCAAAAACTTACTCACAGCGTCGATTCTGGTGCCACCTTTGCCCACGGTTGCGCCCACTGGATCGATATTTGGCGAAACTGAGCTAAGGGCTATTTTCGTGCGTTTGCCAGGAATCCTAGCACATGCTTGGATTATGACGCTTCCATCTTTGATTTCAGGGACTTCTGTGCGTAAAATTGCTTCTAAAAATTTAGGGCTTGTGCGTGAAAGTTCTAGTTTGATACCTTGATTTTTGTCGATATAGGCGTTTTTGATTACAGCTTGGACGACATCGCCCACTTTGAAACTCTCGCCTTTAATGCGGTTTTTCTGTGGCATGTAGGCTTTGATATCGTCGATTTCGACAAATGTCGTTTCGCTAGCGTCGATTTTGGTGACGGTGCCGTGGGCTAGGGTGCCGATTTTGTTTTTATAGCTTTCGAAAATTTTCTCTTCGAGTAAGCGTTGGATATGGTAATTCAGCTCTTTTGCCAAAACCTGCGAAGCTGTGCGGCCGAGATTTTCGATATTTATATCATAGCTTAGCTCATCGCCAATCTCAGCATCCCCGTGCTTTTTGGCTTCGCTAATTGCGATGAAATTATCCTGTCCTGCGCGCTCGTCATTATCAGCTACGACCTGGACTTTTTGGTAGAGTTTGACCTTTTTTGTAACTGGATCTACCTCGCTGTCGTAGATAAACTGCTCGCCAAATAGCCTTTTTGCGGTTTGGATAAAGGCTGTTTTGACCCGCGCGCCCACATCTGAGGGATCAAGTCCTTTTTCGTTTGCGATAGACTCGATTATGTCTGTGATTTTTTCCATAATTTTCCTTTTCTTACACTGCTAAATTTTGGGATTTTTAAAATTTTCGAGTTCGGTATTATATTAAATTTAGACTTTATTTTTATTTAAACGAATTATTATATTAATTTTGCTAAACTCATCAGTTTAAAATTTGAAATACGAAAGGATGAAGCAATGCAAGTAAAACTCGCTAGAACTAGCCTAGAAGCGAAGCCAAAGAGTGCAAAAGTCGAAGATTTGGAAGCTCAAATCGCAAAAAGTGGTCAAAAAATTTTCTATTTAGATAGAGAAAATTCGCATAAAGATATCATTGCGTTGATAGAATTTTTCGAAAAAAAGGGATTTTCGGTCTATCAAAGAAGCGTGTATTATGGTCTAAATGAAAACGAATATATGTATGAGGTGCATATAGTTTGAAAAAATTTCTCTACATACAAACCCTCGGTTGTGCGATGAATGTGCGTGATAGCGAGCACATCATCGCCGAACTAAAAAACCAAAATTACGAACTCGCAAACGATATTAACATTGCTGATTTAATCCTTATAAACACCTGCTCTGTGCGTGAAAAGCCCGTGCATAAGCTTTTTAGCGAGATTGGCGCATTTGACAAAGTCCGCAAAGCTGGCTCAAAAATCGGAGTTTGTGGCTGCACTGCTAGCCACTTGGGTGCTGAAATTTTCAGGCGTGCTCCGTTCGTGGATTTCGTCCTAGGCGCACGAAATGTATCGAAAATCTCGCAAGCTGTGCAAACGCCAAAATTTATTAGCACCGATATAAACTACGATGAGAGCGAGTTTGCCTTTGGTGAATTTCGGGGCAGTCCTTACAAATCATACATAAATATTATGATTGGTTGCGATAAAAAATGCTCGTATTGTATCGTGCCACAAACCAGAGGCGACGAACTCTCAATCCCAGCAAAAATCATACTTGATGAGGCGCGCAGAAGTGCCCAGCGTGGGGCAAAAGAGATATTTTTGCTCGGTCAAAATGTCAATAACTATGGCAAAAGATTTTCCAATGCGCACGAAAAAATCGATTTTAGCGACCTTTTAGTAAGGCTAAGCGAGATTGAGGGGATTGAGCGGATTCGCTTTACTAGCCCGCACCCGCTTCACATGGACGATAAATTTTTAGAAGTTTTTAGCTCAAATTCTAAAATTTGCAAATCCATGCACATGCCACTACAAAGCGGTTCGACTAAGGTTTTGCGCGATATGAGGCGCGGATACACCAAGGAGTGGTTCCTTGACCGCGCGCTAAAACTGCGAGATTTATGCCCAGATGTGAGCATTAGCACCGATATCATCGTGGCTTATCCGACGGAGAGCGAGGTGGATTTTGCCGATACAATCGACGTGCTAAATCAGGTCAAATTTGAGCAGGTTTTTAGCTTCAAATTTAGCCCACGCCCACTAACCCCTGCGGCAAATTTAACGCCAATCGACGATAAAATCGCAAGTGAAAGATTAACTTATTTGCAAAGCTTGCATAATCAAATTTTAGACGAGATTATGAGTGAGCAAGTAGGGCGCACGCACGAGGTGTATTTCGAGGAACTGCGCGAAAACAATCAAGTAGCTGGCAGAAGTTTTTCGAATTTTTTGGTTTGCGTAAATGGCAGCGAGGAGCTGCTTGGGCGCACGCTAAATGTAGAAATCGAAAAAGCCGCTAGAATGGCACTTTATGGAAAAGTTACCCTTTAAAAAACGCATTTTCTTTTTTTGTGTAGAATACATTGCGACTTTTTTGATACGCTTGATTTATCTTACTTGTAGGGTTAAATTTAGCGATACAAAATT
This sequence comes from Campylobacter sp., assembly GCA_017934385.1. GTDB lineage: Bacteria > Campylobacterota > Campylobacteria > Campylobacterales > Campylobacteraceae > Campylobacter_B. The sequence continues at coordinate 1,561 of JAGBJQ010000062.1, read as the reverse complement.
ATCAGACGAAACTTGCGTGGTGGTGTTTTGGCACGGCAGACTTGCAATGATGCCTTTTGCGTATTCTCGCTACTGGAAGCGCTATTATGGCGAAAAAAGAAAAATCAAAGTCATCATCTCGGACCACAAAGACGGCGAGATTATCACGAGAGTGATTTCGCATTTTGGTATCGGCGCGATTAGAGGGTCAAGCTCCAAAGGCGCAGTTAGGGCGCTGATGAACGCATTTAGCGAAATCAAAAACGGCGTAGATGTCATCATCACCCCAGATGGCCCCAGAGGTCCAAGACACAGCGTCGCAGACGGAGCTGTCACGATTGCGCAGAAAAAAAATCTTAAAATTTATGCGCTAAACTACGAAGCAAGCCGTTTTTGGGAGTTTAGAAGCTGGGATAAAATGGTCTTGCCAAAGCCCTTTTCGCGCATAAATTACAGCCTAAGCGAGCCATTAGATATCGCTGGGCTGGGGTTAGAAGAGGCGAAAGAGAAAATAGCAAATTTGCTTTTTGCTCAGGCCGAAAAAGATAAAAATTTCGATTTTTAGTTTTGCATAAACGATTTTTGGTATAATTAGCATTTTTTAGGAGAAAAAATGGGACTTTTCAAGGCTAAATCTTTTCTAAGCGTAGCGCAAAATGATAGCGAGTGCGAATTTGTTTTTAGAAAACTTGGATTTAGTAAAAAAATCGTAGAGGAAAAGACGCTCAAATTCAGCGTCGATAGTGCAACTGATTTTGCGGCGCAAATGGCGGAATTTAGGCAAGGGATTGCCAAGAGTTTGCACGCAAATATACTAATCGACGATCCAGCTCAAAGGGTGATTTTTTCTAGCGAGCCTAAAAGGGCGGACGAGTGCTTTTATCAAAGCGTCGATAGCGATTTTACCGTGGAATTCCCGCGCAGTGCGACTACTAAAAGCGACGAGAAATTCGGCGCGAGCTTCAACTCTTATGAAAGCCTTTTTAAGGTGCTTTATTTTTTATACAAAAACCAGCATGAAATCGATAGTGTCGCGATGTTTGTGCTCAAATTTAACGACCGCGTGGCGTTTTTGGTGGCAAACAAAAAACGCGCTCTCTATGCCGATATGATTCTCATAGATGACGAAATTAAGGGCATGATGAGCGATAGCGATGAGTTGTTTTATGAGATTTTAAATTTCCAAATCGACAATTTTTACCAGTCAAAAAACAGCGAGTTTTTGACAAATGTTTTCATTTACTCAGACGGCACGCTCAGCAATGAAATCGGCTATGTGATTTTTACACGAATCCATATCAAAACAAATCTTATCAACCTAAATTTCGCCGATTTTATCAACAAAATCGCTATGGTCGAGGCCAGAAATTAGCCCTTCGCACTCTGCTAAAATTTCGCTTCTAGCGAAAATATAGGGGCGAATTAGTGGCGGGATTTTTAGAATTCGGCATTTTTCTTTGAATTTTTTATCCATTTTTGTTTTCTCAAAAGGTGCGACGAAGTAGAATTTTTCGTTTTTGCAAACGCAAATTTTGCCCGAAAGGACGCAGTCTGTTTTTAAAATTTCTTTTCGTTGGTTTTG
>JAGBJQ010000061.1 GCA_017934385.1 Campylobacter sp. | reverse complement strand
TTTTTTAAGTAAAATTTTTGCAAAATATCGCATACTTTTAAGGGGTGAAAATGCAAGAAAAACACTACGAAGTCGTCATTGTCGGCGGCGGTATTTCTGGCGGTGCGCTAGCATACACTTTGGCGCAATACACTGATATAAAATCCATCGCAATCATCGAAAAATACGAGGGTTTAGCCACGCTAAATACAAAAGGCACGGCAAATTCGCAAACGATCCATTGTGGCGATATCGAGACAAACTACACAATCGAAAAAGCCAAAAAGGTCAAACGCGCAGCCGATATGGTTGCAAAATACTGCAAAAAGCACGATTATATCGGTAAATTTATCTTTGAAGGGCAAAAAATGGCAATCGGCGTGGGCGATAGTGAGGTCGCTTTTATTAAAGATCGCTACGAGGTTTTCAAAGAGCTTTATCCGTATTTGGAATTTTATGACAAAGACAAGCTAAAACAGATCGAGCCAAAGGTCATTTTCGATAGCAATGGCAACCCTCGCCCCGAAGATGTCGCAGGTCTTGGCGTGCAAAGTGGCGCATACACCACGATTGATTTTGGTGCGATGACAAACACCTTAGTCGAAAATGCACAAAAAACAAAGGGTAAAATTTGCGATTTATACCTAAATTCTGAGGTTCAAAATATCACAAAGGTAGGCGATAAATTTTATATTCGCACAGCCAATAAAATTTCAGTCAGCGCTGATTTCGTCGTAGTCGATGCGGGCGCGCACTCACTATGGCTAGCGCACAAAATGGGCTATGGCAAGAGCCTTAGCGCGATTTGTATCGCTGGAAGCTTTTATTTGACTAAACAAAAGCTATTAAATGGCAAAGTCTATATGGTGCAAAACCCAAAACTCCCATTTGCCGCACTTCACGGAGACCCTGACCTGCTAGCTGATGGTTGCACGAGATTTGGCCCTACTGCGCTAACTATGCCAAAATTAGAGCGTTACAAAGGCTGTCGTTCAGTGCCTGAGTTTTTCCAATCACTAAATTTCACTCCAAAAGTTGCAAAGGTATTTTGGAATAATTTTGGCGATAGTGATGTGCGAAATTTCTTAATGCGCAATATCGCGTTTGAAGTGCCGGTTTTGGGCAAAAAACTCTTTATCAAAAACGCCAAAAAAATCATACCTAGCATTAGAGAAGAAGATATTTATTATGCCAAAGGTTTTGGAGGCGTCAGAGCTCAAATCATCGACCAAGACAAGCTTGAATTGCTTTTAGGCGAGGCTAGAATCGACGATAATAACGGCGTGATTTTCAATATGACTCCAAGCCCGGGTGCGACAAGCTGTTTTGGCAACGCAGAACGCGACGCTATCTCAATCTGCTCGTTTTTGGGCAAAAAATTCGACGCTGAAAAATTCGAAAACGAACTTGTAAAATAATTAAATTTATGCAGAATTTTTCTGCATAAATTTTACTTTTAAATTTCAAATTTTAACACAAAGGAAAATTTAATGAAAAAAGCAAAAATCATAGCCACGCTTGGCCCAGCTAGCGATAACGAAGAGATAATGGAAGCCATGGTTAGGGCTGGGGTCAATGTTTTTAGACTAAATTTTTCGCACAACTCGCACGAATACCACGCGCAAAATGTCGCAAAAATCCGTAGCGTGGAGAAAAAGGTCGGATTTCATATCGGGATTTTGCAAGACATCTGCGGCCCTAAAATCCGCATTGGCGAGCTTGAAGCACCGTTTGAATTAAAAGCTGGCGATAGGCTTGATATTTACGCAAAAGAGCAAATCGGCACTCAAATCGCCCCACACCACTACGCTCTTAGCATTAATCAACCCCAAATTTTGCCTATGCTAAAAGCTGGCGAATATGTCTATCTCTACGACGGCATAATCCGCGCTAGGGTCGCTCACAGCGGAAACGATGTCGTCCAAACCGTCATCGAAAACGACGGCACCCTAAGCTCAAAAAAAGGCGTAAATTTCCCAAATACCGTTCTTGGCATAGATGTCATCACGCCAAAAGATAGAGCCGATATGGAATTTGGCGCCACTCTTGGCGTGGATTTTGTGGCAATCAGCTTTGTGCAAAGCGCAAACGACATAATCAAAGCAAAGAAAATTTTGCGCGCTTCTGGCTCACACGCCCATGTTTTGGCAAAAATCGAAAAATTTGACGCTGTGGAAAACATAGATAGCATTATCGACGAGAGCGACGGAATCATGGTCGCTAGGGGCGATTTGGGTATCGAGGTGCCATTTTATAAGGTGCCTTCAATTCAAAAATTAATTATAAAAAAGGCAAACGAAGCCGCTAAACCAGTCATCACAGCCACTCAAATGCTTCTTAGTATGACGCGCAACGAAACAGCCACCAGAGCCGAAATTAGCGATGTCGCCAATGCCGTGCTTGACGGCACAGACGCTGTAATGCTAAGCGAAGAGAGCGCAGTAGGCATAAATCCAGTCGCTGTCGTGCGCGCTATGTCGCATACAATACTAGAAGCGCAAGAGATTTACGCTTACAACCGCTTCAAGCACGAAAACCACGATAGCACCGATATCATGGCAGAATCTGCCGTTAGGCTAGCTGCTCAGCTAAACGCAGATAAAATCATCGCCCTAACCTCCTCTGGCAAGCTAGCCGTGCAAATGGCGAGATATCGACCAAATATCGATATCCTAGCCGTTACTCACAATATAAACACAGCGCGCTATCTCACGCTTTGTTGGGGTATAGGCCAAAGCCTAGTTATCGCCGAGGAAGCCAAGCTTCACACGCTCATGGCAAAAGCTATCAAAAGTGGCGTGGATTGTGGCGCGATTAAGCTTGATGGAACATATATCATGACGGCAGGTTATCCAACAGGTGTAAGCGGGACTACAAATCTTATCCGTATGTTAAAGGACGAGCAAATATCCTACTACTTACTAGACGCATAAAACCTAGTAAATTAATAAAATTTGTCGAATTTACTAAAAATTTAAGTAAAATTTAGCTTTATTAGCAAATTTTTGGAGTATAATACGCCCCGTTTTAAAGGAAACGAATATATTATTTAAAAGGAGCAAAGTTATGAAAAAATTAGTTTTCTTGACATTGTTTGGTGTTGCGAGTTGTGCATTCGCTGGTATAGCTGAGGAAATGGACGCAAAATGTCAAGCAGGAGATTATCAAGTTTGCACTGAGCTTGGTATGAAATACTACCGCGGTCAAGACGGCTTGCCACAAGACCACGAAAAAGCCCATAGTTATTATGATGAAACTTGTAATAAACACAATTACGCTGAGGCTTGCTACCGCGACGGAATATTCCACTCAGTAGGCGTTGGTGCAGAGCACAACCACGATCGCGCAATGAAATCTTTGAAAATGGCTTGTGATCAAGGTCACGAAAAAGCTTGCAAAATGGCAGAGAGAATCAAAGACGATAATTAATCATTATTTTTACTCTGTTTTTACCACTGCGCCGATAAAATTCGGCGCAAATTATCAAATTTATATAAAATTTAATTAAAATTTAACTCTATTATAACTATTTTAGTGTATAATCACGCGTTCCAAAGGAAACACATATTATTTTTACAAGGAGAAAGTTATGAAAAAACTAGTTTTCTTAGCACTATTTGGTTTTGCGAGTTGCGCATTCGCTGGTATAGCAGAGGAAATGGACGCAAAATGCCAAGCAGGAGATTATCAAGCTTGCACTGAGCTTGGTATGAAATATTTCCGTGGTGAAGACGGTTTGCCAAAAGACTATGACAAAGCTCACAGTTATTATGATGCTACTTGCAATGTTCATAAACATGCTGAGGCTTGCTACCGCGACGGTATCTTCCACTCAGTTTTAGATGGCAAATGGCATAATCACGATCGCGCAATGCTATCATTACAAATGGCTTGCGATCAAGGACACCAAAAAGCTTGCTCTATGAGAGAGAGAATTGCTCACGATAAATAATCGTTATTTTTACTATTATTTCTACTTCTGCGCCGAATTTCTTCGGCGCTTTTTTTTATGCCCGAAAATTCTTTGTTATTGCAAGAAGCATTATTTTTGTCATTGCGAGCGAAGCGAATTTGCTTTAATTTGTCATTGCGAGCTTTCGTAGAAAGCGAAGCAATCTACAAAGCACAAATTACCAAAATGCAAATTCGCTGTCATTGCGAGCTTTCGCTACCGCAAGTTCCTAAATACTGCCCCGATTTTTGTCATTGCGAGCGTAGCGAAGCAATCTACGAGTTTAAAATTTAAAGCGCGTATTTTTTGCTGTCATTGCGAGCAAAAGCAAAGCGTCAAGACGCTTTGCCGAAGCAATCCAGGAAAATTCAGATAAATTTGATAAATTTAAATTCTCTCTAAATTTTACTGGATTGCTTCGACCACTGCGTGGTCTCGCAATGACACGGATTATAGTATTTGGTAATTTTGGCTCGTAGATTGCCACGCTCGTTACACTCGCTCGCAATGACAAATTTGTTTGCTATTGTCATTACGAGGAGCTGTGAAACAGCGACGAAGCAATCTACGAGTATAAAATTCCTACCAATAAATTTGCAAAAATACTGACCTTAAATTTTTAATTCGTAGATTGCCACGCTCGTTACACTCGCTCGCAATGACAGCAAATTTAAAATTCGGTTATTTTAACTCGTAGATTGCTTTGAAAACTTCGTTTTCTCGCAATGACACAAAATCGGTGCAGTATTGCGAGGTTGCGCCAGCGTGAAATTTCAAAATTTAAAGAATTTCAAAATTTCACAGAATTTCAAAATTTCACAGAATTTCAAAATTTATGTTTCAGCTCCAAGCTAAGCATATCCGAGATTTTCTCAGCCTCGAAATACTTCGCCTGTGCCTTCATATAAGCGCACATTTGGCGGTCCTTCTCGCAAATGCCATGCTCCAACAAAAACTGCACCGCAAGCGAATTATCCATAAGCGCAGAAAATTTAATAAAGCCTTCAAGCTCCTTTTTATCGAGCTCATTTATCCCTTTATACTTCAAACTCTCCTCGAAAAACCGCATTTTATCGGCGTGAAATTTCGAAAAATCGTAAGTCTGCGCAATGCGCCTAAGATCGCTTGGCGGGGTTTTTAAAAGATAATCAAGGGTGATATTTTGGTCTTTGATAAACTCCGCCTCGCTCGAAGTTATATCAGAGACCACGCCATTTCCTAGCGGTGCGCCGTTAGCCAAAAAATATGCAAACGCGTCGAAATTATCGCACGCACTAGCCATTTTTGCGTCATTTTCGCTAGGTTTGGCGCCACTACTTACCAGCAAATCTATTAGCGCAAACAGCTCCTCGCTATCAAATTTAGTGGAATTTTCGTCATTTTCCACACCTGCGCCGATATCGCAACCATAGGAATTTACGATATTTAATGGATTGTCAAATTCGCCCTCGTTATAATTCAAATTCGGGCTGAATTTTAAAATTTCAGTGATTTTGTCGAAGTCAAATTTGCCTGTGCGCGAAATTTTATGATTGTAGATAAAATGCGTAAAAATCCGTTCATTATACTCGCCAAATTCTTCATTTATGCGCTCAGCATTTGCGCGCGCAAAATCCAAAAGTCCGTCTAGCGCGCTAGAAATTTGCTCGTTTGTAGCGTTTTCGTCGTGGAAAATTTCAAAATTTGGCGCAGTGGTTGCGTTGGTATCAGGCGCAATATCGAGCGAAAAATTCGGCGCAGTATCTGCAAAAACACCATTGCTAGAATTTGCGTCCAAATTCGGCGCAGTATCAGGCGCAGTATCTACAAAAACACTATCGCTTAAATTTTGCGTAAAATTTTGTGATAAATTCTGCGTAAAATTCTGCTCATTTGCGCCAGCCAAACAAACGAACGCAACCAAAAAACAAAAAATTCCGCCCATTTGCCCTATTTTCACTATAACTCCCTTATTTTTTCGTGCATGTAGTAGTAATCGCAATATTGATTTATGAGCGCGCCGTCTTTGGCGTAAATTTTAAGCTCATATTCGATAAATTTTTCGCCTGTGGGGACATTTTTGTAGGTCATTTTATCGGGTTGCTGTTTTTTCTCAAACTCCGCAAACTCGCTAGGTATCATCTCAAATGAGGCTATATCGTCGATTTCGTAGCCCTCTTTTAGCCCAAATTCGTAGCCATTAGTCCTATTTAACGGGCTATTGGTATATGAACTAGATGTGAATTTGCGCTCTAAATTTAAAAAAATTATCGCTGTTTCATTGCCTATATTTTCGCAATATTTATTTTTTTTATCTGTATCCGTGAAAAGAAATAGGCAAAATTTATCCCCGCAAATCGCCTTTTGTTTTTTGTATTCTACTGGCCATTTGCTCATATTTGAGGTGCGGATTTTTTGCGTCCCTTCGTGGGTTTTAATCTCATAGACATTTTCATCTACTGGCAAAACCTCGCTATCACCGCGAAATTTACCATATTTTTGAGGCGTGATTTCGGTATTTCTATTTAGTTTAGACGGGAAATCGTAAGCTTCAAGCGGGATTTGCAATCTTGAAATCGCCTCGAAATTTTGCTCAGCACTGCTAGGAAACCACACCGTCCTACCCGGGTTTGAGTGCAAATCAAACGAGCCAATGTATTGCCTAGTGATTTTATGCGCCGTTTGCTTATAAATTTCGTTTGCGCCCTCTTTTAGGGTGATATTCCACGATTTGTGGCTGTGGAATTTCTCCTTTTTTCGCACTTCCTCGCTTGGCGAAAAATCATCTTCAATGTATAAATAATGCTTCCCCGGCATATCTTCGCCCAAAAGATAATCAAACGACAAGCCATCATTATAGCGAAGCCAGACGCCATGCTTATCTCGCAAGTAGATATAAGGCACACTAATGGCATCAGGAAATGCCCCATCAATCGCATTTTCCCAAAATATAGGTTTTGGGGTTAAATTTTGCGGAAAAGGGTTGGCTTTTGTATCTGCAAACTGGCGCTCGTAGTTTGGGATTTGCAAATCGCAAGCGTCGCTGGGCTCGCTCGGATCACACCCAGCTGGTGGTGAAAATAAAGCATGTAAAAACATATAAATAGCAACGCCAAAAACCAAAAGCAAAAAACCAACAATACCAAAAACCCAAAGAAAAAATTTGAAAATTTTTTCAATCATTATTTTTATAGCGAATTTCCACCGATTTTTTGTGTGCTGTGAGCCCCTCAGCCTGCGCTAGTGCCATGCACGCTTCGCCCAGAGCGTCTATTGCGCCCTTATTTAGCGCGATTATCGAGCTTCGTTTGATGAAGTGATAAACCCCAAGCGGTGAGAAAAATCTCGCACTACCACCTGTCGGCAAAGTATGATTTGGTCCCGCCAAATAATCCCCCATAGCCTCAGGCGTGTAATGTCCTAAAAAAATCGCGCCTGCGTGCTTAATGCGCGCAAGGTAGTCGTAGGCGTTGTCCATGGCGATTTCTAGGTGCTCGACGGCTAGGTCGTTCATCAAATCTATCGCCTCGTCAAAATCTCGCGCGATAATAATCGCGCCCTTGTCATCAATGCTCTTTCTAGCGATACTCTCGCGCTCTAATGTAGGCAAAATTTTATAAATTTCATCTTTTACGGCAAGGGCAAATTTCTCATCTGCGCTTACCAAAATACTGCTTGCGATTTCGTCGTGTTCGGCTTGGCTTAGCAAATCCACAGCCGTGTGATACGCACTCGCACTAGCATCTGCTAGCACGCTCACTTCGCTAGGACCTGCGATCATATCGATATTTACATCGCCAAAAACTAGCTTTTTAGCTGTGGCAACAAAGATATTTCCGGGACCTGTGATGACATCGACCTTGTCTATCGTTTCCGTGCCATACGCCATGGCTGCGACTGCGCTCGCACCGCCTACTTTGTAGGCTTTTTTGATTCCTAGCACATGCATGGCAGCTAGAAGAAGCGAATTTACCACTCCGCCCACAGCAGGGGTGCAGACCGTGATATCAGCGACACCTGCGACGATTGCAGGCACTGCATTCATCAAAAGCGAGCTAGGATAGGCAGCCTTGCCACCTGGGATATACAGCCCCGCGCGATCTACGGGCGTGATTTTTTGACCTAAAATTTCGCCGTGTGCGCCGAAGTCAATCCAGCTTTTTTCGAGCTGTTTTTCGTGATAGGCATAAATGCGATCATACGCCACTTTAAGCGCGGTTTTTAGCTCGTCATTTAGCTCGTCGAAAGCCTTTTTCATCTCATCTGGCGAAATCGCCAAATTTCCCTTAACTTCCCATTTGTCAAATTTAGCTATTTGCTCGTTTAGCGCCTCATCGCCGCGCGCCTTGATATCATCGATGATACCGCTTACGATCGGCATTACCTTTTGCATATCCATATTGCCACGATTTACCAGAGCTTCGAATTCTTGCGCGAAATTGCTATCTGTGCTTTTTAAAATTTTCATATTTAATCCTAAAATTTTGATTGTAAAAATTTGAAGTTTATAGCATATTTTGGTTTTGAATTTAATAAATTTGGGAATTTAATGTCATTGCGAACCAGTGGAGCAAATTCACTCGCTATTGTCATTGCGAGCGAAGCGAAGCGACGAAGTGTTTTTTTGTCATTGCGAGGAGCTGTGAAACAGCGACGAAGCAATCTACGAGTTTAAAATTCTTTGCGGTGAATTTGCAAAAACGCTGACCTTAAATTTTAAAGTCGTAGATTGCCACGAAACAGCTTGCGCCGTTTCTCGCAATGACAGATTAAACAAATTTGTAAATTTAGTGTTTTGCGATGACTTGCTTCGTGGCGTTGATTTTTTTATCAGCCCACAAAACGACATCTTTTATGACTAATTTTTGAATTGCTTTTATAAAATTTTCCATAAAATCAAAATTTGGTTTTTCAAATTTATCAATTGGTAAATAAATTTGATGATATTTCAATTCTTCCAATTTATATCCCCCCTGTTGCCCATTATATTGAGAAACAAATTTTTGAATATAAGCCATTATAAAAATTGCTATTCTTTCATTTATATTAAAATTTGGTTTTAGCTTGTTTATATTTTGCGAACAATAATATGGTTCTTTTTGAAATTTCACATATTTATAATTTCCTATAACTGTTGCAGTTATTGTATTTGCTTCGTTTGGT
>JAGBJQ010000005.1 GCA_017934385.1 Campylobacter sp. | reverse complement strand
TCGAAGCTAGGGGGCTTTTAGAACTTGCAAGCGCGCTAAGGGATATCGCGCATATCACTATCGTAGCCCCAAGCTCGCAAAAGTCCGCCTGCTCGCACTCTCTCACGCTTACTCGCCCACTTCGCTTCATCGCAATCGGCGATGATTTTTACAAACTCGACGACGCTACGCCTAGCGATTGCGTGTATCTCGCACTTCAAGCCCTGTATTCGCGCAAACCTGACCTCGTGATTTCTGGCATAAACCACGGCGCAAATATAGCCGAGGATATCACATACTCAGGCACTTGTGGAGGGGCTATGGAGGGGGTTTTGCAAGGAATTCCCGCAATCGCGATCAGCCAGTATTACAGCGCAGATTCGCTGGGTAACTACGGATTTAGCCTAGCTTGCAAATTAGCGCGAAATTTGGTTAAAAAGATTTTTGCTACCGGTTTTCCGCTTCCGCCAAAGCAGTTTTTAAATTTAAATGTCCCGGCTGTGAGCGAGTCGCAGTTTTTGGGGCTAAAATGCGCGAGGCTTGGAGAGAAATTTTACGGACACGACGCCACGCTAAATCGCAATCCGCGCGGAGAAGAGTATTACTGGCTAGGAAATGCGGTTTTTGAGTTTGATAGCGAAAAAAACGCAGGTAGCGACATAGACCTTTTGATGAAGGGCTACGCTACGCTCTCGCCGGTGCAGTTAAATTTGACCGCAAATGAGCAATTAAAGGGGCTTGAAGAGTGGATTATGAAATAAATGACCGCTTCACCAGAGCGCGCTGGATTTTTGGCGAGAAATTTACAATTTTGCAAAACGCGCGCGTGCTTGTGTGTGGTTGCGGTGGCGTAGGAGGCGCACTCATCGAGGCGCTGTATCGCAGTGGCGTGGTAAATTTGAGCGTGATTGACTGCGATGAATTTGACATCACCAATCAAAATAGGCAGTTTGCAAGCGAAAATTTAGGCGAGAAAAAGGCAGAAGTTTTCGCGCGTAAATTTGAAGGCGTGCGCGCAATCTGCGCCAAAATAGATAGCGAATTTTTAGCTGGTTTTGACATAGGCGAATTTGACTTTATCATCGACGCGATCGACGATGTGGGCGCCAAAATCGAACTTGCCTCGCTCGCTCACGAAAAAAATGTGAGATTCATAAGCTCTCTTGGCGCCGCCAAACGCCTAGATCCCGCCAAAATCGAAATCGCCTCCGTGTGGAAAACCCACACCGACCCATTTGCGCGCAAATTTCGCTACGAGCTAAAAAAAGCGGGGTTTTCTGGCGATTTTCCTTGCGTTTTTAGCTCCGAGCTTCCGCGCTGCGAAAAGCTTGGCAGTTTTATGGGCGTAACGGCTAGTTTTGGGCTTTTTATCACCAGCTATGTCGTGCGAAATCTAATAGGCGAAAAATGAAATTTTTCATCGCCGAGTTTTGGGCTTTTGGGCTAAAACAAATCCGAGCTTGCATTTTTGCTGGCTCGTTTTTTGTGCTACTTTTCGCCTCAAAACACCTAAATTTGGGCTTCATCGCGCGTTATGATTTTTTGCTAATTTCGGCTTTGATTTTGCAGATTTTGCTTATGGCGTTTAAATTCGAAAGTCTTCGCGAGCTTTGCGCGATTTGCCTTTTTCACGCCATTGGACTAGCCTTAGAGATTTTTAAAACCCACCCAGCTATCGGCTCGTGGAGCTACCCAGAGGCGGGAATTTTTAAAATTTATGGCGTGCCACTTTATAGCGGATTTATGTATGCAGCAGTGGGGAGCTATATGATTCAGGCATGGCGAATTTTGCATTTACGGCTAGAAAACATGCCCCGCTCATACGCTAGTTTCGCCCTTTGCACGCTAATTTATGCGAATTTTTTCACGCACCATTTCATAGGTTATGATTTTCGCTATGTCCTATTAATCGCTGTTTGCGCGCTGTATTTTCGCGCGAAAGTCTATTTTCGCCCACGCCAAAGAGAGTATGAAATGCCACTTATCCTTGCGTTTTGCCTAATCGGATTTTTTATCTGGGTCGCCGAAAATATCGCTACATTTTTTGGCGCGTGGGTTTATCCAAACCAAGCCAAAAGCTGGCAAATAGTTGGCTTTGGCAAGATTTCTAGCTGGATTTTGCTTTGCATTATTAGCTTTATTATCGTGGCGATTTTGAAGCGAATAGAGGGCAAAATTTTAGATAAAAGCTAAATTTCGCTAGCGCAACCCAAAAATACTGCGTCCGAAATTTTGCTTTTTCAAAATTTTACCCAAAACTATAATCTCAAAGAATTTTGCGAAGCAAAATTCAGTAAAATAAATGCGTGCGTAGCACGCCACCTTGTAAGCGTCGCCCGGGTGGGGGTGCGGGGGCGGGCGGGCCTCGCAACTCTGAGCGCCGCCCCCGCAAAAAAAGATTAGACTTCAAAATTCCTAGCAGTGGGCAATTAAAAAATTTAACAATAAATTTTACACTCAGTATTCCCAAAAATTCCAAAATTTTATAC
>JAGBJQ010000060.1 GCA_017934385.1 Campylobacter sp. | reverse complement strand
GATAGATAAGGCAAATTTTATCCGCGTATTTTTAGAGCGAGTTGGAAATAAATTTAGCATAAAAGAAAAACCATACCTTGACGGTATGGCGTGTGTGTTTTTTGACGAAAAGCACCGAAACTGCGGGATTTATGAATACAGACCAAATCAATGTCGAACCTTTCCATTTTGGGATTATTTCAAAGAGCATAAAGATGAATTGGAGAAAGAATGTATTGGGGTAAAATTTTAACCGCTTTTTTGGCTCTTGGTGCCCTAAATTTGGGCGCTAGCGAAACCAAAAGCGACGCGATAAAAGATATGAATAAAAGCTCGGTTATCACAAATACTGCGCCGGTATCCGAGAAAAACGCTAGCGAAAATGTAACGCAAAAGGCCACCACACCACAAAAGCTAAAAGAGGCGATGAAGGCTTACGATGAGGCTGAGCTGAATTTCGACTTGCTAACTGCGCTAGAACTAGCTAACAAAGACCCGCAAAGCGCGATGAAACTCTACGAGAAGGCCTTTTTAAAGACAAATTCGCAGGTGTATTTGCTAGAAGCCTTAAAGCTTGCGTTTTTCTTAAAAGATAGCAAAGCAACCGCGCATTACCTAGCTTTGGGCGATAAAATTTTGGCTGATGATAGCGAGTATTTGCGCGTAAAAGTGGGGTATTATATGGGGCAGGGAGAGATACTTAAAGCCAACACTACCGCACTTCATCTAGCAAATTTAGAGGTAAATTCGCGAAATTACTCGATTTTGGGCGCGACATATTATGCTATGGATAATTTCGCCCTAGCCAAGCAGTATTTCGAAAAGGCCTATGAGCTGGAAAAATCAGAGGAAAATTTAATCCGCCTTAGCGATGTGCTTTTAAATAGGCTTGATAGTAGCGACGCTGCGGTGCGTATCATGGAGACGCATAGGCGAATTTATGGGTGCGCTAGCGGTATGGTGTGCGAGGTTTTGGCTGATGTGTATCGTATGCAAAAAAAATACTTCGAGGTCGCCAAGCTCGATGAGGCGCTGTATGAGAGCAAAAAAAATACGAAATTTTTAGATGATATGATTGGGATTTATTATTATATGAAGGAATTTGATAAAATCATCGAAATTTTGCAAAAATACGATTATAAAAAAGATCTCATAATGGACGCTTACGCCCAGAAAAAGGACTTCGCCACAGCTATGAGATTAGCGCGCGAAGAGTTTTTTAAAACTGAAAATTACGATTATTTGGCGAACGAGGCGATTTATCTGTATGAATCTTTTGGCGATAAAAAAACAGCCGCTCAGATTAACGAAGTCGTGGCGAAATTTGAAAACATAGCCAGCAAACTAAAAGATCCGGTGCATTTGAATTACTACGGATATATTTTAATCGATCATGATTTGGATATCAAAAAGGGCATTGATTATGTCGAGCGCGCCCTAAAAGACGAGCCAAATTCGGTTTATTATATAGACTCGCTAGCGTGGGGGTTTTACAAACTTGGCGAGTGCGAAAAAGCCAAAGAGTGGATGGACAAGATAAAAGACGATGAGTTTTATACCAGCGACGAGGGCAAGGGGCATGTAAGCGCGATAGAAAAATGCGTGATAGACAAAAATATCCAAAAAATAGGCGAAATCGCAGGCGGAATAAAGGCGCAAAAATGATTTTAGATGAAATTTTAGAAAAAACGCGCGAGGATTTGGCTAGGCGCAAAGAAAAATTTAGCTTTGATATGCTTGGTCGCACGCTAAGTGCCAATCCCATGATACCGCGCGACGCGAAAACTGCGCTAAAAAGCACCCCGGATAATCCGCTTCGCATAATCGCAGAGGTAAAAAAAGCAAGCCCTAGCAAGGGCGTTATCAGAGAGGATTTCGATCCGCTTAAAATCGCTATGGAGTATGAAAAATCAGGCGCGAGTGCGTTTTCTATTTTGACTGAGCCACACTATTTTAAGGGTGATATTAGCTACATTTCGCAAATCAGGCGTTACACAAACACGCCGATTTTGCGCAAAGATTTTATCATCGATGAGTATCAAATCCTAGAAGCGCTCGTGTATGGGGCGGATTTTGTGCTTTTAATCGCAAAGGCTTTGGAACAAAAAGAGCTTAAAAGACTTTTGGAATTTGCCCGCCGTTTGGGGCTTGAAGCGCTTTTTGAAATTCACGATAAAGATGATTTGAAAAAGGCGATTTTCGCAGGGGCTAATATAATCGGCATAAATCACCGAAATTTGCAGACTTTTGAAATGGACATGAGCTTATCGGCAAATTTAATCCCGCTTATCCCAAACGGCAAAATCATCGTGGCTGAAAGTGGGCTAGGCTCGTACGAACAGCTACTCGAACTCAATAAAATCGGCGTTGATGCGTTTTTAATCGGCGAGAGTTTTATGCGACAAGATGATGTCGGCGCAGCGCTTAGAGCAGTGAAATTTGGCGAAAAATAGGGGGAGAATATGGATTATATTTGTGCGCCGTGGCGAAGTGATTATTTTACCGAAAAACGCAGCGGTTGCCCGTTTTGCGCAGCCGTGGAGGCAAAAGAAGGAACAGAGTGCGTAGGCGTGGTATTTCGCGCTAAATTTTGCTTCGGGCTTATGAATTTATATCCATACAATCCTGGGGCTTTTATGGTGATTCCTTACGAGCACACCGATAATATCGAGAATTTGCCGCTAGAAGCGTGGTTAGAGATAAGCGAATATGTCCAAAAGGGCGTGCGAGTGCTAAAAACTGCTCTTGGCGCAAAGGGGGTGAATATCGGTATGAATCTAGGCGTGGCTGCTGGGGCTGGGATAGCCGAGCATGTGCATTATCATTTGGTTCCGCGTTGGGAGAGGGATACGAATTTTATCACCACAATCGCAAATGTGCGTGTAAATGGCGTCAGCTTCGCCCCACTTTATGAAAAGATAAAAGCTGGATTTGAAAATTTGAATAAGGATTAAAAATGGTAAGTGTAGAACAAGCTATACAAGATATGAAAAATGGCAAGATGATTGTCATGGTCGATGATGTTGATCGCGAAAATGAGGGCGATTTGATTTTTCCTGCGACTTTTACGAGCGCGGAGAAGGTAAATTTCGCTATCACACACGCTCGTGGCGTGGTTTGCGTGGCACTGGACGAGGAAATCGCCAAAAGGCTAGATTTGCCCCTAATGGTCGATAAAAACACCTCTTCGCACGAGACGGCCTTTACTATCACAATCGACGCAAAAGACGCAACCACAGGAGTTAGCGCGTATGAGCGAAATATGACAATCGAGCTTATGGCACGCCCAAACTCCACCCCAAGCGACTTCGTGCGCCCTGGCCACATAAATCCGCTCATCGCTAAAAAAGGCGGAGTGCTCGTGCGCACAGGCCACACCGAGGGCTCTGTGGATTTGTGTAAGCTCGCTGGAATCGCGCCAAGCGCGGTGATTTGCGAGATCGTAAATGAAGACGGCACGATGGCTAGGCGTGATGATTTGGAGAAATTCTGCGAAAAATTTGGCATAAATATGATTTCAATCGCCCAAATCGTTGAATACAGATTAAAACACGAAACTTTGGTTAAATTTGGCGAATTTAGCGAGGGCAAAATTTGCGGTAAATTGTGTAAAGTCTGCGAAATCACAGACCACGATGACAACGCTCACAAAGTCTTTATTTTCGGCGAAATTGGCGAAATTTGCAATGTAAAATTTCATAAAATTTCAACCGATTTAGAATTTATGCAAGATGAAAATTACGATGATTTTATGCAAAATTTAGAAATTTTAAGCACGAGCGGTGGCGTGATTGTGGCACTAAATTCGGCTTCGCACAAGGGCGATTTCAAAAGCTATGGTATCGGAGCGCAGATTTTAGCGCATTTGGGGATTAAAAAAATCAAAATTCTTTCAAATTCCAGCCCGAAAGAATACGCTGGACTTAGTGGATTTGGGATAGATATAGTTTGATAGCGCATATCGATTTAGACTGCTTTTTCGTATCTGTCGCAAGGCTGATAAATCCCGCTCTTAGCGGAGTTCCTGTCGCAGTTATCGGCGGAAATAATGAGGAAATTTTTGCTAATAAAGACGAGGGTTTTGGGGCGAAATTTCACTTCGATGAGAGCGCGCAAAATTTTAAAATTCAAACCCAAAAAGAGCAAAATTTGCAAAATTTTGCCGATGAGCAAAAAAGGCTAAAATCTTTGCAAAAAGGGGTAGTTTTAAGCGCTAGTTACGAGGCTAGAAAATTTGGCGTCCATTCAGCGCAACCCCTAAAAATGGCGCTTATAGCCTGTCCAGAACTAGTGCTGGACGCGGCAAAGCACGGCGTGTATGGCAAGATTTCAAACCAAATTCACAAATTTTTGCTAAATTTCACGCCAGAAATCGAAAAATTTAGCGTTGATGAGTTTTTTTTGGATTTGCGTGGCACGAAATACAACGAAAACGCGCGCGAGTTTGCGCTATTTTTGCAAAGCGAAATCAAGGCGAAATTCGGGCTTCCTAGCAGTGTGGGGCTAAGCGAGGCGAAATTTATTGCTAAGCTTGCCACCGATTTAGCAAAGCCTTTTGGGGTGCGTGAGATACCCATCTCGCGCCTTAAAACCGAGCTTAGAGATGTCGAAATTTCAAAATTTCCAGGTGTGGGCAAATCTATGCAAAAAACGCTCGCAAAATACGGCATTAAAAGCATTGGCGACGCGTGGGGACATAGAGAAATTTTCGAAAAAATGGGCAAAAACGGTGAGCAAATTTTCGCTCAAATCAGTGGCGATACGAGCGAGCGGGTGCAGGTTAGCAGAGAGCGCAAAAGTATCGGTCTTGGGCGCAGTTTCGAGCCGTGCTTCGATAGGGACGAGATCAAAAGGCGCATTAAAATCCTCTCTCGCCACCTAGCTAGCGAGGTTTTAGAGGGTGGGCTAAATCCACTTACTTACGAGGTCAAAATCCGCTACAAATCGCGCGATGAGAGCTCTAAAAGGCTTAGTCAGCACAGACCTTTTAGCCTAGATTTGCTCGATGAGATGGCACTTTTGCTTTTTGAAGCTATTGATGTGCATAGGGGCGATGCGATAATTCATGTGTCGCTAAATTTGTCAAATTTTGGCGCAAATAGCGCAGAGTGTGCGACGCTGCTTTTCGATGAAATCGATAAAAAACGCCAAAATTTGGATAAATCAATGAATCAAATTTGGTCAAAATTTGGTGTGGAAAAAATTAAAAAAGCTAGTGAAATTTAAGGAGAAAAGATGAAAGTAGGGGAACTTTATTCGGTTATGTGTATAATTTTCGCGACGAATTTTAAGGGCGCGATAAGCAAGGAAAATTTCGAAAAACTTGCTAGCAAATGGATTATAAGCAACGAAAATCCAGAAAACAAAAAAGGCCAAGAGCTTTGGGCTGGGGTTAAAAATAGCGATTATGAGGCCATTTGCGCTGATTTTGAAAATCTCAAAGAGGCCTTTGATATGAGCTATTTCAAGCTAATAAGCGCGAGTGAAGTGAGCGTTTTTTACGAAAGATGTCGCTTCAAAAAGCCATTTGCGGATTTGCCAGATACACACGCTGCAAACATGCTAGGGCTGTTGGCGATGATTTTCAAGCAAGATACAAACGAAAAATCGCACAATATTTTGGGCGAGTATTTGACGAATTTTATCATGCCAAGCCTGCGCGGGCTAGCTGGGCATTTGCAAATTAGCGCAAAGAGCGATTATTACAAGGCGTTTGGGTATTTTCTGGCGGATTTTTGCGTGGTTGTGAAAAATAGCTTGGGGCTTAAAATTTAGCCAAATTTACAAATTTAATTAGGGGCGAGAGTTGGAATTTTGGAACCACATTTACGAAAAATTTGACCCAGTTGCGTTTAGCGTCGCTGGTTTTAGCGTGCATTGGTATGGCATAATGTATGTTTTGGCTCTGCTAATCGCACTCTTTATGGCGAAGTGGATTGCTAAGCGCGACGGGCTGAAATTTAGCAGTGCGGTGCTGGATAATTATTTCATCTGGGTCGAAATCGGCGTGATTTTGGGCGCTAGGCTCGGATATATCGCGATTTATTCAGGCGAGGCGCTGTGGTATTTCACTCACCCGTGGCAAATTTTCAACCCCTTTTATAATGGCGAATTTATCGGAATTCGCGGTATGAGCTACCATGGGGCGGTGGTTGGATTTATCATCGCCACAATAGCGTTTTGTCGTCGCCACGCCCAAAACCAGTGGGCATTGCTCGATCTTGTCGCGCTTAGCGTGCCGCTTGGGTATTTTTTCGGGCGGATTGGGAATTTTTTAAACCAAGAGCTAATCGGGCGGGCAACCGATGTGAGCTGGGGGATTTTTGTAGATGGCGTGCTTCGCCACCCTAGCCAAATTTACGAGGGTTTGCTCGAAGGAATTTTGATTTTTGTGATTTTATTTTTTAGCAGGAAATTTAAGAATTTCGACGGCGAACTGATTTGCAATTACGCTATTTTATACACATTTATGCGCTTTGTGAGCGAATTTTTCAGAGAACCAGACGCTGGGATTGGGTTTGTAATCGCTGGATTTTCAATGGGGCAAATTTTATCGCTCGTTATGTTTTTGGCGGGCGTTATATTAAAAATTTCTTTGAAATTAAGACTAATTAAGCACAATTAACTTTAATTAAAGTTAAAAAGTAATATAATCATGTGTTAAAGTTAAATTTACAAATTGTTAGTAATTTAACTAACTAATTTTCTATAAGGAGAGCTCATGAGCGAGCAAATCGAAGGCTTCTTAGGTATCCGCACGGATCGCACAAAAAGCCGTATGCCAGCGCGCCTAGACTTAATCCAAAGTATCAGTGGTGGAATTTTGGGTCTATTTATGTGGGTGCATATGATGTTTGTTTCTACTGTATTGTTCGGTGGAGACTTTTTTACCAAAGTTGTTGAATTCTTAGAATTAAGATTTTTGAGCGACAGCCCTTCTATGAGCTATATTACATCTTTTTTAGCTCTTGCTGTATTTATCATTTTCTTTATTCACGCTGCGCTAGGTATGAGAAAAATGCCAATCAATTTCCGCCAATGGCAATCATATCGTGCTCACATGAAACGCTTCAAACACGAAGATACTTCACTTTGGTGGGTTCAAGCAATCACTGGCTTTATTATGTTCTTCTTGGGTGCTGCACACCTTATTTTCATCATCACAAACTCTGATAAAATTTCAGGTGATATGTCAGGTGCTCGTGTAGTAAGCCATTTTATGTGGTTGTTCTACCTAGTATTGCTTTTCGCTGTTGAACTTCACGGTAGCATTGGTTTATACAGACTATGCGTTAAATGGGGTATTTTCGAAGGTCCTGATGCAAAAGAAAGTCGTAAAAAACTTAAAAAATTAAAATGGATTGTTTCAGCTTTCTTCTTAATTTTAGGTCTTTTATCTTTGGCTGCATTTATCAAAATCG
>JAGBJQ010000059.1 GCA_017934385.1 Campylobacter sp. | reverse complement strand
TTCATCGAAACGCTAGATCCGGCGCTGTATTACACCAAACACCTGCGCGAGGTCAAACCAGCCATAATCTACCGCGCTGTGGGCAAATACGATGAGAGCAAATTTAGCGAAATTTTAAATGCAAGAGCGAGTAATTTTGGCGTATTTGTGGGGGCCTCCTCGAAATACGACGCGATGAAAATCCCGCTAAAACGGGCGTATCAAATAAAAAAGGAGATTGCTAGCAATTTGCATTTGGGCGGAATTTGCATAGCCGAGCGCCACAAACAAACACGCGCCGAGCACCTAAAAATCGCGTCAAAAAGTATAAGCGGGTGCGAGTATTTCATAAGCCAAGCTGTCTATGACGCCGAGAGTGTGAAAAATTTCATAGATGATTATGCAAATCTTGGGTGCAAAAAAGTGCCTATAATCTTTACTTTCACGCCTTGTGGAAGCGAAAAAACGCTCGAATTTATGAAGTGGCTTGGCATTAGCGTGCCGGATTTTTTGGAAAATCGCCTAAAAACCAGCACCGATATCTTGCAAAGCTCGGTGAGCCTGTGCGTGGAGCTGTTTGATTTCATCTACAAATACTCGCTTGCAAAGGGCATTAGCGTGGGGGCAAATGTGGAGAGCGTCAGCACCAAAAAGGCTGAAATCGAGGCTTCAATCGAGCTTTTGAAAAAAATCAAGGAAATAATCGTAAAGAGGGAAAATTTAGGAATTGGCGAAAAGTAAATTTCGCCAAAATTTAGCAGATTTGTGGCGCAAAATTTTGTTTAAATTTCACTCAAATTTTGCTAAATTTTGCGCCAAATTCGCCAAATTTACTCGCTCAATTCTGCCCTGCTTCATCAAACATTTTTTGCACGCTTGGAGCGTTGTTGGTTAGCTTTTTGATAGTTAGTTTTTCGGCTTTATCATTAGCTAGGCGCAGGTTATTTTCAGAAGATAAAAGCTCATTTTTTACCTTTTCTAGGTGGCTTATGGTTTTGTCGATTTCATCGATTGCCTTTTGAAATTTCTCGCTTGCTAGGCGGTAATTTTTGCCAAATTTATCCTTAAATTCGTCAATATTGCTTTTAAAGGTTTCGATATCTAAATTTTGGTTTTGATACTCTACTAGACGCTTCTTATCCTCGAACGAATTTAGCGCAGCATTGCGTAGTAGCGAGATTATTGGCAAGAAAAACTGCGGGCGGATCACATACATTTTCTCATATTTGTGCGAAACATCGACAATGCCGGTGTTATAAAGCTCACTATCGCTTTCAAGTAGCGAGACAAGCACCGCGTATTCGCAGTTTTTCGCCTTTCTGTCCTTGTCTAATTTGGCAAAAAATTCCTCGTTTTTGTGCTTTGTCGCGGTCGTATCGGACTCGTTTTTCATCTCAAACATTATCGAAATATACTCTACACCGTCTTTGAAATCGCGAAATATAAAATCGCCTTTGCCGCCCTCTTTGACCTCATTGTCTTTTTCAAAATAAGCATTTGCAAATGCGGTGGTGCGGAGCTTCTCAAACTCCGTGCTACAATGGGTCTCCAAGCTCTCGCCAACCATTTTTGTCGATAATTTCGCCTTTAAATCCTTGTAATAATCTATCATCGCGTCTTTGTCGCTGATTGTTTTTTCGAAATTTTCACGCAAAATTTGCTCTTTTTCGACGAAATTTTTTTCTTTTTCGCTCAGTGTGATTTTAAGCTCGGAAATTTCGCTATCTTTGCTCGAAATAGCGTTGCTCACAGCCAAATTTTTCTCATTTTCACTTGCGCTAATTTTGGCATTTAACTCAGTAATTTTCTGATTTAGCTCGGCGATTTTAGCCTCATTTTCTAGGGAAATTTTGCTTTTTTCAATCTCAAATTTTTGCGTTAAATTCTCATCTTTGCCTTTTAGTTCGGCTTCGAATTTGGCTAAATTTTCTTTAAGTTGTGAAATTTCACTATCTTTTTGCGCTTTTAAATTTGCGATATATTCTTTTGCCCTAGCGATTTCTTGGGATTTTACAAGCTCTAATTCGCTTTGAAATTTTGCGTTTTCGTTTTGCAATCTCTCGTTTAAAATTTTCTCAAATTCGCTATTTCTGATTTGGCTTACGATTTTTTGGTATTCACTCTCATCAATTGCGAAAATTTCGCCACAGTTTGGACATTTGATCTCAGACATGATTTTTCCTTTACTTTAAAATTTTAGTGAATTTTACAATAAGAATTCGACAATTAATGTCTAAATTTGATAAATTTTGAAATTTAAGCGTTAAATTTAAATAGCGCAGAACCCCAAGTAAATCCCCCGCCAAAGGCGTCTAGCAAGACTAGTGAGCCATCTTTTAGCCTGCCAGCCTCATAAGCTTCGTTTAGTGCCATTGGGATTGAAGCCGAACTTGTGTTGCCGTATTTTTGCACGGTTACGACACATTGATTTTCCGTAAAGCCTATCTTTTCACGCACTGCCTCGATTATGCGCAAATTCGCTTGGTGCGGGACAAACAGATCAATATCGCTAGCTTTAAGGCTGTTTTTTTCTAAGGCCTCTTCGACCGATTTTGTCAGCGTTGGAACCGCGATTTTATAGACATCTTGACCGCGCATTTTGATAAATCCGAGCTTATCATCTAAAATTTGTTGCGAGATAGGATTTGCACTCCCTGGTGCTGGCGTGATCAAATAATCAGCCTTTGCACCGTCGCTCGCGCTATTTGTGTAGATTATGCCCTCGCCCTCGCCCTCGCTCACTACTGCTGCGCCAGCGCCGTCGCCAAAAAGCACGCAGGTGCTCCTGTCGCTATAATCCGTAATCGCGCTTAGTTTTTCGCTTCCGACGATTAGTATATGTTTTTTCGCTCCACTTTCGATAAGCGATTTTGCTAGGTCTAGTAAATATACAAATCCACTACACGCAGCACTTATATCAAACGCCATAATGCCAAATTTAAGCCCCAATTTATCAGCAATCAAAGCCGCAGTCGATGGCATACAAAAATAATCAGGCGTGATTGTGGCGCAAAGCACAGCGTCAATTTGCTCTGCTCTTAACCCGCTTCTTTGAAGCGCCAAAGCAGCGGCCTTTGCGCCCATATCGCTGGTAGCCTCATTCGTATCTGCGATATGGCGTTCTTTAATGCCCGTTCTTTGGGTAATCCACTCATCGCTGGTATCGACCATACCCTCCAAATCGTGGTTCGTTAAAATTCTCTTTGGAGCGTAGGCGCCTATGGATACCACCGAAGCCTTCATCTTTATCCTTGGTTGTAGTTGCTAAGTTGGGTTTGGATAACTGAGTTTATGTTTGAATCCGAAAATTTAAGCGCTTGAAAAATTGCGTTTTTTATCGCTTTTGGCGTGCTTTTGCCGTGGCTTATGATTACGCACTCTTTCACGCCCAAAAGTGGCGCGCCACCAGTTTCATCGTAATCGGTCGATTTTTTGATTATCTTAAATACTCGCCTCATCAAAATCGAACCAGCTATCGCAATCGGCGATTTTTTCGCCTCTTTTTTGATAAGCTTATTCATAGCGCTGGCTATGCCCTCGCTGGTTTTGAGAACGATATTTCCGATAAATCCGTCAGTGATGACGACATCTACCGAACCGTCGAAAATCTGATTTCCCTCGGCGTTACCGACGAAATTTTGCATTTTTTTGAGTTTTGGGAAAATTTCTTTATTGACCTCGTTACCCTTGCTATCCTCTTCACCATTTGACAAAAGCCCGATCCTAGGGGTCTTAATCCCCATAATCTCTTTTGCGTAAGCCTCGCCCATAACGGCAAATTCGAATAAATTTTCAGGTTTGCAATCCACATTTGCCCCGACATCTAAAACCAGCGTTTTACCGCCCTGACTGGTCGGAAAAAGCGTAGCAATGGCTGGGCGCGAAATGCCCGGAATTCTACC
>JAGBJQ010000058.1 GCA_017934385.1 Campylobacter sp. | reverse complement strand
TCGGAGGTCCTTGGCGAGACTGGATTTTTGCACGCAAACTTCGGCAAATACCGTCAAATAGTGGCATCAAGGCAAGAGCTAAAAGTAGTTGTAATATCATAGTTTGCCTCCAAAAAAGTAAAATATTCCCACGCCTAAAATGCCAAGATAAAGCACCATATAAAATGCGTAAGTCGCACTCTTGCCATTTTGCATAATGGCTATTTTATCGGCTATTTTCATATTTATATCAATTATAGGCTTGTAGATATATTCCATAAAAACATCTTTTACAATAATGCTGTAAGATGAGCCTTTTTTACGCATTTTTATGCACATAAATTTAGCCAAAACTCGTCTTAAATCACCCACGGCTGTGTTTGAATTTGGCAAGAAATCGTTGCTAAATTTAAATCCGTTCGCCCATGGATCACTTAGTTTTGGTTTATCAAAAGGCGATTTGAAAACTAGCAAAATCACAAATGGCAAGATTAACATAGCAATCAAACATAGCCAAAGCAATGAAAACGATAGTGTCGCTCCACTATCTACCACTGGCATAAATGACCAAATTTTGCTTACAAACATAGGCGATGAAAGAGCCAAAATCACGCAGAAAAACGCCAAAATCACCATAGGCACGAGTGAGAAAATCGAAGCCTCCCTATACTCGCCTTTGGCTTTGCCACTAAATATTAATCCGTAAAATTTAACGAAGGCAAACGCACAAAGCACGCCAGCTAGCGTCAAACCGATAGTCGAAAGCGCAAAAACTAATCTTGAAATTCCAGGATCTGTTTTTGATAAAAGTGCTTTATATATCAGCCACTCGCTCGCAAAGCCGTTAAATAGCGGAATTGCGACTATGCTTAACACAGCCATTAGCGAACAAAACGCAGTGATTGGCATAAATTTGGCCAAACCGCCCAAAGAGTTGATTTTTAGCTTTTTGCTTGCATTGTAGATATTTCCAGAAGCAAAGAACAAAACAGCCTTAAACACGCTGTGATTTAAGCTATGTAAAATCGCACCAGCCAAACCAAAGGCTGCCAAAATATTATTTGCAGTGGCAAGTCCATAAAGTCCAGCACCAAGTGCTAGCAAGATAATTCCCATATTTTCAACAGAACTATATGCGATTAGTTTTTTATACTCATTTTGAAGTGCAGCAAAAATGATACCCCAAACAGCACCAAATGCGCCCAAAATCATCATAGCTAAGGCAAAAGAAGCAGGAATTTTGGCAATTAACATAAATTTAATCAAACCAAAAATCGCGACCTTACTCATCGCAGAACTAAATAATGCTGAGACATTTGAATTTGCAAGAGGATATGCTAGCGGGCTCCACACATGAAACGGCGCAAGACCGGCCTTCGTGCCAAACCCGATAAAAAGCAAAATGCAAATAAATAAAGATGAAGCATTAAAATCCCAGTCGCTAAAATGCAAACTTCCAGCACTATGCGCCATAATCAAAAACGCTATAACGATACAAAACGCGCCCACTTGCGCCACGCCAAGATATAGCATAACTGTGAAATTCGAGCTTGGAGTGTCGTTGAATTTGAGCATTAGCGCAGAAACTAATGTCATTAACTCCCATAAAACCACGAATCCAAAGACATCGTTACTACTAATAACCATTAGCATGCTTAGCATAAAAAAGCTAAAAAGCGCAGATTTTACAGCGAAATTTAGCTTGAAATTTTGCAAATATCCAAGCGAATAAATCGCACTCATTGCGCCTATAAAACATACTATAAAACTAAAAAACGCACCCAAAGGCGTTAGCAAAAAGCTTGGTTCAAACAAAAATCCCCTAAGCACAAATTCGCTACTTCCATGCAGTTGCGATAGGAAATACAGCGCGCCCACTACCGAAATAGCGGCATTTGAAATAAATCCAAAATACAAAGCAGTCTTTTGCGAATTATAAAGAGCTAAGCTGATAACGCCTATTAATAAGTATGAAATAAAAATAAATTCAAGCATTGTCATCCTTATTATCGTTAGATTTCAAATTCGGATTTTTTGCCCCTTTGCTCTCTTTTTTCGGTTTAGAGGCTACTTTTTGCGGTTTTATCTCATCACTAGGCTTAGCTTCTACTTTTGGCTCAGCTTTGACTTCCGCTTTTGGCTCGGTTTTTGCTTCGACCTTTTGAGGAGTCGGTTTTTGAGCTACTTTCTCAGCTGACGCAGGAGTTAGGGCAGGAGCTGTTTGTGAGGCTAGTTTTTCAGCCGGTTTTTGATCTGGCGCACTCTGTGGTGCAAAAGCCGTGTCAAGAGCCGCTTTTTCAGCTGGTTTTTCGACCACGCTCTCTTCTGGCGCAGGTTTTGGCGCAGGTGGAGCCACAAACTCGCTTAGATCAACATCTCTATCGCTGATAGCCTTGATGAAATTTTGCATGTTTTCCGTATTTTTGAGTTTTTTTCCGATTTTATGCTCTGAATTTGAATCTAGCATTATAATCGCACCTTTTGGACAGGCTTCGACACAGGCCGAGCCCTCCTCTCTACCATCACAAATATCGCATTTGACAGCGAGACTTGGAAATCCCGGTTGGCTAAGATAGTTCGCGTCTTTTTCGACTCCAAAAACACCAGTGCTATCTAATGAGACGGCGCCATACGGACAGGCTACGGTGCAAAGCCCACAGCCGACGCATAAATGCTCATTGAGATGGACAAAATCTGTTAAATTTTGCAAAGCACCGCTTGGGCAAACTACGGCGCATGGAGCATCGTCGCATTGGCGACATTGGTTTGTAGCAGAAGTTTTTTCTACTTTGAATACTCTAATGCGTGTAATTCCTAGTTTGCCGCGTTTTATAGATTCTTTAACACAAGCCTTCTCGCACGCCTTGCAACCTATGCAAAGCTCCGGATTTGTGATTACAATTTGATGAATTTTACTCACACGACAGCCTTTTCAAAGAAATCTGATAATTGACATGTAAATTTATCAAAATTCGTCTAAATTTAGGTTGAAAAATTTATTTATTATTAAAATTTTATTAATATGAAACTAAAATTTAATTTTAAATTTTTTATACATTTTTATATTTTTTATTTCATATAAACAGATGCAATACTAAAAATGAAACAGATTAAAATCACAATATCCATAACATTACAAAATTTTAAATTTTTAAAACTATATGTTTTTAAATGGAAAAATTTAATAGGATTTTATTTCGATGAATTCGCCTTAAATTTAAAATTTCAAGCTACGGGCTAAATTTAAAAATTTAACCCATAGCCTAAATTTGGAAATTTGATAATTTTGCAGAATTTGCAAATTCTAAATTCTTATTCACTCACAGCTTTTTTAATTTTTTTGGCTTCGTCTGCCGTATCTTTTGCTTTTTTGGCTTTTTTGGCCGTATCTGTATTTTTGACTTTATCTTTTAAATCTACAATCTCTTTTTTGACCTTTTTATCGGCTTTTTT
>JAGBJQ010000057.1 GCA_017934385.1 Campylobacter sp. | reverse complement strand
TTAGCTATACGCTTTCGCATTTTGATTCTGTATATTTTTATGTTACTTGTAAATTTGATGATGAGACTAAAAAGTTATATTCGGATTTGCAAAAAGCTATTAAAATCAATGATGAATATCATTTAATTACTAAAAAAAAGGCTCATATAATGTTTTTTAGTATGCCTGCAATGTATTCTTATGAAGTGCAACAAAAACATTTAAATCCTGACGAAGAAATATCATATATGGAAGTTGATAAAGATATGCTTTCAAAATCCGTTCAAATACCTGATTATTTTGAGACAAATGATATCAAGTCAAAAATATTTGTTTATGATGAAAAACAAGAAATTTACTTTAAAATCAAATAAAGGAAACGAATTGCAAACTGCGAATTTAAAAATTAACATTTGTCTTTTGGTAGTTAGGTATCGGCTCGCAATGACAGCAAATTTAGCGTAAATTTTTGTCAAAGTTAGCTTCGGTTAGCAACGCGTGGGTTTTGGGGTTAGTTTGCGCGCGTATAATCACGCCAACTTTAAAGCAAAGGAGAAAAAATGAAAAAGTTAGTTCTATCATTAGCGTGCGCTGTTTTGGCAACTGGGGCGTTCGCACAAGACGCACAAAGCGAGCCAGCCCCGCTTCCATGCGGTAACGCAGAGCATAAATGCGCTCCAAATTTAATGCCAAAAATGGGCGAGTTTAAGGGCGGATTTAAGGGTGGTTTCCACGAGGACTTCAAAGGTGGCGCAATGCCGTGCGCTGGCGATATGAAAAACTGCCAGGCAAAGGGAGCGAAATTTGGCCATGATATGAAGAAATTCCACAAAATGGGGCACAATGACCGCTACACAGGCGCGATTATGCGCGAGCTTCCACGCCTTGATCTAAGCGACGAGCAATGGGCGAAGGTGCGCAGAATAATGTTTGAAGCAAACGAAGCGCGAATCGCCAAAAAATCAGAGCCACGCGAGAATTTGCTAGAAGATATCGCTAATTTTGACAAGACAAAATTTATCGAAAATAATAGCAAAAAATTTACCGAGCAAATCAGCGCCGAGGCTGGTGTCATCGAGGCTTTGCTTGGTGTGCTAAGCAGCGAGCAAAAGTCAAATTTGGCTAAAAATTTAAAAGAGCGCAAGGAAAAAAGAGAGGCGCAAAAAGAGCTTAAAAAAGATAAAAAATAAGCCTTCCTAAAATAATTTCATACTCCCCTAACCCTGCGAATTTCGCGGGGTTTTTTAAATTTATCACTAAATTGGGCACCAAATTTTCAAAACTGCGCAAATTTCAAAATTTAACTCGCACAAAAATATTTCGCTTCGTATTTTAAGTAACAAAAGGGTAGAATTACAAAATTTAGAATTTTTAAGGAGAAGAAATGGGAAAATTTGTGAATAATGTCGATGAATTTTTCAAATTTTGCGAAGAAAACGAAGTTAAATTTGTCGATTTCCGCTTTACGGATATGAAGGGATTTTGGCACTCTATCAGCTACAATATCAAAATCGTCGAACCAGATCAGTTCAAAAACGGTATCCCAATGGACGCTAGCTCGATGGACGGCTGGCAACCAATCGATAAAAGTGATATGCTAATGATGCCAGATGTTGAAACTGCATTTTTAGATCCATTTACCGCAGACCCTACGGCTGTGGTTTTTAGCGATATTTTTGACATTTACAAGGGCGAACTTTACGAAAAATGCCCTCGCTCAATCGCCAAAAAGGCTATGCAATACCTAAAAGATAGCGGGCTTGGCGATGAGGCGTATTTTGGGGCTGAAAATGAGTTTTTCATCTTCGATAATGTCAAAATCGTCGATAGCACAAACTGCGCTATGTATGAGATAGACACCGAAGAGGGCGAGTGGAACGACGATACAAATTTCAAATCAGGCTATAATAGTGGTCACCGCCCACGCAAAAAAGGCGGGTATTTAATGACTCAGCCAATCGATACAGCCACTGATTTAAGAGCTGAGATGATGCAGGTTTTGGAGCAAGTAGGACTTGATGTCATGCTAGGACACCACGAAGTAGCCCAAGGCCAAAACGAAATCGGCGTGAAATTTGGCAATCTAGTCGAAATGGCTGACAATGTGCAAAAACTCAAATATGTCATCAAAATGGTAGCCCAACTAAACGGCAAAACCGCAACTTTCATGCCAAAACCACTTTATGGCGACAACGGAAATGGCATGCATGTGCATCAATCAATATGGAAAAACGGCAAAAACCTATTTTACGGCGAGGGAAATTACGCAAATTTAAGCGATTTCGCCAGATGGTATATCGGTGGCGTGCTCTCTCACGCTAGAAGTGTCGCAGCCTTTACAAACGCCAGCACGAACAGCTACAAACGCCTAATCCCGGGCTTTGAGGCTCCGTCGATTTTGACATATTCTAGCCAAAACCGCTCAGCCTCTGTGCGAATTCCTTATGGCGCAGGTGAAAAAAGCGTGCGGGCTGAATTTCGCTTCCCAGATAGCACCTCAAATCCATATTTAGCCTTCGCTGCAATGCTTATGGCAGGACTTGATGGCGTCAAAAACAAAATTGAACCAGCTGGTCCAATGGACGAAAATTTATTTAAACTAACCCTTGATGAGATTCGCGAGCGCGGTATCGAGCAGTTCCCGCACACGCTTCGTGGCTCGCTAGAAGCGTTGATCCGCGATAGAGCGTATCTCAAAGATATTATGAGCGACGATTTTATCCAAGCTTATCAACACATGAAATTTAAAACCCAAGTTTGGCCATACGAAGCACGCCCTACTCCGTATGAGTTTAAGATGAATTTTTCGTGCTAAGGGCGCGTGGGCGAAAGTGATTTCGCCCAAATTTCAAAATTTTGAAACTCAAACTCTTTTATAACAAAAAAGAATTTTGCCTATTTTCGCTTTTTATCGTTTTGATTTTGGCGCTAAATTTGGCGTTTAAATACCACGAATTTTGCGAATTTAAGGCAAATTCTCGCATATTTTTACAAAGCCAAATTCTAAATTCCTACGACAAAACAAACGATAAAGGCCGCACATACACCGTGCTAAAACTAAAATCAGGGAATTTTACGATTTATACTACGACAAAAACTGGGCGCGAATTCCCGCGTTTTTCGCGCGTGAGTGTGGGTATAATCACGCAAAATTTGAGTTTTTTAGATTTCGTAAAAGCTAGATTTTACGCGCCAAATTTTAAAATTTCCGCCCCGTTTTACGAAAACTCGCCCAAAACCAAAGCCATAAATTTTATTCGTTCTCAGCACGAAAATCAACTCATAGCTGATCTTTACAGCGCGCTGTATTTTGCTACGCCTATGCCTTATGATTTGCGCCAAAACATCACGCACTGGGGGATTGCGCATATTGTCTCGATTAGCGGGTTTCATTTAGGCATTATTTTTTCGTCGTTTTTCCTAATCTTTGCGCCGATTTATCGCATTTTGCAGAGGCGATTTTTCCCGTGGCGAAATCTCAAATTTGACCTCAGCGTTACGGCGATTTTGCTGATGATTGGCTATCTTTTTGTGCTGGATTTCACGCCTAGTTTTTTGCGTTCGCTGGCGATGTGCGTGGTGGGATTTTTCCTTTTATGGCGCAATTTCGAGCTTTTAAATTTCGCCAATCTCTTCCTTAGCATTGCCCTTTTACTAGCTGTTTTTCCATATTTAGCTTTTAGCGTGGGGTTTTATTTTTCCTCCCTTGGCGTGCTTTATATTTTTTTGTATTCGCACCATTTTTGGGGCAAATTTGGCACTTTCGCAAATTTGGCGCTTTTTAATCTTTATGTCTGGTTTGCGATGAATATCGCGGTGTATTTTTTCTTTCCGCTGGCTTCATTTCAGCAACTTAGCGTGATTATCATCGGATATATTTTTGTGATTTTTTACCCTCTTAGCGTGGTTTTGCACCTGTGCGGATTGGGCGGGGTTTTTGATGAGGCTTTGATTAGTTTTTTAAATTTCACGCTTCCAAGCTTTAAAGCGCAAATTCCACTTCCACTTTTTGTGCTTGCAAATTTATGCGCTCTTGGTGCTATTCGCTCTAAAACCTGCGCCTTGATATGCCCTATTTTAGGAATTTTGCCGATATTTTTTGTAACTTAAATTTTAAAATTTATTTTGAAATTTAAGCACAATATACACCTCATCGCTGTATAATAAAAAGTTAAATTTTCATTTCATTTTAAGGGGTAAATTATGTTAAAGATTCCTTACGGCAATACTTTTATCGACTTTGACGAGGGGGATGCAAATGTTTTGCGCTCTAAAATCGACGAGCTTAAAGCCGAAGGTAGCGGCCTAGAAATCGTAAAAAAAGCTATGGCGAACCCAATCGATAGCCCGCGATTGTGCGAGCTTGCCAAAGGCAAGAAAAATTGCGTCATCATCATCTCAGACCACACTCGCCCAGTGCCAAGCCGTGATATTTTGCCAAATATGTTTGCCGAGCTAAAAGAGGGAAATCCCAATATCGAAATCACGCTTTTAGTTTCCACTGGATTTCACCGCCCTACCACAGAGGCCGAGCTTCGCGCCAAACTAGGCGATGAAATTTATGAAAGCTCAAAAATCGTGGTGCATGATTGCTTCGATCCTGATTCAAACACACAAATCGGAATTTTGCCATCGGGTGCTCCTTGCGTCATCGACAAAGTAGCCGTAGAAACCGAACTTTTAGTATCAGAGGGCTTCATCGAACCGCACTTTTTCGCTGGATTTAGTGGTGGCAGAAAGAGCGTTTTGCCTGGTGTTTGCGACAAAGTAACCGTGCTAGGAAATCACTGCTCAAAATTCATAGATAGCGAATTTGCCCGCACTGGCGTGCTAGATGGCAACCCATTACACACAGATATGCTAGCAGCGGCGAAATTTGCCAAACTCGCCTACATCGTAAATGTCGTAATCGACGAGGATAAAAAAACAGTCGCAGCGTTTGCGGGAAATTATGTCACAGCGCACAGAGCGGGTTGCGACTTTTTGCTAAGTTACGCCAAAGTTGAGCCAAAAATGGCAGACATCGTCATCACATCAAACGGTGGCGCGCCACTTGATCAAAATTTATACCAATGCGTCAAATCAATGACCGCAGCTGAGGCTACCTGTAACCCTGGTGGCGTCATCATCGAGTGCTCATACTGCGCCGACGGACACGGTGGCGAGGGGTTTTATCGTTCGCTTAAAGATTGCGAAAGCGCGCAGGCTTTTTACGATCAATGTATGGCAACACCGCAAGAAAAAACAATCCCAGATCAATGGGAGAGCCAAATTCTCGCGCGCGTTTTGATCAAACACACAGTCATCATGGTAACACGCCCTGAGATTAAAACCATGGTCGAAGATATGAAAATGAAATATGCCGCTAGCCTTGAAGAAGCCCTAGAAATGGCGCATGCGCTAGGCAAAAAAAGCCTAAGTGTGATTCCAAACGGAATTTCCGTAATCGTAAAAAAATAATTTCTCCTAGGGGGCTTCGCGCCCCCTGATTTTTGCTTTTTTAAAATTTAATCTCTAAAATTTATCAAATTTGTCAAAATTTGTCATTGCAAGGCAACTTGTCGCCGAAGTAATCTACGACTTTAAAATTCCTTGCGCCAAATTCGCTGTCATTGCGAGCGAGTGTAACGAGCGAAGCAATCCAGTAAAATTTAAAGCAAAATTCTACTTAAATTTTGCATTGAACGAACACTGAAATTTTAGGCGAAATTTTGCTTTTCTCGTAAGGGGGAAGGGGGCCCCAATTACTCTGCTTCGCTTCGCTCGCAAGAAATGCCGGCTGTCGCCGTCGCTACGCTCATTTTGCGAGGTCGCGCCCCTTCCCCCTGCATTTAATTCGCACGCAAAAGTGCTGTTCGCGCCTTTTGCACCGTGCGAATTTCCCCCGACGACGCTTTACAAGGTGGCTAAATTTAAAAAGCGTTGCTTTTTAAATTTAGCTGGTTTTATTTTTCGTTACGGCTTCGCCGTGCTAGATTGCTTCGCTCGTTGCACTCGCTCGCAATGACAAATCAAACAAAATTTACGCTCAATAGCGCATTATACACACGCCCAAATTCTCGGCGCAGTATTCCCCAGCCCTGCCACAAAACAACCAAAATTTCAAAATTTAGCGAAATTTTAAGCGTTATATTAGTTTTATTCGATATAATGCGATTTCTTATTACTTGGACAGGTGGGTGAGCTGGCCGAAACCACACCCCTGCTAAGGGTGCAGCTTCTAACCGGGGCTCGAGGGTTCGAATCCCTCCCTGTCCGCCACCAATCAAAATCCCAAAATCTACCCTTTCATTACCAATTTTATGTATAATAGGCAAATTTTATGAAAGGTGAAATCATGAAAAATATCAAACAAATCTCACACCCCCTAATCGAGCACAAACTCTCAATCCTGCGAGACAAAAAGACAGATCCGTTTCAGTTTCGTATGCTAATCGACGAGATTAGCTATCTAATGCTTTTTGAGGCAAGCAACGATTTGCGCCTAAAAGATGCGCCGATTACGACGCCTGTGGCAAAAATGACAGCAAAAAGATTAGACGAAAAGATTATGATATGCCCTATTTTGCGCGCTGCGCTTGGTATGTTAGATGCCGTCTTTAAGCTAATTCCAGATGCGAGCGTCGGGTTTTTGGGCTTTCAGCGAAATGAAGAGAGTTTGCAGGCTGAGTTTTTCTACGCAAAACTCCCGGCCGACTACAAAGAGCGCACCGCAATCATCATAGATCCGATGTTTGCCACAGGTGGCACGGCGATTGACGCGGTGAAATTCCTCAAAGAAAAAGGCGTGAAAAAGATCAAATTTATCTCTATCATAGCTGCACCTGAGGGACTAAAAAAATTCAGCGAAATCTACCCAGATGTGCCTGTATATACCGCCGCGATCGACGAGAAGCTAAACGAAAAGGGCTACATCGTCCCGGGTCTAGGAGACGCTGGCGATAGGGTGTTTAATACGATGAAATAGGCGAATTTAGGCGGTTTATGACGCTTAAATTTGATTTATGGCGCGCTGGTTTGGTGCTAGCGCGCCAAAATTTTAAAATTCGCATAAATTTGGCGGGTTGTTTGCAATACTGCGCCGAAATTTAAAAATTCAAGCAGTTACTCGGACTTGCGTGTGTGCTAAATAAAAATGTGCCGTTTTGTAAGTAATAATCACATTTTGCCGATATGCCTAGTTTCAAAAATATTTTCATATTTAAATCAGCGCAATAAACATTTGTTAGCTCAGCTTGCATTTCGTTTTTTAACTCATTAATAATATTGCTATTTATATCGCTATCTTCGATATCGACTATTATGCGATAAATGTAAGTATCATTAACACAACTCGCATTTACTAAGCGCATTCCATCTCCAAAATCTAGCGGTATTTGGGCGTTAAGGCTATTTATTTCTTCTAAGGCATATGTTTTATCACAACTATTACTTGACTTGGTAAAATTTGGACATTTTTTTGGATCCATTTTAGTAGCATAGATTAAATCGCCCTTGTCAGACCTTATATCGTATTCAATCAAAAGCCCCAAATCAGTATAAATCTCATTTCTATCATCTGCGCAAATACCCTGATTTACCATTACATCAAATTTTTGTTTATCGGATTGACGAATTTTATCACCACGAAGCATGTGCATATTTACTATCATAGTGTTATTTTTGCATTTGCTTTTGCCAAAATAAAAACCTTGTTGTTTGGCTTTTGAATTGTTACTTAAATTTATACTATCTAATCTGTCAATCCACTCTTTCATATATTGCTCATCGCAAATATCTTGCCCAAAAGCAAACCCACATACCAAGACCATAAAAATCAATGCTCTACACATAAAATCCCCTTAATAGCAGTAATTCTCTCCATTTGCGTAGTTTTAAATTATACCCTTATGTTTCAAACTAATCAAATTTTTTCAATCAACTCTAATCAAATTTCGCTACAATTCGCCCCGAAAAAAGCAGGTCTGCTTAACTTATCAAAAAGGCAATTTAATGCCAAAATCAACCATACTTTTTATCATTTCAGGTGCCCTTCTTGGCCTTGGCGGAGCCGCGCTCGTGCATTACGGCAACCCCGCGAATATGGGCGTTTGCGCCGCGTGTTTCTTGCGCGATACAGCTGGCGCGCTCGGCTTTCACAGAGCGGCCGTGGTGCAATACATACGCCCAGAAATCATCGGCCTTATCATCGGCGGTTTTATCGCCTCGCTAATTAGCGGCGAGTATCGCACACTCTCGGCCTCATCGCCATTTACGAGATTTATCTTAGGGATTTTTGCGATGATTGGCTGCTTGGTGTTTTTGGGCTGTCCGTGGAGAGCGTTTTTGCGCCTAGGCGGAGGCGATATGAGCGCAATCGCTGGCGTGGTAGGGCTATTTGCCGGGGTAGCTTGTGGCAGGTTTTTTAAGGCTAGCGGATACGAGACGGAGCGCGAAAACGAGCTTTCAAAACCGCTTGGCGCCATGCCGCTTATCATCGGAATTTTGCTTTTGCTAGCACTCATTAGCGGTGTGAAATTTGGCGAAAACGGCGCGATTTTTAGCTCGACTTCTGGTCCCGGCTCACAACATGCGCCGATTTTTATCTCCCTAATCGTAGCCATCATCATCGGCGCAGCTATGCAAAGAAGCAAATTTTGCTCCGTTGGCGCACTTTCGCGCACTTTTAACGGCGATTTTTCTATGTTTTGGGGCATAGTGGCGGTGATCGTAAGCGCTTCAATCGCAAATTTGGCGTTTGGGCAGTATAAATTCGGCTTCGAAGCTCAGCCAATCGCGCATAACGAATTTATCTGGAATTTCGCCGGCATGGCTTTGGCGGGGCTGTGTTTTTCGCTGTGCGAGGGCTGTCCTGGCAAACACCTAGTCCAGGCTGGAAGCGGAAACCTAAACTCTGCGATTTTCATCGCTGGCATGGCGTGTGGCGGGGCTATCGCGCATAATTTCTCGCTAGCTAGCTCGGCTAAGGGGATTAGCGAATTCGCGCCGTATGCAGTGGCGCTTGGCTTTGCGTTTTGTGCGTATTTTGGGATTTTTAGTAGGCAAAAAGCCTAAATTTGAAATTTGGCGCGAACTAACACTCGCGCCAAATTTTTAAGAAGTTAAAATTTAATCAATGCGAATTTCGCGATGATTACATAGTTAAAAATTGGTTGTATAAATCGTCTAACAAAAAGTAGTGTTTAGGGACATTTCCGTTATAAAACGGCCCGATTGTCTCATCGTATTTTTTATCGAAATAGCCTGCTTGCGAGAGTTCGAAAATCTTTTGATCGACCAATTGTAGTATATCTTTGTTGCCCTTTTGGGTGACGACGCAGTCGAAAAATGTCTCGCCGATTTTTGGAATCGATACTTCAAAATTTAGATCTAGCACCGGCACAGAGGCGACTGAGACGATATTGTGCATATATGCGTCAGCCTCACCACGATTGACCTTGTCATAGCAGTCTTTGTTGTTTTGGCATGGCACTGGGGTGATATTAGGATTTTTGCGCACCCAGACATCTGAGTTGCTCTCGCCGATGACGGCTATTCTTTTGCCCTCTAAATCCTCGATTGATTTGATACCAGCTGTTCTTTTTGAAACGGTTGAGAGATTGATAGAAAAATACGGCACCGAAAAATCAACCACTTGGGCGCGTTTTTCGTTTCTAGTGTAAGCTGCGATTAGCAAATCGACCTTGTTGTCTTTGACATAGTCTAAGCGCTCTTTTTGAGGCACGCCTACGAACTCTATCCTGCCCTCATCGCCTAAAATAGCCTTTGCGATCTCTTTTGCGAAGTCAATCTCAAAGCCCACAAATGAGCCATCACTTTGCAATACGCTAAATGGTGCCATGTGCTCGCTCACGCCGATTCTTAGAACCTTGCTAGATTTGATTTGATCTAGCGTGTTTGCACTGGCTACGCCAGCACCCAAGCAAGCTACGCCCGCCAATGAACAAAGAAGTTTTTTCATGATTTCCCTTTTTAACGAAATAAAAATGAGATTATAACCCGTGTTCATTAAAGCATTTTAAAATTTAAAACTAAAATTACACTAAAATTGTATAAAATATAAAACTTATTGATATTATAAAAATTTAAAAAAGGGGCGTAAATTTAAAATTTACGCCCAAGCAAGGGATTTTGGATCGATTTTTTCTGCGCCAAAATACTTGCCATACACATCGTTGTAGATAATTCCCAAGCACTCTTTAAATCTTGGATCCTCTTCTGCGCTAATCGCGTTTAAAACAGCTGTTTTGACGCTAGCAGGGTTTTTAGGCTCACCGCTTGTGCGAAGCGCGTCCATAAATTTGTCATAAAGCTCGTCAGCATGGACATAACTCATCAAAAATTTTGCCTTTTGGTAAGCTGATTTTTCAAACGCCATATCGCCGACTAACGAAGGTTTATCTGTGAAAATAAAATTCTCGCTTTTTTCAAATTTTTGCTCTTTTAGCTTTTGATCTACTAGCCCAAGCGCGCTAGCTAGCCCATATAAAATGCCAGCTGGATGCGGAGGACAGCCAGGGATAAAGACATCGACTGGAATTACGCTTTGCGCACCGCCCCACACGGCGTAACTATCGTAGAAGATTCCGCCACTTGAACCGCACGCGCCCAAGGCTACGACGATTTTTGGCTCAGGAATCGCCTCATACGCGCGCAAAAGCGGATAATACATCTGCCTAGTAACAGGTCCAGTTACGAGCAAAATATCGGCGTGGCGCGGGTTTGCGACGAGTTTGAAGCCAAATCTCTCTGGATCCCATTGTGGAGCAAGAGTGGCGAAAATCTCGATTTCGCAACCATTACAGCTACCGCAATCGACACGAAAAACGCTGAAACTTCGCCTAATTTGTTTTAAAAATTTTAATTTATCATCGCCGCTCATCACACAATCCTTTGATAATCATTTTCTCGCATTTTCTCTGCTGTGTTTTCGCGTTTGCAAGCAGGGCAAATTTGCGTATATTCTCTGGCTAGCTTTTTGCGATCATCACTCATATTTGAAGATGCGATTCTACTAAGCGCAGTTTGGACAAAACGCTTCGAAGTAAAGGCCTTGCCACACTGCGAGCAGTTATGCGCCTCCATAGTGCCACATACATGCAAATCAGCTCGATTGAAATTCACGCCTAGTTCAAATTTAGAGCTAAGTTTGATAGCCTTTGTAGGGCAGACCTCCTCGCAACGACCACAAAAAATGCACCTGCCAGTATCGTATCGCCACACTACTGATTTTTCATCTTCGATTTTGACGCTGATTGCGTTTGGCGGGCAAGCCACGCCACAAGACGCGCAACCAATGCACAAAGCATAGGTGTATTCTGGGCGGCCTCTGAAATTTTCGCTCATTTCATACGGCGCTAACGGATAAGGCTTTGTAACAACTCCCTTTTTTTTCACTAAATCAAAAATTTTCATCTAATTTCCTTTTTGGCAAATCGCTTTAAGCTCTTTTCCGGCTAAAATTTTGCTTTTTCCGCTTTTTATATCGACTACGGTTAGCCTTTCGGTGCATGAATAGCACGGATCTAGGCTACATACGATTAAAGCAGCGTCAGCGACGGTGTAGCCACGAAGCTGATGAGCTAGGGCTGGCCAGTTGCTAAATGTAGGGGCTTTGACACGCCATCTATATACCTTTTGGCTACCACTTTGCATTACCCAGTGGATATCCTCACCGCGTGGGGCTTCGATATAACCGATTGCGTAGCTGTTTGGTTTAACCCTATAATCGCTACTTACGATGATATCGCCACCTGGCATTATATCGATACACTGCCTAATCACACTAATCGCGTCTTTTGTATCGTGGTAGCGCACCTTGACCCTGCCATAGACATCGCAACTAGTTTCGGTATTTATGTTAAATTTGAGTTTTTTCGTAAATTCATCAGGGTAATCGTAGCGAACATCTCGCTTAAATCCACTAGCCCTGATTGTAGGTCCTACTGAGCCATAATCCCTACCGACCTGCGGATCTAAAACTCCAATTCCCTTCCAGCGAGACATTTGCCTTTCATCATTTATGATGACTTCCCAGAGATCTTCAAATTCTTGCTCGATTTTAGAGAGCAAATTTAAAATCTCTTTTATCTCTTTGGCTCTGATATCTCGTCTCATACCGCCTACGGTTACCGTGCCGTAAGTTTTCCTGCCACCTGTTAAAATTTGGGCCAAATCGAGTGTGTATTCACGCACTCTAAATACATGCATAAATGCAGTATAGTTTCCTGTAACCTCGCACGCCAAACCGATATTTAAGAGGTTTGAGTGAAGTCTTTCGACTTCTGCGCTCATTATACGAAGCGCTTGCGCGCGTTCAGGGATTTCTAACCCCATGGCGTTTTCTGTGGCTCTTGCCATAGCGATAGAGTGCGCAAAACCGCAAATTCCGCAAACTCTCTCGGCTAAAAACGCCATTTGAGTGTAGTTCATACGATTTTCGGCTAGTTTTTCCATGCCTCTATGCTGATAATACAGCCTATAATCCGCATCTACAATCGTATCGCCGTCACAATAAAGCCTAAAATGCCCCGGTTCATCAGCCGTGATATGAAGCGGTCCAAGCGGAATGGCTTGTGTATTTACTCCCTTTGGCTTTTTAAATTCATAATCGGGCTCTACGCTTAGCGGATCTGGACGAAATTTATAGTTCATTTCGTCTTTTCTAAGCGGATATAAATCCAGCGGCCAATCATCACTCATAGCAAGTCTTCTTGGATCTATTAGCCCTTCCGCTCTAAGCCCAAAGAGATCAAAAGCTTCTCTTTCATACCAAACAGCAGCCTTAACGAGTGGCGTAACTGACGGATAAACAGGATCATCAGCCGGAATTAGAGTTTTAACGGTTATAAAGCATTTCTCTTCTAATTCATCATCTTGGCTAAATTTAGAACCCTCCATAGAAAGCACATAATAAAGCGCAAAATGTTTATTTATAGACCTTTCA
>JAGBJQ010000056.1 GCA_017934385.1 Campylobacter sp. | reverse complement strand
TCACTGCCAAGGCCACTCATATCAAATACGCCCCTTATGAAATGATGAGCGTAGCGTATAAAAACGGCTACACCCAAACCTTGGAAAGCTCGCAAATTTCGGACTTCGTCGATCAAAGGCGGGAGCTAAAAGATATCAAAAATATAAATATGTTTTTGCCACACGAGCTTTTGAAAAAGATAAATTTTATCGACACCCCAGGGCTAAATTCGCGCTCAAACGCCGATACTAGGGAGACTTTGGAGATTTTCGACGAGGTTTTTGGCGTGCTTTGGATTTCACTCATCGACAACGCCGCTAGAAAGAGCGAAACAGCTCAAATTTCGCTTTTGCCAAAATTTTTAAGCAAAAACTCCATTGCGATTTTAAGCCAAAAAGATAGACTTGGCGCCGAAGAAATCGAGCGCGTGCATAATTACGCTAAAACGATTTTTGGCGCGAATTTTGCCTCTATCGTGCCAATCTCATCAAAGCTAGAAAAAGCTGGCGATAGCCAAAACAGCGGGTTTAGCGAGGTTAGGGAGTTTTTAGACGGGCTTGATAAAAATCGCATTAGCTTTGCCAAATCTAGGCTAAATTTCATACTTGCCGAGCTTAAAAACGAGCGGGTAGGGTATTTGGAAATACATAAAATTTTAGAAAAAATTATCGCTTCAAACAAAGATAAAATCGCCGAATTTTGCGCCAGTGAGCGCGAAATTTACAAAGAGGAATTTAGCAAAATTTACGCTTCGATTAAAGAGACCTCGAAATTTATCGCTAAAACCATGCAAGAAGCCCTAAGCTCGAAGCAAAACGAGTATTTCGTGAGCGCGACGCAGACGAAAAAGAGCTTTTTTGGCACGCAAACCTCGAAGGGATACGAAAAAGTAGCCTACGAGGCGCCGTATTTCAACACCGACGCCGCACTTTCGAAGCTGATTTACAACGACGATAGGCTAAATGTGATTTTTCGCCGTTTCAAAGGCGAGCTAGTCAAAACGCAAAATGCCATGAGTGAGGCGATAGAGCGCATTTATGCGGGGTTTGAGAGGGAAATTTTGCTATTTAAAGGTAGGTTTGAAAACTACGAGCGCCAAAGCGATTTAGCCTCTATTATAGAGGCTTCAAACATCGCTAAAATCGCAAGCGAAGTCTATGGGTTGTTTTTAAAAGACGGCGAGAGGGCTGTTTTTCAAATCTGCCAAAAAATCGCGCTGTTTTTCGAGCAAATTATGATAAAAATCGCCTCAAACTACACAAACGCCGTAACTCTAAGTGCGAATTTCATCGCAAACAAAATCGCGAAATCAATCAGCGATTACGAGGAAGAACCAGGTCTTTATCAGCTTTTTTATCCATCTTATGAGGATTTTGAAAAGGCGGTTTTAGGGGGACTTCATTACTATGAGTTCGAAAATGACTTCGTAGGGTCTAGCTCGTTTGTGGATAAAATTTACTCAGATTTTAGCGCGCAGATTGCGCAAATTTTCGAGGAAAATTTAGCTAAAATCGCGGATTTTAAAGCCACGCAAGAAAATGCGCTTGCGATTTTTAGCGCACTTGAAAATTTGCAAAGCCAAAATTAGTCTAAATTTCTAAATTTAGACTAATTTCGCAAACTCGCTTCCTAGTTTTTCGCGCCAATTATCGGCGATTTTTTCGCCCTCTTTGGCGTATTTTAAAATCACGCCCTCACATTTTTGCAAAAATTTAAAGAGCTTTTCCTCCCAAATTTCGGAGCTTTGATTATTTTTGTGCATGGTTTGTATAAAGACTAATTCCTTGCTTAGATTTGCGATTTCATCGAGTGCTTCGTCCCTTTGGCTCTCATCTTTTAGCTCTAAATTTTGCAAAGCTAAAATTTCGCCATCAAGTATGTCGCAAAAGCTCAGATATTTGGCGTTATTTGGCACTTCCTCTATCATATCAGCGCGCGAGGCTGCGCGCATTACCTGCGAATAAACGATAAAACCTACTATCAAAAAAACCGCCAAAATCAGCGTTATATTAACCATTTTTCCTCCTTTTTAAGCTATCAAATCCCACTATCGCAAGCCCTAGCCAAATGAGCGAAAAGCTGAAAATTTTGTAAAAACTAAGCTCCTCGCCGTATAAAAACACAGCGATTAGCATGCTCATCGAGGGGCTAAGATACTGCATAAATCCGATTGTCGAAAGTGGCAGATACGCAGTCGAAATCGCAAAAGTAATTAGTGGTAAAACCGTGATAACTCCGCTAAATGCGAGCAGTGCGCCGGTGCTGTGTGCCCCAAATGCGCTAGTGCCCAAATACGCGCAAAACCCCAAATACGCGCACGCAAGCGGGAGCATGAGTGCGGTTTCGCAAAACAGTCCCTCGAAGCTAGGCACGGCGATTTTTTTGCGAATTAATCCATAAAATGCGAAACTTGTCGGCAAAATCAGCGACACAAATGGCAGTCTGCCAAGTGCGTAAATTTGCACGCAGATTGCCAAAAACGCCAAAAATAGCGAAACTCTCCCTGCCACGCTTAGCCGTTCTTTTAGAAAAATTGCGCCCAAAAGCACCGATAATAGGGGGTTTATGAAATACCCTAGGCTCGTGGATAAAATATCGCCCAAATTTACCGCCCAGATAAAAATGCCCCAATTTATGCTAATCAAACAGCCTGTGCAAAGAAGTGCTAATGCCTTTTTGCGATTTGATAACAAAAGCGAGATATTTTTTAGCTTTTTTGTAAAAAACAAAAATAAAAAAAGCAAAACAAAGGACCAAAAAATTCTGTGCGCTAAAATTTGCGTAGCATCTACATCTTGGATAAATTTGAAATAAATCGGAAAAACACCCCACATAAAAAAGGTCGAAAACGCGATTATTAGCCCTTTTGTGCGGTCGTCTTTCATAAAATTCCTTAAATTTGTGATTGATTTAAAAGGCTTGCATTTTAAAATTTAATTGATTAATAACTGCTTATTTTTGGAGTTAAATTTAGGAGTAAATTTATATTTTGAAGTGAAATTTATTCATATTTAGGTATAATGGCAAAATTTTTAAAACCAAAAAAGGAGAACTTATGAGTTGGGATAGATCGTCTTGGAAAAATTTCAATATCTTACAGCAGCCCACATACCCTGATATGGGCGCAGTCGAGACCGTCAAAGAAAGGCTCTATAACTTCCCGCCACTAGTTTTTGCTGGCGAGGTCAGATCTTTAAAAAGCGATCTTGCCAGAGCCACAAGGGGCGAGGCGTTTTTGCTTCAAGGTGGGGATTGCGCTGAGAGTTTTGCAAATTTTAGCGCAAACAATATCCGCGATATGTTTAAGGTAATGCTCCAAATGGCGATTGTAATGACCTTCGCCGCTGGCAAGCCTATCGTAAAGGTCGGACGCCTAGCAGGTCAGTTTGCCAAACCTCGCAGTAGCGATTACGAAGAGGTCGGCGGTGTGAAGCTTCCTAGCTATCGTGGTGATATCATAAATGGCTTTGAGTTTAACGAAGCTGCGCGCGTGCCAAATCCAGAGCGTATGATCGAGGCATATCACCAAAGTGCGGCTACAATGAACCTTTTGCGTGCGTTTTCACGCGGTGGTCTAGCCAATCTGCACGAGGTGCATAAGTGGAATTTGGGCTTTTTGAAAAGGGCTGAGTTGCAGGCTAAATTTAACGCTCTAAGCGATTCTATCTCAAATGCGCTGAAATTTATGGACGCATGTGGCGTAAATACGCAAAACGCACCAATGCTCAATGAGACGAAATTTTACACTTCGCACGAGGCGCTTTTGCTAAATTACGAAGAGTGCCTTACGCGCATAGACAGCACGAGCGGGGATTGGTATGACTGCTCGGCGCACATGGTTTGGATAGGCGAGCGCACTAGGGGAGTTGGTGATGCGCATGTGCATTTTATGAGCGG
This sequence comes from Campylobacter sp., assembly GCA_017934385.1. Taxonomy (GTDB): domain Bacteria; phylum Campylobacterota; class Campylobacteria; order Campylobacterales; family Campylobacteraceae; genus Campylobacter_B. The sequence goes on along the minus strand of JAGBJQ010000056.1, from coordinate 3,566 downwards.
TATCAAAAACCCTATCGGCGTAAAAATCGGACCAAACGCTAGTGCGCAGGATATTTTGCGCTTAGCTGACGCGCTAAATCCAGAAAACGAGGCTGGCAGGCTAAATATCATCATTCGCATGGGCGCGGATAAAATCGGCGATAGACTGCCAAAAATACTGCGCGAGCTAAAAAGCGAGGGCAGGGAAATTTTATACAGTATCGATCCTATGCACGGAAACACTGTCAAAGCGGGCAATTACAAAACGCGCGAGTTCGATATGATTTTAAAAGAGGTTCAAAGCTTCTTTGAAATCCACAAGGCCGAGGGCACGAAAGCTGGCGGAATCCACCTAGAAATGACAGGCCAAGATGTCACAGAATGCACAGGCGGGGCATTTAATGTGACAGAAGAGACGCTAAAAGAGCGCTACGAAACCCAGTGCGACCCGCGCCTAAACGCAGATCAAGCGCTCGAACTTGCCTTTGTAATCGCTGATAATTTAAAGGCAGTGGAGTAAAATTTAAAATTCAAATTTTGCCTATAAGCCAAATTTGCCATTTTTGGTGAATTTGGCTTTTTTTATTTCATTGTCGCTAGAATTTTCATAAATAAATTTAGTAAGTATTGATAAGATTGGTTGCAGAGGAGGGATTTGAACCCCCGACCTTCGGGTTATGAGAAATTTGTGCGTTTAATTTCTTTTGATAATTCCCTTAAAATGGGCTTTTTATAGCATAGGGTGGGGTATGGGGCAAAGCCCCATAAATACCAACGCCGACGGCGTAAAAACTGCGTAGCAGTTCAGCCGTCGTGCGTGTGTTGCAAGTTTAATTTGTCAAATTTGCAATTAGCGTAAGGCGATTTTATTTGCAGTCGTCGAATTTTCGCCCCTAAAAACAAAAAGCATAATCTTAAAATTACCTATAACTTTCAATTTATAAACTCGTGTGGGTAACTCTTTACCTCTTTTTCTTGGGTTGGCGGTGGCGTTTCTGTAAGAAATGGGGGAGGAGATTTACAATCGGGCACTCATATTTTTAAAAGGGTGGGAAATTTTATGTTTATATGAGTAAAATAGATAAAATTGGGGGGTGGGGCTTCCAGCAAACTAAGATGGGCGGGAGCTTGCGACCGCCCGTCTTAGTTTGCTCTTGTGTCTTTATATACTAATGTTCGCCATTAAAATTATTTCCAGTATTTATCAACCTTTTTTATGTTTTGTCTATGTTCTATACAAAGCGGTTCTGTGTTTTTGTTTAAGCCGAATTTGTAGTGCGTGAAGTCAATATAGGGATTATAAATACTAAATTCCATTTTTAATTCTGTATAAATAGCAGCAGACAATAAAGGCTCTTGGCAAACTAGCCTTTCAACCGCATTTCTAAATTCTGCCGTTGAAAATTTCTTTTTATCATCGACTTTTAACTTGAAATAAAATTTATTGCCTTTGTAGCCGTAATTGTAGCTAAATTTGCCTTTTAGTTTTAGTTTATTAAATAATCCATTTTCTGCTCTTTCAAATATATATTTTCCGATCTCATAGGCAGATTTATTTTGATACCATGCCTTAAATTTACTATATTCATAATCAAAGGCTTGGTTTGCAGATGATAAAGTCAAGGTAAAAATAAATAAAAATAGGATTTTTTTCATTTATTTTCCTTTTCGATTTCTCGTTTTAAAATTTTAGCTTTTATTTCTGCTATATAGTATTCTTTTTCTTTTTCACTTAAATTATTGAAGTATTTTAAAAATTCAGTTTCTACATTATCTGTTTTATTTATTGAATTTTCTTTGTATTCCATAACTATTTTATATAGAAATTCTTTTTCTTTTTTCCAGTTATAGAGAGTTGGCTCTGAAATTTTTAGTAATTTGCAAAAATCTTTGTTATTCATCATTAAAAACCTTGACAATTTTATAGTTTTTTACTAAAATACTAAAATAATTTAAGTAATAAACTATAAAGTAATTTTTTTATGCACCTTTATTTTATCTATTTATTACTTAAAAATATTGAAAAAATATAGATTTGAAATATCAAATTTGTATTTTGCCCTGAATATGGCTTTAAACTGTTCCGCCTTTGTGATTGTTAGGATACTCATCACAAAGGCGAGTTTAAGTATCCTAAAAAGACAAAATTAAGGAGTATCCTATGTCAAGTTATATATCAGATTTTATCTCACAAAACGAGAATTTACCTTTCAGTTTTGAAAATCAATTTAAACGATTTTCATATATTACTATTTTTCCAAATCAAGCTAACGCTTCTACTCAAAAAGATGATAACGGTGTTTATAGCTCTTGGTTTCAATTAACTGCAAATTATAAAGTTACCTATGACGCAGTTAATGAATTCGGAGAAGTTATTAAAGACGATAACGCAACTACAAAAACGCTTATTATCAAATTTACAAATGATTATATGCGTAAATTTAATACAAACGGTATCGCATTAAAAGAATTTTTTAATGCGTATTTTGTTGGTAAGCGTTTTATAACTTTACCAGTTACGGAAGAAATGCCAGTTTATGAATTTAAAAATAACACTAGGAATTTGATAAAAAATCAAAGTCAAGTTTATATTATCGATGATTTTAATTTAATCGAATTTATCGAATTTATAAAAAATCAAACAAAGTCTAAAAAATAGTTTTACAAGCCGTTTATCAAAACGGCTTAATAAAGCTATTTAATAGCTAATTTCACAATAGGGGTTTTTCATGGAAAAACTAAAAAAATTTGCAAAATCTGCAAAGGCAAAAGCCCTAACATTAGGAGCTTTGGCATTTGTTGGCGTTAATAACGCTATGGCTGATGTAACAATGTCAGCAGACGGAAAAGTTAGCGGAAATTTTGACATTTCTCCGCTTTATGGTGTCGCTACTGCGATTTTTACGGCTCTTGGTGCTATTGTTGTTGTTAGATGGGCGATTAGCTTCATTAGACGCGGTTAAAATAAAGCCCCTATTTTGGGGCTTTAAAACGAATAAATAAGGATTTAAAATGATGATACCTTTTGAAAATTTGCAAACTTTTATTTATTCGTTTTTTGTTATTTTTTTGGCTTTTCTTGGTCTTGTAAAAATCGTTTCTGAAAGTATCGGATTTTTGAAAGGCGAATTATGAATTCTTACGACATTTTTACGAATTTAAATCTTAATTTTAGTGATTATAACTATTTAATGGCTCTTAGTGGTATTTTGTGCGGATTTGTTTTCGCTAGTTTGGTTTTGTTTTTCGTGTCAAGGATTTAATATGTATAGTGTTGTCCCTTTGACTGGTATTAATTCATTTGATTATTTTTTCTCTATATTTTTTTGGTTTTCTGTTTCATTAATTCCGATTTCTGCGGTTATTAGTATCCTAGTGAAACGGTGGCATAAATGAAAATTTTAACTAAAATTTTAAAAATTTTTTTATTGTTATCGCTATTTTTTAATTTAGCCTTTTGCGCCGATCTTCAATTAAAGCCTATTCCTAGTTCCGATATTTTAACTTCTTCTAATTCAAGTGAAATTTATGTATTAGATCCATATTCTACTTATCCTGAACTTACTTATTATAAATATTGCGCTTAT
>JAGBJQ010000055.1 GCA_017934385.1 Campylobacter sp. | reverse complement strand
CTTTTATACCGAAATTTACGCTGTTTTATCGCGTAAAATAGCTCTGAATTTCGCAAATAAATTTAAGGGAGTTTTATGAAAAATCATATTTTTAAGTATTCTTTGGTAGCACTCGCTACTTTGGGAATTTGTGTGCCAAATTTGGCTCTGGCTGAGGTTTCGGGGCTAGGTAGCGAGGAGGTCGATACTGGCAATATTTTGCTTGGAGATGTTAAATTTTTAGTAGGTTCAAATGGCGCTAACAACAATAATGTAGTGGTAAAAAACGAAAATTCTTTGACTAATTATATTGGTGGTTACGATGCTACTCAGAGCGCAGAGCAGAATTCTATAAGTATAAATAATTCAAAAGTCAGAATTGTCATGGGTGGGTATTCGCATAGCAAAAATACCAATAACAATAGCATTTTGCTAGAAGATATTACGCTTGAAGATGATGTGCTTGTCATCGGCGGTAATGCAGACAACGGCGTCAAATCAAGCGCAGACAACAATATCGTAACGATTAAAAATTTGCAAATTCAAGGTGATTTTGGCACGCAAATCGTCGGAGGTCAGGGAAGCGAAAGTGCAAATAATAATGAAATTATAGTAGAAAATTCAACATTATCTAATCCGCGTAGAGAACAAATCACTGGTGGTTTGGCACTTGGTATGGATCCTACTGATCTAGTAAATGCAAACGGAAACAAAGTTACGCTTACAAATACGACATATAATGGAGATATTGAGGCTGGTTCCGCGCGATATGGCAATGCAAGTAAAAATGAGATTGTGCTTAATGGTAATAGTAAGGCAAATAATGTTTATGGTGCTAGTGTAAATGTAGGTGAGGCGAATTCGAATACGATTACGATTAATGGCGGAACTTACGGCAATGTTTATGGTGGATTTGGCAATACGCTAGGTGGCTATGTCGCTCCTGCTAAGGCTATCACAAACAACACCATAAATTTCAACGAAGGCAAGATAAGCGGTGATTTAATGGGAGCTGGTGGCGAGTTTGACACCCAGAGTGGAAACACGCTAAATATCGACGCTAGCAAAGGCCTTAGAATTGCTGGAAATGTAGGAAATTTCGACAATATAAATTTTGCAAATTTTGGCAACGCAAAAGATAGGGCAAATGCAGCCTTGAAAGTCACTACAATTGATTTAAGCGGCACAAAGATTGATTACGGCGATATTTCGTCATTAGAAAGTGCGAGTTATTATCTACTTTCTAGCACTGATGAAATTGTAGGGCTAGATGAGGGCTGGATAGAGCAAACTGGCGAAAACAAAAAAATCACTGTGACAGAAAATTCGTATTCAGTTAGCAAACCTTCGCATGAATTAAGTAGCGATAAAAAGAATTTAATCGTAAATGTAAATGTGAGCGAGCAAAGCTACGGCGATGTGCTAGGCGATAGCGATATCGAGAAAGAAGCCCTTGCCAAAGCCGAGGTTATCACGCTAAAAGAGGGCGTGGATATGGGCGCAAACTCCATAGCCCTAGGCGCGAAAGATGATTTTACGCTAAATGCTAATGGTGTGAAAAATCTAGGCGATGTCGAGGTTGGCAAAAATACAAATCTAAATTTCACAAACGCCCAAAATGTCGCTAGTATCAAAATTGGCGAGGGCGCAAATATCGAAATTGCTAACTCAAAAGGCATTGTCGAAATTTCAGCGCAAAACGCAAACAGCGTAACTTTGAGCAATACCGAATTTGGCGCGCTAAATGCCATAAATGCAAAAGCGGTAAAAATCGCAAATTCAGCCTTTGTGGGCGATATCAGCGCGGATAACACCGCCAAAATCGAAATCGAAAACTCTACCCTTAGCGACGCAAACGAAATCACGCTTGGCGAAAATTCAATCCTAATCATAAAAGATAGCCAAAATTTAGGAAGCATAAGCAACGCTAATAGCGAGTTAATCGTGGATAATTCGACTTTTAGCGAGGCAAACGACGGCTCGGTGAGAGTGAAAAATTTCACGCTAAGAAACAATACCAAAACCATAAATTTAGATAGCATGGAGGTTGAAAATTTAAATATCGAGCTTCCAAATTCGACCAAAAACGGCGATACAATCATCAAAATCACAGGCGATAAAGATACCGAGCTGGCCAACACTAGCGTAAGCGTAAAAATGCAAAAGCCAAATTTAGGCAGCGGCGATAAGGTTCGTCTAATCACCGCTTCAAACGCCAAACTTCTAAACGCTCCAAAAAGCGCGTCTGTGGATATGGGGCTGCTAAATGCTAATGGAAAAATCGTAAAAAGCGATGAGCAAAATTTGGATTTAGAGATTGATAAAGAGAGCGTCAGCGCAGATGAGGATAGCAAAATTTTACTAGAAACTGCGCTAAGTCGCACGGTAGTGGTAAATGAAGCGAGAAATTTATTAGCCGAAAATGTCGATAAAATCGCCTCAAATTTAGCTGGCAAGGCTGGTGCGTTTGTGAATTTAGGCGGATTTGATAAAAAATACAAAACAGGCTCTCATATCGACCAAAAGGGCTTTAATGCGAATTTTGGCTTGGCAGGCTCGGTGCAAAATGGCGCAGGCGAGTTAAGCTATGGCGTATTTGGCGAAAGTGGCAAAGGAAGCTACAAATCAAGGCTTGATAACGGTACCACTGGCAAGGGCGATACGAAATTTATCGGCGGTGGCGCGTTTGTGAAACAAAGCTTCGACGAGGGCGTATATATCGAAGCAAGCGCAAGTGGCGGTAGCGTGAAAACAGACTACAAAGGCTTCGTGGGTTCTGAGTATTATGAGTTTGATTTGAGTGGGGCGTATTTTGGCGCGCACGCTGGAATCGGCGCGAAAATCGCGCTTGGCGAGGCGAACGAGCTTGATATTTATGGCAAATATTTTTACTCTCATGTAAGTGGCGATAGCGCGGATTTAGGCGGTGTTACGCTAAATACCAAAGGCACAGATTCGCACAGAGCGAAATTTGGCATGCGCGATAGCTTGAAATTTAACGAAAATAGCGCGTTTTATTTAGGCGTGGCGTATCAGTATGAATTTAGTGGCAAAGCAAACGGCGATTTGATTATGGGAAATTTGGGCGATGAAATCGCTAGCCCGAAACTCAAAGGTAGCACAGGAATCGGCGAAATCGGCTACACATACGAAAACGGCAATGTCAAATTTGACATCGGCGCAAAAGGTTATGTGGGCAAAGAGCAAGGATACAGCGGAAATCTAGGCGCTACATTTAAATTTTAAATTCTAAAATTTGCGAGAAATTTGGCGAAATTTTAAAATTTCGCACCTTTCTCGCAGAAAATTTCTTATAAATAATTTTTATTAATAAATATAAGCTAAAATCCAAATTTTAAATTTTTCAAAAGGAGAAAAAATGAAAATTGTCTCAATTCTAAGTGCATGCGCACTTGGCGCAATGCTAGCAAACGCTGCCCCTTACGAGGTCGATAACGCCCATTCTAGCGTAGGTTTTAAGATCAAACACATGAGCATTAGCAATGTGGTTGGAAACTTCAAGGATTTTAGCGCAGAGATTGACGCCGAGAACGGCAAGCTAAATAAACTAAGCGCCGTGGTCAAAACAGCCTCAGTTTTTACTGACAACGAAAAACGCGACGCGCATTTGCAAGCGGACGATTTTTTCGGTTCAGAAAAGTTCCCTGATATGAAATTTGAGATGAAAGAGTTCGCACCTGACAAGGTCAAAGGCGAGCTAACGATTCGCGATGTAACCAAAGAAGTCGAGTTCGACTATGATTTTGGTGGCGAGGCAAAACAGGGTGATAAAGATAAAATCGGATTTAGTTTAGAGGGCAAAATCAAACGCTCTGATTTTAATTTCGCACCAGGTAGCGGCACCGCAATGCTGGGTGATGATATAAAAATTTCTATCGAAATCGAAGCTGTGGCGAAGTAATTGCTCGGTAATGCTAGCAAAATTTGGCAAAATCGCCAAATTTTGCCTTTTATTTTATTTCAAATTTTACTTCCATAAATTTCCGCTTCGCAATCTCTAAATACTGCGCCCGAAATTTTATTAAATATGTCATTGCGAGAAGCGTTTAGCTCCGAAGCAATCCAGAGAAATTTAAAGTTGCTGGAATTTTAAAATTTTGAAATTTTAATCAAATTTTAGAATTTTGAATTTCAATTAAATTTTACATTTTAGTCAAATTTTAAATTTTGGAATTTTAAATAAAATTTTGTCTTTTAAAATTCGCCGAAATTTCCCCGGATTGCTTCGTTGAAAAATTTTGTGCTCGCAATGACAAATTAACACAAAAATTTGCACCAAAAAAGCAAAATTTCAGCCCAGTTTAAGGGGGGGGGTAGAATTATGCTTTTTTCTAAAACATATGTTTGATTAGATAGTTAATTCTAACTTTGGTTTGAGGTGCGATTTATCGCTAGAAAAATTAGTTAAGGATTTATATGAGAACACTCGGAAACATTGTTTGGCTAGTTATAGCCTTTGGTTGGCTTACAGCCTTGCTTACATTTTTGCTTGGCACACTGCTTGTGCTTTTAGTGATTACTGCTCCTATTGGACGCGGTTTATTAGAGTTGTCTAGGTTTTATTTGACGCCGTTTTCGTGCGTAATGGTCAAGCGCAAGGATGTCCAAGGCGAAGCAAACGCAGCATTTAAGGCATACGGTGCGATATTATCTGTCGTTTATGTCGTTCTTATTGGCATTTGGTTATTTATCGGCGGAGTTATTCAAGTAATCGGACTGTTTTGCACTATTATCGGAATTCCTATTGCTATTGTTGTGGCAAAGTCTCTTGGTTCATTATTGAACCCTGTTGGCAAGAAATGCGTAAGCAAGGCCATGTATGAAGAGATACAAAGGCGCAAGGCGTCAGGCGAATTAGATAAGCTTCAAGGTATCGAGGGTGCTTTCGATATTGAGCTAACAGACAAAAACTAAATTTAAGCACCGTAGGGTGGGCATCCTTGCCCACCGCAATGGTTAAATAATACAAATTTTGAAGTCTAAAATTTGCTGGATTGCTTCGCTATGTTCGCAATGACAAGTTGGGCAAAATTTCGGCGCAGTATTTAAAAACTTGCGGTAGCGAAATTTGGCTAAATTTAGCGCACAAACGAGCGTAATAGCGCGATTTCGTCCGCCCAAATATTCTCATCAACCGTCTCTAAAATGAGCGGAATTTCATCGATATTTTTGTCGTTCATAATGTTTTCGAAGCTTGCCAGCCCCAAAAAACCGCGCCCAAGGCTCTCGTGGCGGTCTTTGCGCACGCCAAGGTCGTTTTTGGTGTCGTTTAGGTGCATGCCAGATAAAAATTTATAGCCGATAACGCGGTCAAATTCGGCCATTGTTTTTTCGTAAGATTCTTTCGTGCGAAAGTCGTATCCGCCGGCGAACGCGTGGCAGGTGTCGATACATACGCCAATGCGGGTCTTGTCGCTTACGCGCGCGATTATGTAGGCGATTTGGGCGAATTCAAAGCCTAAATTTGAGCCTTGACCTGCTGTGTTTTCGATGACGAGTTTGACACCGCTAGTGTTTGCGATAGCGAAATTTAGGCACTTAGCGATATTTTGCAGACACTGCTGGGGCGAAATTTCATTTAAATGCGAGCCCGGGTGGAAATTTAGCAGTTTTATGCCAAGCTTTTCGCAACGATTTATCTCGTCGATAAAGGCGTCAAGGCTTTTTTGGCGAAGCGTGGGGTCTGGGTGGCCTAGATTTATGAGATAGCTATCGTGGGCTAGGATATGCTCTGCTCGTATGCCAGTGGTGGCGAGATTTGCACGAAACTGCGCTATATCGCTATCGCTAAGCGGTTTTGCACTCCACTGGCGCTGATTTTTGACAAAAAGTGCAAACGCATCTGCCCCGATTTTTTGCGCGTTAAGCGGAGCGTTAAAAACTCCACCAGCAGCGCTTACATGGGCTCCGACACGCTTCATAAAAGCTCCCTTACGCTGATTTTTACCCCGGCTTTTTTGTCGCTAAATTTGATAATTTTACCGCTATCATCGCAGACGCTGTATGAAATTTCGCCTAAATTTTGCTCGAATCCGCAATCTGTTTTGGCTAAATTTTTTGCGCCATAGATTGCCTTTGCGCCCAAAATTTCGCCTAAAAATCCCTTGTAGTGGGCGTTTTTGAAAAATTTCTCATTGAAAGTTGGCTCATCATCGCAGGCATTATTCATGCACACGCTTTCGTTTTTTGCGACTAAGGAAAGCACGCTAACCCCGCTAGAATAGACCTGCAACTCGGTTTGGTTTTTAAAACTTCTAATAAATCCTGTATCGTTTAGGCGCAAATTTGGCGAAATTATCGAAAACGCCACCGCTTGCGTCTTTTGCGGGGCGAGCTTGGCGCAACCACAAAACACTGCCCCGATTCCCAAAAATCCAGCAAAAATCAAATTTATTTTTTTCATTTTTGTCCTTTTTTAAATTTTAATATTTTCATTTTAGCGAAATTTATAAAAATTCCAGCTTTATTAAGTGAAATTTAAGCGCAATTTATATAAAATAATCGTTCCTTTTAATTTAACCGAATTAAGTGGCCCCTTCGTCTAACGGTTAGGACATCGCCCTTTCACGGCGGTAACACGAGTTCGAATCTCGTAGGGGTCACCATTAAAATACAAAATCCAAAAAACTAAATTTCAAATCAAAATTTAATGAAAATTCAAAATTCGCTTAAAATTTCTTAAAATTTAGCCAAATTTAAATTTACGGTTAAGGTTGTATTGGCTAAAATTACAGCTTATTCTTTTATTGTAGAAAAGATAAATTTGGTAAAAAAGGAAAAAAATGAGCGACATTATCGCATACAAATTTAATGGTGAAATTTATGATACCCAAAGTATCGGCGAGGGCGCAGATGGCGCAGAACCGATATTTTTCGATAACTCTGCTGACGCGCTAAAAGTGCTTCGCCACTCATGCGCGCATTTGTTAGCGCAAGCTGTCAAATCACTCTACCCAGACGCGAAATTTTTCGTGGGTCCTGCGATTGAAGATGGATTTTATTATGACATGCGCGTGAGCAAAAACGGCGGCGAGAAGCTTGGCGAGGACGATTTAAAGGCGATTGAGAAAAAAATGAAAGAGCTAGCCGAAGCCAAGCAAGATATAGTTAAAATTTGCTCTACCAAAGGCGCTGTTAGCGCAAAATACGCCGAGGACGACCTAAAAGTCGAGGTTTTAAAACGAATCCCAGAAGGCGAAGTGAGTTTGTATGCGCAAGGCGATTTTGAGGATATTTGTCGCGGACCGCATGTGCCAAATACCAAATTTTTGCGAAATTTCGCGCTAACTAGGATTGCGGGTGCGTATTTGGGTGGCGATGAGACACGCGAAATGCTAACTCGAATTTACGGCGTGGTTTTTGCTGACAAAGAGAGCCTAAAAAATCACCTAACAATGCTCGAAGAGGCTAAAAAGCGCGATCACCGCAAGCTTGGTGCGGAGATGAAATTTTTCACATTTGATGAAGAAATCGGCGCTGGACTTCCGATTTGGTTGCCAGCGGGTGCGAAAATGCGTGTAAAACTCGAAGAAAGACTTTATCGACAGCTTCGCCGTCGCGGTTACGAGCCAGTCAGAGGCCCTGAAATCCTAAAATCTGACGCATGGAAAATTAGCGGACACTACACAAATTACAAAGAAAATATGTATTTTACGATGATCGAAGAGCAAGAATACGGCATTAAGCCGATGAACTGCGTGGGTCATATCAAAGTCTATCAAAGCGAAATTCGCTCATATCGTGATTTGCCACTTAAATTTTGCGAATACGGCGTCGTGCATAGACACGAAAAATCAGGCGTTTTGCACGGGTTATTTAGAGTGCGCGAATTCACCCAAGATGATGCGCATATCTTTTGTATGCCAAGCCAAATCAAGGAAAATGTTTATGAAATTTTGGACTTTGTCGATGTGCTAATGGGCGCGTTTGATTTCAACTACGAAATGGAAATTTCAACCAAACCTGCCAAGGCTGTGGGCGATGATGAAGTCTGGGAGATCGCTACAAAAGCGCTCAAAGACGCGCTTGATGAAAAGGGCTTTAAATACGGTATCGACGAGGGCGGCGGTGCGTTTTATGGTCCGAAAATCGACATAAAAATCACAGACGCTTTGGGCAGAAAATGGCAGTGTGGCACCGTGCAGGTGGATTTCAACCTACCAAATCGCTTCGAGCTAGGCTATATCGACGAAAACAATGAGAAAAAACAGCCTGTCATGCTTCACAGAGCGATTTTGGGAAGCTTTGAGAGATTTATAGGAATTTTGATCGAACACACAGCTGGCGAGCTTCCGTTTTGGATCTGCCCGACACAAGTGGCGATTATCCCGATTGGCGAAGCACACAGTGCGTATGCAAAAGAGATTTCAGAGAGCTTGCGCGATTTGGGCATAGACAGCGAAATTTTAACCAAAAACGAAACTTTAAATAAAAAAATCAGAACAGCCGAAAAGCAAAAGGTGCCATTAATCATCGTTCTTGGCGATAACGAAGTGGCTAATCGTAGCGTCGCATTGCGTGATAGGCGTGCGCGCGAACAGCGAAATTTGGGGCTTAGCGAGTTCTTGGATTTCGTGCAAAACAAATTAAATGAGGTGAATTTTTGAGCAGCAAAAAAGAAGTTTTTCTAAACGAAGAAATCGAGGCTGATGAGGTTAGGTGTATCGGCGAAGATGGTGAAGCATACGGCGTAATCTCGCTAGATGAGGCGTTGCAAATCGCAAGCAAACAAGGTGTCGATCTCGTGCTAATCGCGCCAGATGCGAAACCGCCAGTGTGCAAGGTAATGGATTATAGTAAATTCCGTTATCAACAAGAAAAAAAGCTAAAAGAGACCAAGAAAAAACAGAAAATCATCGAGATTAAAGAGATAAAATTTTCGGCAAAAATCGCTCAAAACGATGTGAATTACAAGGTAAAACACGCAAAAGAATTCCTAGATTCTGGCAAACATGTCAAACTTCGCGTGTTTTTGAAGGGTCGCGAGATGAGCACTCCTGAGATTGGTGTAAATTTGCTAAACAAAATTTGGGAAGAAAATTTCGCAGGTAGCGCAGAACGCGACAAAGCCCCGATTTTAGAGGGAAGATATGTGAGTATGCTAATTACGCCGAAAAAGTCTTAAATTTCGGCGTAGCTTAAATATTTTTAAATTTCAGCAGAAATTTAAAATTTTATTATATAATCACAGCTTATCTTAAAAAAAAGGATAAACATGCCAAAGATGAAAAGTGTGCGTGGCGCAGCAAAACGCTTTAAAGTAGGCAAAAACAAGATTAAACGCGGTTCAGCTTTCCGCAGCCATATCTTGACTAAAAAGTCTAGCGAGTGTAAAAGAGATTTGCGTGGCCCACAATATGTAGATTCTACAAATGTTAGAGCTGTTAAGCTTATGCTTTGTAAATAATTTTAGTTTTTGACCTAGTCATTCAAACTCCCCTAAGATAGGGAAAGACCCAAAAATGGGCGCCATTTAAGAAAGGATTAATATGGCAAGAGTAAAAACAGGCGTTGTTAGAAGACGCAGACACAATAAAGTTTTAAAACTTGCTCGCGGTTTTTACAGCGCAAGAAGAAAACATTTTAGAAAAGCCAAAGAACAATTAGAAAGAAGTTTGGTTTATGCTTACCGCGACAGACGCGCGAAAAAACGCGACTTCCGCAGACTATGGATCGTTAGAATTAACGCTGCTTGCAGAATCAACGATATTAGCTATTCTAAATTTATGCACGGTCTTAAACTTGCAAACATCGAATTAGATAGAAAAATCCTAGCAAACCTTGCTATGAACGATGCTAAGGCTTTCGCTGCATTAGCTGATAAAGCAAAGGCTGCTTTAAAATAATTTTTTGAATTTCAAGACTTTTTCTTGAAATTCTCCCTTTTAAATTTTGTATTCTGGCTCGTTTAAATAGATTTTAAGCGGGGTTTGAATACAATGCTCCCTTTATTTCGTGGTTGGATAGCTCAGTCGGTAGAGCAGTAGACTGAAAATCTGCGTGTCGGCAGTTCGATTCTGCCTCTAACCACCATTTAAGTTTATTTTTAACTCTTTTTATTTGTTTTTACTTATTCGCTTTAAAATTTTGAAAATCAAAAAAATTGGCTATGACGAATTTAGTCGCAGAAACTAAATTCATCTTTTTGTAATTATCTTTAAATTCGGCATTTCTTGTAAAATTTCTTGGTTTTGTATAGGCAGATCCAAAATGTCTATACGGAATAAATTTTTTAAATTTACTATGCTAGATGGTAGTTTGGTTATGCCGGTAAAGCCTATGTTTAGATTTCTTAAATTTGTTAATTCTCCGATATTTTCAGGCAGAGTAGACAAATCTTTATTGTAATAAATCAAAAGTGTTTCTAAATTTTTCAAATTTGTAATTTTTGGCGAAATTGTTTTTAGGCTTCCCCGAGTATATTCAAATCGCCTTAAATTCGCCAAATTTTCAATTTCATCAGGTATAGTAGTGATATTGCTATCGTTTAGTTGCAAATCTTCTAAATTGCGTAGTTTAAGTATCTCCATAAAGTTTTCTTGCGATACATTGCTGATACTTAAAACTTTTAAGTTTTGTAAATTTGAAAAATTTTGTGGAAAATTTTTAAAACTAGTGGATAAATACTCTAAATTTTGCATATTTGTTATCCATTTTGGAAATTCTTTTTGGGCAATTAAACTTAAATTTAATAGTTGTAAATTTTTTAAATTTGCCATTTCGTCAGGTATAGATTTTAACTTTCTACACATATCACAATTAAATTGTTTTAAGTTTATAAGATTTCCAAATTCAGGCGAAATTTCAGATATATCAGTGTCCGAAATGTCTAACGCTTCTAAATTTTTCATATTTGATATATGTTTTCCTAGATTTTCTATCTTGGAACGGCTTAAATTTAAAACTTTCAAATTTGGAATTTTGCTTATTATTTCTGTGATTTCTTTTATTTGTGTTTTTCTAAGATCTAATATAGAAAGTTTTGTCAAATTAACAATGCAAGGCGGTAAATCGGTAATATTGGCTTCACGGACATCGATTGTTTCTAAATTACTAAGCATACAAATTTCGCTAGGTAATTCATTTGTATTGTCTGTATCGATTGAAAAATGATACCGTGGAGAAGGTCTTTCTATTGATATTTCAGTAAAATATTCTAGACTATCATAGAAATCTTTTGTAGTTTCGATTTTTAAATTTTCAACGGCTTTATCAAATTCTACTATATTTATCTCATGATTTGCCAATTTTTTGGACAATTCATCGTATTTTGGGTGAGATTGAACGGGTCTAGAATAATCTACAAATTTGGATAGAATTTGCATTTGCTCGTTTATTTTACTATCAAGTTCTGGTGAATTTACTAACTTTTTATCGCTTTGGTTGGCATTTAGAAAAATTTGTCCTATTATAAGTATCGCTAAAATTATTTTTTTCATAAAATCTCCAAATTTAAAAAATTCAATAAGGCAGAATTATAACAAAAAAGTGAATTTTTAGCTCTTTTGGCGAGTTTTACAAAATTTCAAAATTCCCCCCCCCATTTAATCTCTTTTTAAGCAACCCTTGAATATAATCCAATTTCCGTTTTTGAAATCTAACTTCTGTTATTTTTCAATGCGTGTTATTTTATTTATTATTGTCAAAAACTAT
>JAGBJQ010000054.1 GCA_017934385.1 Campylobacter sp. | reverse complement strand
TTGCACGCTCGCAAGCCCAAACGAAGCGCAAAGGTGCAAATTCGTCTGCTCTCTTAGCGCACGATAAATTTGCTCGATTTTTGGCATATCTTTGTCATTTTCGCTTATCCCGCGACCACTGGCAACGAGTGAAAAGCGATGAACTTTTGCCTTTTCGTTTTGCCCTGCCATTTGCAAAACGGGCGCAAGGTTCAAAAGCGAGTAAGTTTCGCAACCTGTTTTAAAATGCGCAGACTGGGCGCAATATTTGCAATTTTCCGAGCATTTGCCAGAACGCGCATTTATAATCGAGCAAAAATTAAACTCATCGCCACAGCAAATTTGCCTAATCTCATTTGCCGCGCCCAAAAGTGCGTCCAAATCGCTAGTTTTGGCTAAATTTAACGCTTCATTTTTGCTTAAACACTCAGTGGCGATAGCCTTGTCTTTCATCTCGTTTATAAAATTTAAATCGCTCATAAAAGCTCCAAATTTCGAAATTTCAATGATTATAAATTTGATTAAATTAAAAAAGCCTGACGCAAGGGGGACGCGCCAGGCTAGAATTGATTAAAAAGGGGGATTATTTTTTAGTTTCGATGAAATCAGCCAATGCTGCGATTGACTCGTCATCTAGTGTTGCGACTTGGCCTTTCATTACGCCAGCCATGCCGTATTTGCCCTTACCGCCGTCGCCGACAGTGCCTTCTTTGTAGCCTTTTAGGCTAGCGACAATATCGTCTTTTGCAAGTGTGTTTAGCGCTGGAACTTTACCGCCTAGGTAAGGTTTGTCAGCGTTTGGGCCGTGGCATGCTGCGCATTTTTTGAATAGCGCCTCTCCGTCAGCAGCAAAAGCACTTGAACTAATTGCCGCCAATGCAGCACATGCGATGAAAACTTTTTTCATTTTCTATCCTTTCAGTTAAATTGCGTGTGAAGTATAATCTAAATTTTGTAAATTAAAATTAAATTTTTATCAAAGAAAAATTAATCTGACAAAATTTATAGCGAAATTTCAGCGAATTTGCGAAATTTCGCCCCCGCTCATCTTATAAATCTTATCCGCCACGCCGAAATATTTATCATCGTGGCTTATCGCAAATATCGTATATCCGCGCTCTTTGAGCTTTGGGATTATGCACTCGTAAAAGTGCGCGCGAAAGTGCGGGTCTTGATCTGCTGCCCACTCATCAAGCATGATAAATTTACGCCCCTCGCTTAACGCAGCCGCGAGTGCTAGGCGTTTGCGCTGACCTGCGGAGAGATTTGTGGTGCTAAATTTACCCCCTTCGATACTGACCTTTTGCGAAATTTCCATGATCTCTAACCACTCGCGCGCAGTGTTTTCATCGCCCACGATATAATCAAACAGATAAAAATCGCTAAAAACCGCGCTTATGTTGTTGCTATATGAACGCAAATCATCTGCACTTACTGCCTTATTATCGACGCAAATTTCGCCACTTTGTGCGCCATAAAGCCCAGATAAAATCATAAACAGCGTCGATTTGCCGCTGCCGTTTTCGCCGACTAAAAACACGACCTCACCCGAATTTATGGCTAAATTTAGGTTTTTCACGCCAAATTTGCCGTTTTTATAGGTAAAGCTTACATTTTTTAATTCGAGTTTTTCCCACGGGGCTAAATTTTTAATCTCAAATCCCGCCACATGCGGATCTAGCCCTAATTCCTCGATTTTTTGGTAAGCGATTTTGGCGCGCAAAATGCTCGGGAAAGAGAAAACGAGCATCATAAGTGGCGCGCGCAAAAATAGTATCGTAAGTGCGATTGTAACGGCATTTGCGAGAGCTTCCTTGCCTCCACTTAGCCCCCAATACAGCACCACACCCACAGCTCCTAGCATCATCACGCTCATAAAATTCCCCGCAAACGCCTGATAAACCTGCGCTTTTAGCGAAGTTTGGCGCAGATTGTTTGCGTTTGGTATAAACTCGTTTTCGTAAAGATAGCGCGCTTTTTTTATGTTTAGCGAAAGCTCCTTGTGCCCCTCGATTGCCTTAGAATAGTTCTTGTAAAGCTCGTCCTCGTTTTTGCGGTAAGCGTCGAAATTTTGCATTACTTTGCGCATGATTAGCTGATTTAAAATCATCAGCGCGCCAATCCAGACGAACAAAAACAAAAACATTTTCGGCGAAATATACAGCGTATAAATTCCAGCGAACACGACCGTCATACCGCCCTGGATTAGCTCGCTAATGCGCATAAATCCATCAGTCAGGCGCGAAATATCAGAGCTCAGAGAGGCCAGCAAATTCGCCTTTGACGCAGCTTCAATGCGTTCAAATTTGGTATCGATTATCTGTTTGATGACCTTTGAGCGCAGGTTGAAGACGAAGTTATTCTCAATCACGCAAAGCACGGCGCGCGAAGCGACCGAGAGAGCCAAAAACAGCACCAAAAGCCCAAAAAACATAAAAATTAGCGAGGTCGTTTTCTCGCCCTCACCTAGCAAATATTTGTTGATAAACGCCAAAATCGCGATTCCAGCGCCACTATAAACGGCGTTAAAGATAATCATTAGCAAAATTTGCTTGCCAAAACCTTTGTAGTGTTTCAAAATTTTGTCCTTAAATTTGTTTAATCGCGGAATTAAAGCACAAAAAATTTTATAAATTTTAAATTTGGAAAATTTTAAATTTATAAAATTTCACATTTCGCTAGCGCAACCCCCAAACACTGCCCCGAAATTTTACTTTGCAATTGCAAAGAAATGCGAAGCATTTCCGTAAAAATAAAACCAGCTAAATTTAGAAAAACGAAGTTTTTCTAAATTTAGCCACCTTAAAAGCGTCGTCGGGGGTTGGGGGTTTGTAAGGGGGAAGGG
>JAGBJQ010000053.1 GCA_017934385.1 Campylobacter sp. | reverse complement strand
TATGAACTACTGCCCTGTTTATGATAAAATCGGTGGTCATACATATCATGCAGTCTATCCAGGACCAATCGGCGAAGTAATTAGCCCACAAATTTTCGGTATGGAAAAAAACGCAGATATTCTTAATTTCTGCTCACTTTGTGGTAGATGTAGCGAAGTTTGCCCTGTTAAAATTCCGTTAGCAGAGACAATCAGAAAGCTAAGAAGCAATAAAGTCGGTGAAGGTAAGAAAAAAGCAAAAGGCTCTGATTTGCTAGAACACAGCAAAATCGAAGCAATGGGATTTGCTGGATTTAGAACAGTTGCTACAAATGGATTTATGTGGAGAACTGGAATTTCCATAGCTTCTAAATTCTCAAATTTCGTAGTTAAAAAGGCAGATTCGATCCCTGTGGTAAAACTATGGACAAGACACAGAACACCGCCTGTTTTAAAAGGAAATCTACACGCAGATATCCAAAAAATCGAAGGAGTAATCTATGAGTAGCAAAGAGACAATTTTGGCTAAAATTAGGTCAAACAGAGTAGCCAAAAGAACAGAAATCGAACCACTAGATATAACTAAATTTGTCGAAAACGAAGGCGATAAATATGAAAACTTTAAGACAAATTTGACAAACAATAAAGCCGTTGTTCATGAGACAGACGAAAAAGGACTTCAAGCGCTAGTAGAAGAGATCGTCAAAACAGTCGGCGCAAAAACAGTTATGTTTGGTTCAGATTTGCCAATCAAAACAGACAAATTGCAAGCAGAAAAATTGCCGTTTGACAAACCAGTAAATGAGATAAGAGAAGCGCTTTTTGATGCGGATACTTCGATTATAGAGGCGAAACTTGGCGTTTCAAACTTTGGCGTATGCTGCGTAGTTAGCTCAAAAGCACAACCAAGACTTCTTAGCTTGCTTCCGACAAACTGCATTATTTTGCTTAGAAAAAATGCCCTTGTAGAAAGCTTAGATAAAGCCTTAGCAGAGGTTACAAAAGATGAGTTGCCTACAAATATCAACTTTATCATGGGACCATCTCGCACCGCAGATATCGAGCTTATCACAGTTCTTGGCGTGCATGGACCACGAAATGTCCATGTAGTGCTATACTAAAATTTAACTCCCATTTTGGGAGTTAAATTTATTCTTTTACCTCTTCGATTTTTACAGAATTTTCTAAAACCACGATAAATGTGCGAACACTTAAATTTGGATTATTACTAGATGAGATTAAATATGCTTTGTAAGATTGGATTTGTTTTTTGTTTTTTTCCAAGAAATACGGCGAACTTTTATAATCAAAAAGCAAAATTTCATCGTTTTTTACGCACATCAAATCCACCCTAGAAACTCCGCCATTTTCCCGTTTTATCGAAATTTCTTTGTAAATTTCACACCCTGATATGTATGATAAAAACTCCTCATTAGCGCACAAGCTTTCGACCTTTTGCCTAATCTCATCAAAATCGCTCGAATCCAAATATTTCGCATAGCGATTTTTTGCCAAATTTAGCGCACTCTCCAAGCTAGAAATCTCAAAATCATCGAGCATTTCAAGCGTGTAGTGCAACGCCTCGCCCTTATAAACCTTGCTAAATTCCGCCACGACAGCCCTATCGCTGGCTCTTTCATACTCTGTGATATTTTGTTTCGCGACTGGTTGTAGATTTATCTTTTTTGGTTTTTGCACTAGCACTGGCGTAACGCTACTTGGTATGATGTAGCCATACTCAAAATCCTCGATTTCTAAAAATTTCTTATCCACTTTATTTGAAGTATAAGGGGTAAAATAGCTAGGGTTGTTTCCGTTTAAAACACCGCCTTTTTTTACGATTATCAGCGATTTTTCGGCTCTTGTAAAGCCTACATATAGCTTGTTGAAAACCTCAGCTCGCTCCAAATTTTCGCTATCTTTTTTAAATTTTGCATACTCTGCATCGTAAATTTCTCTATTTGTCATGCGGTATTTTATGCGCCACTGCCCGTCGTAACCTAGCATAAATTTATCCCTCTCGCCGCCTCCTTTGCTAAGCAAATCGCACAAAATCACATGCGCAAATTCTAGCCCCTTTGACTTATGCACTGTCATAATCTTGACCCCGCTAAGCTCCTTGGCATAGGCGTCGCTGTTATCATCTGCGAAAAGATACTGCACGAAACTATCATACTTTTGCAAAATTTCAAAAAATATAAGTAAATTTTCATCGCCAAAATTTAGCCCCAAATTTTCAGCGATTGTCTTAGATACGCTCACAGCCTCATCGCTTAGCGAAACTGGGCTAAAATCTGGCTTGTCGCTTAAATTTAAAAGTGATTTTATATTTAAAGCGTGAATTTCATCTTTGCTAATTAGATACTTCGCATACTCGCTAATCGCCTTAACTTGGGGCGTAGCAATTAGTTTTTTCGTAGCGCCGGTCGAAGATGGAATATTTTTTAGCGACAAAAGCTCTTGTATCTTTGCTACATCTTTATTCGTCCAGCACAAAATCGCTATGTCGCTAGGGCTTACGCTATGCTCTTTAATCAAGCGTATAGCCTCGCTTACAGCGCCCTCGCAAACATCTTCGTATGTCTTAGCGCAAATATAGCCAAAATCGTCGTCATCTGGCGTGAAAAACGATAAATTTTTATTTTCTTTTGGGAATTTTAAAATTTTATCTAAAACCTCTGCGCTAAATTTGCTCTCATTAAATTTATTTGCTTCTTGCGGTTTATAATCATATTTTTCGCCAGTTTCTTCATTTATCTCCAAATCCCCAAAAATCGCATTTACAAATCGAACCAAAAGCTTTAAACTGCGATAATTTTTTGGCATAGTTTCCAAAACTATTTGATTATGCCTATCTTTGAGCGAATCGAAAAGCTCCTTTTTTGCTCCGCGAAATTTATAAATACTTTGCTTTTTATCACCCACATAAAAAAGGCTTCCTAGCCCACTTTGACCGAGCCCCGCGACGATTTCATCAATCAAAGGAAGCATGATTTCATACTGCAAAACGCTGGTATCTTGAAACTCGTCGATTAAAAGGTGCTTGATTTTCGAATCGAGCCTAAAATAGAGCAAATCATTGTGCTCTCCAATCTCACCAGTTTTGCAAAACAGCTCATGCACGCCCACGCTAACATCAGAAAATGTCATCTTGGCGCTTTTTTTGCTAAGTTCTTTTTTGTTTTGTGAGTAGAAATTTAGAAATTTTGCCAAAGATGAAATTTGGTAATTTTCAAATTTTATCGCATATTCAAGCATTGCGCGCTTTAAATTTACAAATTCATCATCTAAATCAAGCGAAAAAGCCTTAGCAAAAGTTCTGTAATCTAAACTTGGTTTATCAAACCACGACCTGCCACTTAATTCGCTAATATTGTTAGTTTGCGTCATAAAGTTTAGCTGTTTATCGCTCGCTTTATTGCGCACTAAAATTTCGTGCATACGGGCTAAAATTTCATTGATTTCGTCTAAATTCGGGGCTTTGCTTTGGCTAATATCTGCGCTTATTCCATTTTTCCACAGCTCGCTAATGCCCCCAAAAAACGCTTGTTTGCTTAAATTTGCATCGTTTATATATTCATACATTTTGCCCGATAATTCATCGTTTTTGAAAGCTTCTTTGATAAAGGCGTCATTTTGGGCTTTTAGTATATTATCGTCGTTTTGAAAATTTGGATTAATCCCCGCATTTAGGGCAAACGCGCGCAGTATTTTGCCAAAAAACGCATCAAAGGTCGAAATATTTAAAGCGCAATCCATAAATTTCGCCAAATGCTCATCTCTAAGGCGCAAAATTTCCTCTTTTTCCTTGCTCAAAAGCACGCAAAGCGCGTCAAGCTCAGCCTCTTTTTGTGGCGTGTGAAGCAGCGAAAATGTATCAATTATACGCACCTTCATCTCAGCGGCCGCTTTTTTAGTAAAGGTCAAGGCCAAAATTTCATTTATATTCTCACCCAAAAGCACGAGCCCTACGAACCTAACCGCCAAAGAAAATGTCTTTCCGCTACCTGCGCTAGCTTCAAGCGCTAGATATCTTGCGTCCTCGCCTTTCTTTGTTTTCATCTTAATCATTGATTTCGCCTTTACAGATTATTTTATACGCGCAATATTTGCACACACCGCTTTTGCTCGCGCGCTCAAAGCTCATTTCGCTTTCGCAAAGCGCTCTGATTTCTTCAAATTTTTCAGATAAAATTTCAAACGCGCTTTTTGTGGCATCATCTTTTTCGTTTTCATCGAAAACAAATTTTTTATCCCTTAGCGAGAGATACGCAGCCTCTATTTCATCATCACCCAAAAGGGCTTTGTAGAATTTTAGCTGCATTGATTTGGCGTTGTAATCACCTCTTTTGTAATCAATAATAAATCTATCGCCACTTTCGTTTGTGTCTATGCGATCGATTTTTCCGCTAATTGTGGCAAATTCGTTAAATTTAACGCCGTCAAAATTCGCCTCACTTTGCGCAAAATTCCACTTTTGTTCATGTTCGACTATGGTTTTAGCCAAAAATTTAACTCTGCATAAATCATAATAAATGCTGTAAAAATCGGCATTTTTTTTCATAGCCTTTTTAAGGTAAATTTCCTCAAATTTTGCATAATCAAATTTAGGGTATTTAGCGTAATACTCCTCAAACGCCTCGTGCAAGATATTTCCCATAGAAGCGTTATCCTCGCCAAATTTCAGCCCCTCTTTGATATTTAAAATATATGAGTAATAATACTTTCTTTTGCATGTGCTAAATGTATCAAATCTAGCGTGCGAAACAGGCTCGGCAAAAAAATCATGCTCCATCTTTGGCGTAAAATCGCTAAATTCTGGCTTTTCATAGAGCTTGCCATTAAAAATGCGCAAATAATCTTGCATGCTAAACTCGTCCATATCTTCTTGCGTGTTAAAATTTTTCAAAAACCTAGACGGCGATTTTTCCGCCGTGTCGTGGTAGCAAATCGCCACTTTTTTCGCGCCAAAAATCAAACAAGAGTAATAAAACCTCTGCAAATCCTCCCTGTCTTTGTGGCTAATTAGCCCAGCCTTAGCCCGAAGAGTGCTGTTTAAAAACATCTCGCCCTCACTTCGCTTTGGCACAAAATCATCGTTGAAATCAGGTATTATCACAGCCTCAAAGTTTGCACCACGACTCTCCAAAAGCCCCATTACAGTGACCTTTCCGCCATTAATATCATCGAGTTTGACATTTTTTAGCTCGCCAAGGAAAAGATCAATCAAATTTGACAGTGTAAGGTTTTCGCCAAATTTTTCGTTTAGAATTTTGATTAAAAATTTTGGCGATTTTAGCTTGTTTGCTAGGGCATCGTTTTTGGTTTTGACTGCGCGCAAAAGCTCATTTATACAAGCATCAAAAACCTCAAATTCTACGCTTTTGTTGAAATTTGCACTAAATTTATCAAAAATTTCTTCACTAATCCCAGCCTCTTTAAAAAACAAATCATACTCATTTGGCAAATCCCGCGGCGTATCTTTGCCCAAATTTAGATATTGTGGGTTGAAATTTGGCCTTATGCCTTCTTTAATACACTCTGAAATTTTAGCCAAACTCACACCAAATAGGCTATCTCTGATACTTTCGCCCATAGCAAAATTCAGCATTGGGGCGTTTTTGTTAATTTTTTCGTCCAAAGCTTTAAGGGTTTTAGCAAATTTCTCATCAGGCAAGATTACTGCGATTTTTTCCGGATTAATTCCAAGACTAATAAATTTTGAAATTTTCTCAAAAATATAGCAAGCCTGCAAAGCTCTAAGCTCAAATCCTTTTAGCACGATTTCGCTATTTTGCGGGATTGGCGCGGTGTAAGGCTCTAAAATTTTATTCTCGCTTAAATTTAGCTTGTAGCTAAATCCGCTCTCAAAGTTAAGCCCGCAAAGCTCGCTAATACTACGGAGCGTTTTTTGATTAAATTTACTTGCCTTAAAATTTAGATAAATTTGCGTAACCTGCGAAGCTTGCTTTAAAATTTCAAACTCAAATTTACTCGGATTTCCGTCGATATCAATCTCAATGCTATCAAATCTTTTGAGATAATTTTCGTTTAATTCATAAATTTGCGGAAGCGTGATTTCATCGTAGCTTTTAGCGTTTTGCAAAAAATTTTGGTAATTTTGCAAAAGCTCTTTTAAGATTTCGAAATGTTCGCTGTATTGCGCGTAAGTATCGCTAAAATCGAGAGTTTGCAGGCTTACCTTTTCGCTAGCAAGCTCTTTGAAAAATTTAAACAGATAATCTTTGTGTTGCATAAATTCGAAAAATTCGCTTGGGAAACGGAGTTTTTCGTTTGCATTTTTGGTATTTTTGACGGCCTCTTGCATAAAAAGCGTGCGCTCGATCTGCCCGCACTCATCAAAGCCATTTACAAAGACCGCCTTTTTGTAAAATTCGCTTAAACTCTCGGCGAAAACTATTCCGCCCTCTGCCTTATTTACGGCCTCCTTCAAGGATCTGTAAGTCGTAAATACCCGAAGCTGTTTTGGTTGCGTTGAATTCAAATTTGTAAAATCCTGTGTCTATGGAATCTGAAATTTTCGCCATTACCTGCCATCTGCCAAGCTTTTCGATACTAAAATTTTCGCTTCGTAACGCACCATCTAAAAACTGCGTATTAAGCCTTTTATCAAAAGTCGTGCTATCTGGTCTAGTGAGTAAAATTTCGGCTGAGATTTTATCAAATTTGGCATTATTTTTCGCTTTTATCGGCAAATTTAGGCTAAATTTTTCTGTATTTTGCGGATTTGAAATTTCAAAATTTACCTCATATTTTTTTTCGAAATTTTGCTGTTTTAGCTGAATTTCGTTGTAATTCTCATCGACTTTTTGGTATTTATCAAAGTAAAAATTATCGCTATGCACCGGGTAATCTAGCGAGAAAATTATCGTCGCTACGCATGCCGCGATGATTGCTACTATACTAAATGCGATACCATAGGGCCAGAGAGTTTTTTTATTTTGCGCCATTTTTTCTGCCTTTTTTGTATAGATATGAGCCTAGCGCGAAAATCAGCGTCGCGTAAAAAATATAGCGCAAGAAATTTATGAAATTGTTGTTTGTATTGCCGATAGAATTCTCCAACCCAATCCCCTTTGAAGCGGCGATTTGGTCGCAAATCTCGGCATATCCGTTTAAAAGCGCAGCGTTATAAACGCCGATTTTTTGGGTTTGGTTTAAATCTTTTTTTTGCGAAGCGATGATTGGGATTATACGGCCACGGCTTCCCACGCTTAAAATTTGCTCTCTATCAAAAAGCGCTAACGCCTCAGGCGAGCCGTAAATTTCGACCTTATGCTCAGCCTCGGCAAACACTAAAAGCGCATAAGGCGAGCTTAAATTCGAAATGAAATTTAGGGCATAATTCTCTAAACTTGCGCCACCAAGGCTCTTCGTGGCTAGGATATAGACGCCTACGCCGGTTTTATCCTGCGTCTCAGCGCCTAGAATTTCAATTTTTTCTGCAAGCATAGGCGTGATAATCTCGCCCTCGTTTAAAACAAATCTTGCCTGCGCTAAAATGCACAGGCAAAAAATCGCAAAAATTGCTCTCATTAACCGATAAATAGGATATTTCTAGTCAAAACAGAGGCAGCAGTTGCCACAGCCAAAGCGATACAACCAAGTAAAATCAATTTTTCAATCAATGCATCACTCATCACTTATCCTTTATCACAAATACTTTTTTTTGCGTATCGACTGAGCTTTTTTCGCTTACAGAGCTAATATCTTTTAGCTCATAAGGCTTATCCATGACGGCTTGCTGTGTCTTAATGCCAAGGCAGGTAAGGCATGCAAGAATCGCCAGCAAAAGCGCAGTTGCGATTAGCATTCCAGTTACGCCATTTAGCGCAAAAACCGATCTTTTTACATTTTCCATAATCGCCCCTTTATTTGATAGAGTTGATATACTCGCCAACGGCGCGTTTTTGCACATCGTTTAAACGCCCGTCATCAAAGGCTGGCATTGTGCCGATAAAGCCTTTTTTGCCACGATTTAGCACATCGACGCTAAATTCAGCCGAGCCGTATTTGCTAAGATCTGGCGCTGAGCCGTCCATACCCTTGCCGTCATCACCATGGCAAGCAGCGCAAGTAGGCCATAGCTCTCTACCTTTTTCAACCAAATTTTCATTTTTTGTAGCTTTTAGGCTAGAAATTTCTTTCGCCATAAATGCCGCTACTGCTTTTGCGTCCTCAGGGCTAACCATACCTGCTGGCATTTCGCCAAGTGGGTAATTTAGTCCTTTTGAGCCTTTGTTGATAGCATCAATTATGCCAGCTTCTTTGCCCCATTTAGTAAGGTCAGCAGACTCGCCATCGATTCCATCTCCGTCAAGTCCGTGGCATTGTGAGCATTGCACCAAATATACAGACTCGCCCATAGCTTTTAGCGTAGTGCTATCAGCATTTGCGTATGTTTTTTCAAATTTAGCGTTGTGTGCCTTTACCTCATCGTTATACTCGCCGATTTGTGAGTAAGAATTTAGCGGATAAGCGATGAAAAAATACACTAACGCATAGACAAACATCAAAACAAAACATATAGCCCAGCCTTTTGGCAAGCCATTTTTTAGCTCGGCAATTCCGTCAAAATCTTCGCCAGTTGTCTCGGTAGTTTCGTTTAAGCTTTTACTTTGACCAGCATATTTTTTAACGATAAAAGCCGTAACTGCGACAAGTATAAACGACGCTATCAGCGCCGCAACATTAACATTATCGCTTAAATTTAGCCATTTCATATCATTTTCCTTTTTCTTCTTTCGTAGGTGTGCGAGACTCTATGATTTCACTGCCAAGCTCATCATCAAGCGCCAAATTTGCATACTTTTCGTAGTTTCTGCGCCCTGTTTTTTCAGAGTGCTTCAAATGAAACCAGTATCCATAAACTCCAAGGCAGGCCAATATGACAAAAGCTATAAAGCCATAAGCTTGTAACTCTCTAATGAAATCAGCACTCATCGCAAACCCCCTATTTTAAGCTATTTAAATATGCTATTAACGCAACGATTTCGCGTATTTCGCCGTTTTTAAATGCCGCTTTGACATCTTCGTCGCGCATATCATTTACAATCAATTCAGCCTCTGCCATCATTTCAGCTTTATAGCTTTCGAAATTTGACATAGCGTCCTTGCTAGGATCAGCTTCGAGCTTTGGTGCGCCAGCTGTATCATAAGGGACATTGAAGGCTTTTTTAATCGTCAAAGCCTCTGCATAAGCTGTTTGCATATCTGCGTTTTTCTTAAACATAGATTTGTATGCAGGCATGATTGATTTGCCGACTAGGACTTTTGGATCTTTCATGTGAGTTTCGTGCCAGCCTGTGGTTCTGTTGCGTCCGACCCTAGCAAGATCTGGACCAGTTCTTTTCGAACCCCACAAAAATGGTCTATCATAAGCAAATTCGCCACTTTTTGAATAATCACCATATCTGTCAGTTTCTGATTTAAACGGACGGATAAGTTGTGAGTGGCAAGCATTACAGCTCTCTTGGATATAGACATGACGACCAGCGAGTTGCAAAACAGTATATGGTTGTTTGCCCTCGATTGGACGAGCGCTATTAGCAAAATCTGGCAAAATCGTAACGATACCAGCATAAGCGATGACTACAAAAACACCAACCGCAAAAAAGAACGGATTTTTTTCTAACCAACTAAACATCTTTCTCTCCTTACGCAACCATAGGTGAAGCGCTTCTAGGCTCTTGGTCTAAGCTTCTGCCTGCGCGAATAGACATCAAGATATTATATACAAACATACACAAACCTATGAAGTATAATAAACCACCAATCGCTCTAATCCAGTAATAAGGAACTAGCGCGCTAACTGTATCTATAAATGAGTATAGCAAGTTGCCATAATCATCAGTTGCTCTCCACATCATACCTTGTGTGATACCAGCAATCCACATTGAGCTGAAAAATAGCACAACGCCTGTTGTTTGGATCCAAAATTGAGCTGTCATTAAAGATTTTGAATAAAGCTCTTTTTTGAACATTCTAGGCACCATGTGATACATAGCAGCGATTGTCATAAATCCAACCCAACCAAGTGTGCCGTCATGGACATGTCCTGGGATCCAATCTGTAAAGTGCGCTAGGGCATTTACTGATTTAACAGAAAGAATTGGACCTTCAAGGGTTGAGAATAGATAAAAAGTAGAAGCCAAAATCATAAATTTGATTAGCGGGCTCTCTCTTAGCTGATTCCACTCACCTCTCATTGTAAGGAGCATATTAATACCTGTTCCCCAAGATGGCAAAATCAAAACAACAGAGAAAACTGAACCCATTGTCTGAACCCAATCAGGAACTGGTCCATGGATAAGGTGGTGACCACCAGCCCATAGGTAGATAAACATCAATCCCCAAAATGAGAACAAAGATAGTTTGTATGAGAAAACTGGCTGACCGCTCTCTTTTGGCAAGAAATAATAAATTTCAGCGATAATCGCTACGGTAAATACGAACGCAACGGCGTTGTGTCCCCACCACCATTGAACCATAGCGTCGTTTGTGCCAGCATACATTGATACAGAGTGTATCCAGCTACCCATGCCAGTAAGCAATCTAGTTGGAATCTCCATGTTGTTAAACAAATATAGCATAGCAACGCCAAGGAAGGTAGCGATATAATACCAAACAGAGATATAAAGCGTTTTTTCGCGTCTGATACCGATTAGACCAAAAATGCTAATTCCCCACAAAACCCATACGACAACAACCAAAATGTCGATAGGCCACTCTAACTCAGCATACTCTTTTGATGTCGTAACACCAGCAAGAAGCGAAACTACGGCAAGTAAGATTACGACGATATAAATCACAAAGTGCAATTTACCCACGCACATCAAAAATTTTGATTCGCTCATCGATGCTTTTAAAACTCTCTGTCCTACATAATACCATGTAGCCCAAATACCAGAAAGCATAAAACCATAAACGACACCATTTGTGTGTAATGGTCTAAGTCTGCCAAATGTACCATACTCTCCAAGCAAATAGTTAAGATCTGGATATGCTAGCTGAAATGCTATAAGCGTGCCTATAAGCATACCGATGATACCAAATGCAAGAGTAGAATACAAAAACAATTTCGCCACTGTATAATCGTAGCTTAGCATTTTGCCACTGCGTAATGCCTGTTCAGGATTCATAAAACCCTCCTTTAAAATTTGGTTAAAAGTCGAGAAACTTTATGGAGGATTATAAGAGTTAATAAGTTTTAAAAAGCTTAAATTTGACTTTTTATTAACTTTTTGTTTGTAAAAGTTTTAAACTTGTGACATTTTTATGAACAAAAATTTTAATCTTTTTTAGATTCGATTTTATAGCCCAAACTTGGGATATTTTTGATAACATCTGCGCCGATTTTATCTCGAATTCGTTTGATAAAAGTTCTGATTGCCACATCTGAGACTGAGTTATCGTTCGCCCAGACATATCGTTTAATCTCTTCATGCAAGACCAAAGTATCAATCCTAGAAACTAGTAAAGAAATAAAAGCAAGCTCTTTTTTTGTGAGTGAAATTTCTTTGTCACCATAATTTAAAACTCGTTTTATCGGATCAAAACTATATCCACCAGAAATTTCAATCGCATTATTGACATTAAGCTTGGCTGTCATTAGACTTTTTATAGCTTCTTTAAATTCTTCCATATCAACTGGTTTTATGAAATATTTCGCCACGCCAGCCTCGATTGCGCCTAAAAGCTGAGCCTTCTCGCTAAATCCGCTAAGCACGACAACTGGGGTATATGGGGAGATTTGTTTGATTTGGCGTGTCATTTCAAGCCCGTCTTCGATAGGCATCAAAATATCTGTAACGACCAAATTTGGATTGTATTTTTTAAATTTTTTAAGCCCTTCAACGCCGTCTTTGGCCTCATAGACATTTTTAAAAATTCCTTCAAATGTATTTTTAAGAGAGTTTCTCATTTTGCTTTCATCTTCAACCAACAATATACTTAGATCCTTTAATATATCACTCATAAAATACTCCTTAAAATGTAATTCGTTATTTTTTCAAAATTTGACTTATGTAAAACTTAAATTTGAAAAAAATTATCTTGTAAGAATAAAACCATTATATGCTTGGTAAATTCCAAAAACAATTATAATGATTGCAGATATAAATAACATAAAGCGAGAAAATTTTTCACTAATCAAATTTGTAATACTAGAAAAACTTAACATAGCAGGCAGTGTTGCAAGCCCAAAAATCGCCATTACGCTAGCTCCGTAAAATGCGTTTGCGCTTAGTATCGCCATTGCCAAATATGTATAAACAACCCCACACGGTAAAAGTCCATTTAAAAATCCAAGCAAACAAAATCCAAAAATATCGTTTCTGCCAAGAGCAAATTTAATAGGTTTTGCCAAAAAAATATTATAAAGTTTTTGATTTTCTATAAATTTCAAAAGCCAGCCACGATTTATCAAAGCTACGCCAAAAATAATAAGCAAAATTCCTATCAAAAAGCGCATAAATCCAGCCGATTTATCGCTCAAAACAACCACACTACCAAACGCCCCACCAAGTGCGCCAAGCATAATATAAGCGCAAATTCTACAAATTTGATAAATGAAAGAATTTAAAAAAGCTCTAAATTTGCCGACTTTGGCTAGTTTTGCATTATATGCTATCACAAAGCCCCCACACATGCCAATGCAATGTGTAAAACTTAGCATTAGCACGGTAGGGACAACAGCAAAGATCGAAATCATAAAATTTCCAAAAATTCTTTGAAAATATATTTGCTTTCGTTTGGTCCAGCACTCGCTTCTGGGTGGTGTTGGACAGAAAAAACAGGGTAGTTTTTGTATCTCACGCCCTCGATTGTGCCATCAAATAGATTTCTGTGCGTGATATCGCAAATCTCAGCTATGGATTCTGGCACATTGTAGTTGTGGTTTTGCGCTGTGATTTCGATAGATTTACTATGGAGATTTTGCACAGGGTGATTTGCGCCGTGCTGGCCAAATTTGAGTTTGTATGTCTCATAGCCCATAGCGTTTGAGAGAAGTTGATGACCAAGGCAAATGCCAAAAATCGGAATCCTAGCCTCGATTATCTCTTTGATTTGCGCGATTTCGTCTTTTAGCATTTTTGGCTCGCCAGGGCCGTTTGATAAAAATACGCCGTGAATTTCGCCAGAGTTAAATTTATCAATCAGCGTTTTTGCCTTAGTATTATACGGGAAAACCTCCACACTAAGCCCCAAATCGCAAAGCTCATTTAGGATATTTCGCTTCACACCATAATCCATTACAGCGATTTTTTTGCCATTTTTTTTCGGCGTGCTATAAGCGCCTTTATTCGCGTCCCAATGACCTTTTTCGTGGATATATGGGGTTTTGGTGCTTACAATGCTGACATAATTAACCTCTTCAATCCTAGCTGAGTCTTGAAGAGCTTTTTTCAAGGTTTCTTTATCGCTGATTTCAGTCGAGACAAAAACCCGCAAATTTCCCTCATCACGAAGCATTTTTGTAAGATATCTCGTATCTATATCATACACGCCAAATTTGCCGTTTTTGATGAAATACTCTTCCAAATTTTGCTCGGATCTGAAATTTGAGGGAGTGTTGTTAAACTCGCGGATAAAAATTCCACTAGCGTGGATTTTGCCACTCTCCTCATCGTCGCTGTTCGTGCCTACAATGCCGATTTCTGGCATAGTAAAGACAATAAACTGCCCAGCATAGCTAGGATCTGAGATGATTTCTTCATATCCTGTAATAGAGGTGTTAAATACAAGCTCGCCAAAGGCACTTCCGCCCTTGCCAAACGCCTTTGCCTCCAAAAACACGCCGTTTTCTAAATAAACATACGCTTTCACAGCATACCTCTTTTTTTAAGCTCTTTTTCGTAAGTTTGCGCAAACACAAGCTCATACTCTTCTGTTCCAGGAATTAATTTTTTACCTTGATTTGACATTAATTCATAGACATCTTCTTCGATTTTTTTGTAAATTTTCAAATACCCCTCGATTGAGTTGTAAATGATAGTTTTAATGCGGTTTTCGCTCACTTGGTAATCTACTAAATTTTTCTTCCAAATTGTTTCTAAAATTTCATGCGAAATATTTGAGTATCTATCCTCGAAAATCAGCTCGAAATTCTCTTGTGCGGCGAGTTTGCGCTTGATGAGCCAAAACATATCTTTTTTATTTACATTCATTTCGTCAAATTCATCGATTCTCTCGTCCATTAGCTCATTTGCGCGCTCGTCTATGGCTTTTTCTTTTTGCAAATCAGTTTTGATGATTTCTGAGGCTACCTTGGCTATGGGCTCGACGCCAGAACTAAGTGTAACCATGCCAGAATTTAATATATCTATCGCAATTTTTTGCGCTATGTATGGAACATGTGCTAGTTGTATTCGCATTATCCGCCTTTCTTATAATATAATTGTATCTGTTCGCTCAGGGCTAGTAGAGATAAACCCTACCTTTGTGCCTGTTAGTTCCTCGATTTTTCTAATATAATTTTGCGCATTTTGTGGCAAATCTTCGAATTTTTTGATTCCTTTTACGCTATCCCAGCCCGGCATTTCCTCATATACAGGCTCTACCACGCCAAGCTCGATTGGGAAATAATCAATCACTTCGCCATTTATCTTGTATGCTTTGCAAATTTTAATACTCTCAAATCCGTCTAAAACATCGAGTTTCATAAGGGCAAATTTATCAATTCCGTTTATTCTAGATGTGTATTTCGCTGCTACGCCGTCAAACCACCCACATCTGCGTCTTCTACCTGTCGTAGTGCCAAACTCACGCCCGATTTCGCAAAGCTTGTCGCCATACTCATCTTTGGCCTCTGTTGGGAAAGCGCCGTTTCCTACGCGCGTAGTATAGGCTTTAACGATTCCGACGACCTCGCCAACATCTTTTGGCGCTAAGCCAAGACCTGTGCAAGCCCCAGCTGCGATAGTCGAAGAGCTAGTTACATACGGATATGTGCCGTGATCGATATCTAGCAAGCTTCCTTGTGCCCCTTCAACTAGGACTTTTTTGTCATAATCAAGCGCCTTCCAAATCATATTAGTTGTGTTTGCGATATATGGTTCTAGCACAGATTTGTAGCGTTTGATTTCCTCGTAAATTTCCATTTTATCAGGAATTTTGATATTTAAGCTCTCGAAAAGTTGCGCCCTGCTCGCAAAATCCCTAACCAAAGCCTCAGTTAATTTCTCTGGCTCTAAAAGCTCGATTATGCGGTGTCCTGTGCGTGAAATTTTATCCGCATACGCAGGTCCGATACCCTTGCCTGTGGTGCCAATAGCCTTATCGCCTTTTAATTTTTCCTTAGCTTGGTCGATTAGCGAGTGATACTCTAAATTTAAAAACGCCTTTTCGCTAATAAAAAATCTGCCCTTTAAATCCCCAAATTGCGCCATTTCAGTAATCAAAACATCGGGGTTAATGACCACGCCATTTCCGATGATATTTATGATATTTTTGTGCAAAACACCGCTTGGGACTAGGTGAAGTGCGTATTTTTCGCCATTTACGATGATTGTATGACCAGCGTTGTGTCCGCCGCAGCTCCTGCATACGAAATCGTAATTAGCACTAATCATATCTACGATTTTACCTTTTCCCTCATCGCCCCATTGAGCGCCTACGATTACATCAACCTTACTCATGTTTAATCCTTTATCATTAATTTTTCTATCAATGCATCAACCAAAAGTGCAAAACCACTCGACTTCAATCCGTCAATCTCATAATTTCCGCCATTGCAAAGCACGCTATTTTCGTCTAAAAATCTAAAAAATAGCGCCTTGTAATAGCGCATTTTTGAATAATACAAAAGTGAAACTCTGATATTTTTATACTCTACGCCTAAATTTAAAATTTCATCTAAACAAGGCTTGATCTCCTCTGGGACGATTTTTCGTAAATTTTCCACATCGCCCAAATTTGTCGCGCGCGCTGTTTTGCCTAGCCAGTCGCAGTTTTGAGCCAAAATCGTCTCGATCTCACCCTTTTCAAAAACACTAATTGGCAAATTTAGTATTTCGCAAATTCGCTTTGGAATTTCGATATTGCTTAGTTGCAAAACAGGTTCTAAGCTAAATTCTCTAAAAATTTCTATTGCGATTTTTATCGCCAAGGTTAGGTTGCTCTCATCTATTAACTCTGCGCCGATTTGGTAAAATTCCTCGCTAGGGTATTTAAATGTAGGCTGGATATAAAAAAGTCTTTTTAGGCTTTCATCTTTTAGTCTTCGGCGCACGATTCGCACGACATCGACCGTGCTATCGGCACGGAGTGCGATTTCGTGGTTGCTAGGATCGGAAAATTTCAAAAGCTTCGCCCCAGCCACGCTCAAATGCTGATGATATGAAAAATACGGCGTGAGAATTTCGCTAAATCCGTGATTTTCTAAAATTTTGCTGGCTTTATTTTCAAGTTCTCTTTTTAGTTTTGCACTTGTGCCAAAATATAGGCGCGAACCATTTGGTATTTCGTGATCAAAGTCCGCACTGACGCTATTTATCATGATTCCTCCAAATTTAGTATAAACTTATCTACTCGCGCTTTGTATTTTGTAATGAAGCTTTGTAAATCTTCAAATTCAAGCGCAAGAATATCCAAAATTTGCTTATTAATTTCTGTATTTAGCATAAATTTATGGCTTGTGGATTTTTCGATTCTAGTTTTAATCTCTTTAATTTCTTCTTGGAAAACCTCAAAGCGAAGATCGGTGATATCGCCGTGTTCTGCGTTTTCTAAAAATTCAAGCGCGATATTTTTGTAATCAAGGGCAATCAAAAAGTTTTCAAACTCATCTTTTGTGATTGGCTTAGCGCCCTTGGCCTCTTTTAGCTTGGCGATGATAGCGGTGATTTCCTTCCTATCGACGGCCTTTCCGAGAAAATTTCCTTGCATAAAATTAAATTTGAAATTTTTAAGCAAACGGCGTGAGAGCGCGTTTTCGATACCCTGCGCGCCTAGTTTTTCAAATTTCAGCTCGCTGCGCAAGTATTTCACCAAATCTAGCAAATTTTTTA
The DNA here is from genome assembly GCA_017934385.1 of Campylobacter sp. Classification (GTDB taxonomy): domain Bacteria; phylum Campylobacterota; class Campylobacteria; order Campylobacterales; family Campylobacteraceae; genus Campylobacter_B. Next base: position 41,898 of record JAGBJQ010000053.1, on the reverse strand, counting down.
TACCTTCACGCTTTTTGGCTACATCTAGGCAGAGCCTCATATCGATTTTAATGATATCAAAAGGCATACCTTTTAGGTATTTTGAATTTTGGTGATTTGCATTATTTAGAGCAAATTTAATGCCAAAATCAGCGTATCTTTGTCTAATGAGTTTAAAATCAGCCGCAGTTCTGTCGTTAAAATCGGTGATTTCAAACATAAATAGCTCAGTCTTTGGCGCGTATTTTTCTATCGCGCGCGAAGCGAAATGGTAAAATTCATCGCTTTTTAGCACTTCTAGGCTGATATTTATCGAGCAGAGAGAATTTGTCTCTTTGTTAAATTTCAGCATTTGGATAAATGAAAATTTAGAGATTAAAATTTCAAGTTTTGGCTCTCTGATATCAAATAAAAAGTCGCTAGGCAACAAAACGCCCAAATTTTCGCGTCGCCATCTTAGCAAAAGTTCGTAGCCGTAAATTTTGTCTTTATCATCGATGATAGGCTGATAAAGCATGAAAAATTCGTTGTTTTCGATAGATTTTTTCAGCCTTTCCTCGCTGATTTGCAAATCGTCAAAATTCTCTTTATCAAAGATACAATATCTATTTTTTCCGCTCGTTTTAGCGCGGTACATCGCCCGGTCTGCCCTGCTTAAAAGCTCGTTAAAATCGACTTCCTCGCTTCCGTCATAAAACGCCGCGCCCACGCTCACGCTCGCACTTACCTCATTGCCGTCTAAATTAAATTTCTTATTCGCAATTCCTAAAAGTCGCTCTAATAGCGCATGCGCTGCTTTTTCGTCTTTCAAATCCCCAATAATCGCGCCAAATTCATCTCCGCCAAGTCTGGCTAAAATATCGCCCTTGCGAAGTAGGTTGTTCATAGTCTTGCTGACCTCTTGCAAAAACAAATCCCCCACATCATGGCCGAAATTATCATTAATCGCCTTAAATCCGTCAAAATCTATAAATAGCACAGCCACAAGCTTGTTTTGTTCCTTTGCCGCGCTTAGATACTCGCCTGCTGCGTTCATAATGTAGATTCTATTTGGCAAGCCTGTAAGCGCGTCGTGGTGAGCGATTTTGACAAGCTCGCTCTCTTTTTTCTTAATCTCAGAAATTTCGTTAAACATTAAAATATAGTTGCTTACCACGCCAAAATCATCTTTTATCGCGATAGCCGAAAACAGCGCAGGGAAATCATCGCCGTTTTTCTTGACGCAGTAAATTTCATCTGTATAGCTTAGGCTCTCTTTGTCTAGCTTTTCCTTGATTTCGCCCATTATACCGCCGTCGTGATCTACTCTGAAATACTCTGGCACCTCGCCCACGACATCGGTTTCGCTAAATTGCATAATCGTATAAAACGCCCTATTTGCGCGGATAATCCTACCGATATCATCTGTGATGACAATCGCTTCTAACGACCTTAAAAATACATTTGAATTTAGATTTAGCTCAGTTTCAATGTCTTTTTTAGCAGTGATATCCTCGATAGTAGCGACGATTTCTTCGGCACCGCCACTTCTTTTTTCTTTTTTGCTAGCATATCCTTGCAGGCTAATCCATGCGTATTTTAGCTCGGCATTTCCTTGATCGCTATCGCTTAGCTCGTCATTTAGCTTGATTCTGATTTCGCATGAAATCTCATCGCTTATGCCTAGCTTGCATTTGTTGAGTTCGTCGTTAAATTTCTTCAAATCCACATAGTAAATTTTAGCTACGAAATCGCCTATACTCATCTCTGTATCGACGCTAGCTTCCTTACTACCTAAAATCTCCATATACTCTTTGCTAAGCATGATTTTTTGAGCTCGTAAGTCAATCGTGCATGGGCTATACGATCTGGTTTTTAAAAGCTCTTCGTTGCTTTTCATATCTGATTTGAGTTTGTTGATTTCCATGAGCTTATCGTGTATGTTGGTAAAATACATAACGACTTTGCGCTCTTTTTTATACAGACAAATCGTAATCTCATAAAACGCCCTAATCGAATTTCTATGCAAAATCGGATAAACCCGCTTTGTAACCTCATTATTTTTCCTAGTATCGCTCATAAGGTTTCTTAGCTCGTTTTGCAAAGAATTGGCGTCGCTTTTTTGAAATAAGCTCCAAAAATATGTCTTACCCTCTAAAATTTGAGTATTTTCATATCCCCAAATTTCACGCGAACTAGCGCTGACATCGATTATTTCGCCACCTTTGATGACTACGGTTACGATTGGAGCGTCATTTAGATATTTATACTTTTCTTTGGTATCGGTGTAAAATTTGCGGTATTTTGAAGCATCTAGCAAGACATAAAGCACCAAAATATCCTCGCCATTGCGCACAAAGGTCTTTTTGATATACATATCCTTTTTGCCGTTTGGGGTATCGTGCGTGTGGATAACATAATTTTCTTTGGTGTAAAGTGAAATTTGGCTTTGGTGGGCGTTTTCATACAGCGAAGTCGCTTCTAGTGTAAAGATATTTTTGCCCACGATATCATCGCCGTAAAGCTCCTTGGCTCTGAGGCTAGCGTTGTTTATCATGCCATTTGTGTTTTCGACGCTAAAAATCATTAGCGAGCTTTTTTTCAGCGCGTCGATAAATGTAAAATCCACCTTGCTAGCCCTGCTCGAATACTGCACGCTTTCATCGAGTTTTTGCGCGATTTCTAAAATTTGATCTAGCGCGCCCATGGTTTCGATTTTACTCGCTGTGGATTTATACACGCCACCTGAAACCGAGCTGTGAAGCAGGTGCAAAGGATCGAAAATTCGGCGTTTTAAAAATTTGTAATTTACCAAAGTGATTAGCAAATACAAAAACAAAAACCCAAGCGCTAGCAAAACCAAAAGATTTTTTAGGCTTAGATATTCTTTTAAATTTTTGCTTATCATTATGAAATTGTTCGAATCGTCAAATTTCTCGAAATAGACAAATTTGCGCTCTCCAAGGCTTTTTAAAATTTTGAGTTTTTTCTCGCCTTCAAAATCAAATCTATTTGTATAAAGTGCGAAAATATCGTTTGTGATATTAAAAATTTCGCCCTCTTTGTTAAAAATCAAAATTTCACCAAGGCCAGTAAATTTGTCATTTAGCGAGGTTGTATTTGCAAAGGCTATCAAAAATGTATTTGCCTCGACCTTTTGAATCAAAAAATATCTATTCGCGCCATTAATCGGCATGAAGCGCGATATATAGCGGTTGTCTTTGATTTTTGGGATAAAATCATCAAGCCTGAGTTCGCCCAAATTTGACATAGCCGAATCATTAAAATACGAAGCTATAACCTCGTCTTGATTACCCACGGCTCTGACATAAAAAATCGCGTCGAAATTTTGCTTTTGTAAGGCTGTATGCTCGATGAGACGGAAATACAAGGTTCTTCTTGCATACTCGTTTTCGGTTTTTAAACCTTGATAGGTTTTAAGGTTTTCAGATAAAATTTCAAGTTCGCTAAAAAGCTCGGCGTTGCGGTCTTTTACAGCATTTTTTGCTACGCTTAATTTGGTAGAAAGCTCGGCTTGGATATTTGAGCCCACAAAGCCAAAAATGCAAAAAACAAGCGCAAAAATAGCCAAAATTCCAAGAATCAAAGCTATAAAAAATCGTTTGGTTATTACTCTTTTATCTTCCATTTTTATGCCAAAATTTAAATTTTTCGCGCCATTTTAGCAAAAAAGTGATTAAAGTCTTATTTTATTTGACCTTTCTCCCAAAAAATGCATAGCCAAAAGCACCAAAAAGCTAAAAATCAGCATAATCGCCGAGTATAAATGTGCGCTGGTAAAATCCAAAATTTCAGTCGCCTCATAAATCGCAATCGAAGCTACCTTGGTCTGCTCGCTCACAGAGCCTCCTATCATCAGCACCACGCCAAACTCTCCCATAGTGTGCGCGAAGCATATCACCACAGCGCTTATCAAGGACGGTTTCATCGCTGGTAGTAGCACCCTAAAAAGCGTAGCAAAAAATCCCTTACCTAGCGACCACGAAGCGTGGCGAAGCGAGATTGGTAGCGTTCTAAACCCGCTAAGCATGGGCGAAAACATAAATGGCAGAGAGTAAATACAGCTTGCAATCACCAAACCACTGAAATTAAAAACAAATCGCACACCAAAATTTTCATCGAAAAACCTGCCAAGCGTCGAATACGGCGATAAAAACACAAGCAGATAAAATCCCAACACGCTTGGTGGAAGCACGAGTGGAAGCGAAATGATGCTTTCAATCACGCTTTTGGCGCGAAACTCCCTATACGCCATAAAATATGCCAAAAACAGGCAAATCCAAAACAGAGTAAATGTCGTCACCACCGAGAGTTTAAGCGAAATCAAAAACGGCGTGAGGTCTAAATTTCGTAAAGCTTCAATCATTGTTTTCCTCTATTTTTTTCAAATTTATATTAAAGGCCTTTGCGCCCACGCTCACACTATCGCCCACACGCAAATCCCTAGCCTCGCTCACACTTAAAACCACTTCGCAAAGTTGCGCCCCAACAGCGATTATAGCGATATTTACGCCACCTGCTTCGCGCAAAGCAACCACCTTGCCACGAAAGCTAAATTTTTGCGAACCGCTAGTTTGCAAGAAAATTTCACTTGGCGAACCCTCGCGCACAAGGCTTCCATTTTTTAGCTCATACACACGCTCGCACAGCCTGTAAATCTCGCTGATATCGTGGCTGACAAGGATAATTGTAGGGCGAAATTTCTCATGGATTTTTTTGAGATAGTCTTGGATTTTTTCACGAATTTTATAATCTAGCGCCGATAATGGCTCATCAAGTAGCAAAATTTCTGGGCTTTGCATGAGCGCACGAGCCAGTGCCACGCGCTGTTTTTGTCCGCCAGAGAGCTGAGAAATGGCGAAATCTGCGTATTTTTCAAGCTCTAAAAATTTTAGCATTTCGCCTGCTTTTTGCAAATCTTTTTTGGCAAAAAGTAGATTTTCTATCACGCTCATATTCTCAAAAAGCGCGTAGTCTTGGAACAAAAAGCCGATTTTTCGCTGCTTAGCATGTGTAAATTTTCGCCCATTATCTAGCGTGATTTCGCCGTTTGTAATCGCCCCGCTATCTATTTTCATAAAGCCAGCAAGTAGCCTTAAAATCGTGGTTTTACCAGATCCACTAGCCCCATACAGACAGACAAAGGAGCCCTTTTTTATCTCTAAATTCACGCTGATTTTAAAATTTTCGTTTAGCCGTTTTTCGCAATCAATCTTAATCATAAATTTTCTCTATAAAAATCGCGCTTGCATTTGCGTAAATGTAAATTTCATCGCCCACGCAAAGCCCTAAATTTCGCACACTCTGCGTGGTTGCGATAATGTCAAATTCTAAATTTTGCTCACTTTTACAAAAACTTAAATTTGATAAAATTTCGCCAAATTTAATATCTGAAATTTTGGCGCAAATTTCATTTTCTGCCGAAATTTCACACTTTTTGCGCGCTAAAAAAGCCTGTGTAGCCTTAAAGCCAATTTCTACGCCAGATCCCACACTAAGGGGTTTTGGGAGTTCTAAAAAAACTCCGCAAAGCCCGTGAGAGAAAAGAATTTTATAAATTCCATCGCTCGCTAAAATTTGCTCTACCCTAACTCTCAAAACTCATATCCGTATTTTGCGAAAATTTCTCTGCCCTTATCGCTTAAAATAAAGTCATAAAATGCCTTTGCTTCGGCGTTGTTTTGGGCTTTTTTAAGTATTACCATGCCTTGCGCGATTGGCTCGTAAAGCGAGCTAGGCACCAGCACGAAATGTTTGCCTTCCTCGCACGGCGCGCCTGCGCAACCGCCCTCTTTCATTTTTGGCGCATACATCGCACTGGCTGCGATAAATCCCACATCTGCCGCACTTAGCGTCTGTGTTAGGGCTTCACCGATTGATTTAGCCTCAATTATTTTTGCTTTTATGCTATCAAAAATCCCAGCTTTTTGCATAGCCTCTACGCTAGCTGCGCCATAAGGGGCTGTTTTTGGGTTTGCGATAGAAATCGTTTTTACCTTTTCGTCTTTTAGCGCGTCAAGCCCTTTCCCTAAATCCACGCCACGCACGCTTAGCATTGCAACCTTGCCCTTGGCGTAAGTTTGCGCTTTTGCCGTAGCAAAACCAGCCTCAAACAAATCATCGGCAAATTTCATATCAGCCGCCATAAAAATATCAAATGGTGCGCCGTTTTTGATCTGCGTATTTAGCGCACCACTGGCTCCTAGGCTCACATTTAGCGTGGTTTGCGGATATGCTTTGGCGAATTCAGACTTAATCTCGTCAAAAGCGTAAGTCGTATTCGCAGCCGCTGCGATAGATACCTCACCCGCATTTAAGACGCCACATAGCGCAAGAGCGCAAAGTAAAAATTTGTGTTTCATAAATTCTCCTTAAAAAATGGATTTTAAATTTTAAATTTTATCGCTCAAATCACACGCCGATAATGATATCATCGGGCTCTATGCACGCTCGCACCTCATCGCCCACGCCCAAATTTAGCTCATTTGCGCTTTTGCGCGCGATTACGGCGATTATGTTTTGGTGACCTGCGGTATCAAGGCAAATTTGAGCGTTTTTAATGCCGATTTTGACATCACTGATTTTGCATTTCACGCCGTTACGCTCGCCCAAATTTTCGCCTTTTAAAATTTTCACACTTGGGGCTTTGAATATTAGCAAAACCTCTTTGCCAGGCCTTAATTCTAGGTTTTTTTCACTTTCTATTGTGATTTGCGCGTCTAGTTTCTCGCCACCTGAAAGCGCGAGCGTGATCATACTATCGACTGCGCCTCTGCTAATCTCGCTAATTACGGCGTTTAATTGATTTCTGGCTGAGAGTTTTATGCCGATTCTTTCAAGTCCAATTAAATTTTCATCGCTAATATCATCGGCCTTTAAAATTTGCTCCAAAAAGCTATCGCCGACCCTGCTGATGATATCATAGGAGCGAATTAGGCTTTTAGCGTAGTCAGTGAGCTCCGAGCCACTATTTTTTTTCGAGCCTTGCGTGCGAGAAATCAGAGGCTTTTTGCTGGCGTTATTTATCAAATTTAGGCTATCCCAGCAGTTTTTATAGCTAATGCCGATTTTTTGGGCGGCTTTGGTGATTGATTTAGTCTCATCGACAGCTTTTAGCAAGGCGATATGGCGTGAAATCAGCGTCGTATCCTTGCTAAGATAAAGTTCTAGCGCAAATTTAGCGTTCATAAATTTTCCTTTTTATTTCATTTACTTTTTGTGATTTTATCTGTATAAAATAATATATTTAAAAAGCTTAAAAATACCTTTTTATGGGATTTTATTTCATTATTTTAATTTTAATTTCACACATAGACAAAAATTTACTTAAATTTTGTAAAATCGCCCTTTCGATTAAATTTAAAAGGATAATGGTTGAAATTTCATAGAGCTTTTTTATGCGCTGTTGCGTGTAGCTGTGCGCTGTATGCCACCGATACTAGCGCTGAGATTGATGAGTTTGACGCCGAGTATAGTCAAAAGGAAGTTTTCGATCCACTAAGTGGCTATAACCGCGTAATGACGGGCTTTAACGATGTGTTTTACCGCTATTTGGTGACACCTGTGGCCACAGGCTATGATTATGTCATGCCAGATCCCATACAAGGGGCGTTTGCGAACTTTTTCCACAATCTAATGTATCCAATGCGCCTGACAAACAACCTTTTACAGGGCAAATTCGAAAACTCATGGGACGAGACAAAGAGATTTTTGATAAACACCACAATCGGTTTTGCTGGGCTTAGCGACGCGGCGACTTTGCATTTTAACATACCGCGCCACGATGAGGATTTCGGGCAGACGCTAGGATACTGGGGCGTGCCAGCAGGACCGCATATCGTGTGGCCGATACTAGGGTCTAGCAACCTGCGCGATACTTTCGGGCTTGTGGGCGATTTTTTCACCAATCCAGTAAATTATATCGACGATAACACCGTAAGTATGTCGGTAAATGCGTTTAGGATTTTTAACGATTACTCTCGCGATCCTGAATTTTACGAAAAAATGACAAGCGGGGCTGTGGATTTATACCCATTTTTACGCGATGCTTATGAGCAAAGCAGAGAACAAAAAATAAAGGAATAAAAATGAAATTTTTTAAAATTTTAACTTTGGCGTTTTTGCTTTTTAGTTTTTCACACGCTATTAGCGACGCTGATATCGAGCCAGTAATGAGCCAAAAGGTCGCCACAGCAGTTTCGATTATGAGGGACGGCGCGCTCGCAAAGGACGCTAAACCAGCCAAAATTTTCGCCCTATTTGATGAGTATTTCGACTATAAACAAATGGCAAAACTATCCCTTGCCAAGCATTATGCGAACCTTTCAGACGCCCAAATCGCCGAGTTTAACAAAGCTTACGAGGCGCATTTGAAACGCTCATTTATCGATAAACTCTCGCTTTATACCGACCAAGATATGAAAATTTTAAGCAAGGAAGCCCCAAGCGAAAAAAGACGCGTGCTAAAAACGCAAATCATCGGCGAAGATAAAAACTACGCAATCGATTTTAAATTTTTCCCAAATAACGGCGATTGGCGCATTTACGATGTCGATATCGTGGGCGTTAGTCTAATCCAAACATATCGCTCACAATTTGGCGATGTCGCGCAAAATTTGGGCTTTGACGAGCTATTAAAACGCCTTAATGCGACCGTAATCGAAAGTGGTAAATAACGCTTGAAACAAATCTTTCGCCTAATCGTCAAATTTCCAAAGAGTGTTTTAGCGCTGTTTAGTGCGCTAGCACTCTTTTTTGGTTATTTTTGCACACATTTAGAAATAGACGCTTCGAGCCAAACCCTGCTTTTAGAAAACGACAAGGATTTAGAGATTTGGCGCGAAGTTAGCGCGAGATATGCCACACCGAATTTTTTCGTCGTAGCATACACCCCCTCGCAAGATTTGCTAAGCAAACAGACGCTATCAAACATAGCAGAACTTAACGCCAAATTTAGCGCGCTAGATTTCGTTGATAGCGTGGTGGATTTGGGAAATGTGCCGCTTTTGTTAAACAAAAAGGGCGATTTAAGCGAGCTTTTAAAGCATATCCCCACGCTAAAAGACGCAGATATCGACCTAGCCGCTGCTAAGCGTGAGCTACTAACCAGCCCATTTTACGCTTCAAATTTAGTCAGCGCGGATTTTGGCACGACTGGAATTTTGATAAATTTAAAACCAGAGAAAAAATACGAAGAGCTGCTTCGTGCGCGAGATAGTGCGAAAAATGCCCTAAATTTGGCAAAAAAATCAAATTTGGCGAATTCCGAAATTTCAAATTTAAAGCAAAATTTAAAACTTGCCGAGCAAAATTTCAAAGCTTACAGAGATGAACTTCGTATCAAAGACCACGAAAATTTACAAAACCTTCGAGCCATAATCGCCGAATTTTCTAGCGCGCACCCTAGCGAGCGGCTGTTTTTGGGCGGTATAAATATGATAGCCGATGATATGATAAGCTATGTAAGAAATGATCTTAGCACTTATGGTGTGGGCGCGCTGGTGCTTTTGCTGGCATGCTTTTGGCTGTTTTTTAGGCAGGCGAAATTCATCGTGCTTCCGCTTATAATTTGTCTTTATTCAGTGGCGATTAGTAGCGGACTTTTCGGGCTTTTGGGCTTTGAAATCACCGTAATTAGCTCGAATTTCATCGCCCTTGTGCTAATCATAACGGTTTCAGTATGTATCCACCTAATCGTAGCTTACCGCGAATACAGCGCCAGATTTCCTAGCTTTTCGCAACGCCAGCTAGTATATGCGGTCTTGCGCGAGCGGGCTAAGCCATGCTTTTTTGCGATTTTTACCACGATTGTGGGATTTATGTCGCTAATCTTTTGCGATATTAAGCCTGTAATTTCGCTAGGAATTATGATGAGCGTGGGAATTGCGTGCTCGCTAGTCGTGGTGTTTTGCCTCTTTGGCGCGGTGATGAGCATATCTAGGCGCACGCATAATAATCGTAGTTTTGAAAAACAGTTTCGCTTCACCCATTTTTGTGCGAATTTAGCCCTAAATCACAGAGGCAAAATTTACACAGTTTGCGCGCTAGCTGTTTTGGCTGGGCTTTTTGGAATTAGCAAATTGCGTGTGGAAAATAGCTTTATCGGATATTTTAAGGAAAATACCCCGATTTATGCCGGTATGGAGATCATCGACACCAAGCTTGGCGGCACGATTCCACTCGATATCGTGATAAAATTCCCAAAATCGCAGAGCGCGCCAAGCGAGGAAATGGACGAATTCGAGGCCGAATACGCCGCGAACGAAAACGACCCAAAATACTGGTTTAGCTCCCAAAAAATGCGAATTATCAACAAAACTCACGCATTTTTAAAAGACCAAAACATTAGCGATCACAAATTTATCGGGCAGGTAAGCTCTCTAAGCTCGCTTTTGCAAGTCGGGCGCGAGATAAACTCAGGCGAGGAGCTAGATGATTTAATGCTAGCGCTAATTTACTCCGAACTGCCTGAGAACTACCGAGAAATGGTGCTTTCGCCCTATGTTAGCATAGAAGAAAATGAGGCGCATTTTAGCGTTCGCACGATTGATAGCGATCCAAATTTGCGCAGAAATGAATTTTTGCAAAATTTACAAAATGATTTAAATAAATTGCTCGCAAATGACGGCGTAAGCGCGCAGGTAAGCGGTATAATGGTGCTTTATAACAACATGCTACAAACCCTAATGAGCTCGCAAATCGGCACGCTTGGCATTACGGTTGGGGTTTTGTTTGTGCTTTTTGTCTTTATTTTTCGCTCTTTTTCACATGCGTTTATTGCTATTTTGGTAAATTTAATCCCACTTTGTGTTTGCTTTGGGATAATGGGGATTTTGGGCATTCCGCTAGATATTATGAGTATTACGATTGCCGCGATTAGTATCGGTATCGGCGTAGATGATGTCATACACTATCTATTTCGCTTCCGACGCGAGTTCGCGCGCACGCGAGATAGCGCAGAGGCAATCCGCGCAAGCCACGCTAGTATCGGGTATGCGATGTATTATACTTCGTTTGCGATAATTCTGGGATTTAGCGTTATGATGATAAGCAATTTTTGGCCGACGATTTATTTTGGGCTTTCAATCTGCCTTGTAATGGCACTTTTGTTGCTTGGCGCGCTCATAATCCTGCCTTCACTCTTAATGAGCAAATCTAGGTTAAAAATTTAATCTAAAATCAAATTTAGCATGCTATAATGACGAGTTTTGGAGAGGATGATGACCTGGTGGCGTCTGCGGACTTCAAATCCGATAAGAGGGCGGTTGACCGCTTTCTGGGGGGTTCGATTCCCTCACTCTCTCGCCAAAGTCTAAATTTCAAAATTTCAAATTCTTAGCGCAAAATTTTCCAAAATTCACAATTCTGCAAATTTTATACGAATTTAAAATTTAAACTTAGTATTTTTGAAAAATTTAAAATTTACATAAACCCCCAACCACAAAGCGTGGCTGGGGTTTGGAATTTCGGAATTAATTTGAGTGTTCTAAGTATGAAATCACGCCAAGGGCGGCTGTCGCGCCGTCTGCGGCTGCGCAAACGACCTGTTTTGGCGCGTCTATGCGCAAATCACCCGCCGCAAAAAGACCTGGCAGGCTTGTTTGCATTTTTAGATTTACCACGACCTTGCCTTCGTCGTTCATATTGCAGATAAAATCACCGTTTTCGTCCCTTAGCACGCTGTTTCGCACATCAAGCCCCACGAAGGTAAAAATCCCAGGCAGGCTCAATTCTCTTTTTGCGCCTGTGTTTTTATCGCTAACGACAATGCCCGTTACTCCGCTATTATCGCCTTTGATCTCATCGACAATGGCATTTGTAATAAGCTCGATTTTCTCGTTATTTTTGACCTTTTCGATAGTGTTTGGCGTAGCGCGGAAGCCGTCTCTTCTGTGGATTAGATAGACTTTCGAGCAGATGTTTGCTAGATACAGCGCCTCTTCGAGCGCAGTATTTCCACCGCCAAGGACGGCTACTTCTTTGTTTTTATAGAAAAATCCGTCGCAAGTAGCGCATGTGCTAACCCCGCGTCCGAAAAACTCGTCCTCGCCCTTGACCCCTGCTCTGCGAGGTTTCGAGCCAGTGGCTACGATTACAGCCTTGGCACGAGCGGTTTTGCCACCCTCTAAAAATATGCTAAATGCGCCGTCTGCGTCTTTTTTGATACGCTCGACGCTTATCATTTCGTGTTTGAGCCCGAAGCGAAAACACTGCTCCTGCCATGGCGCCATGAAACTCATGCCGTCCATTACGGTCGCTACGCCAGGGTAGTTTTCCATTTCAGAGCTACTTGTGATTTGCCCACCTGGCATACCCATTTCATACATTACGACATTTTTAAGTCCGCCCCTTGTGGCGTAAAGTCCCGCACTTAGCCCAGCTGGACCGCCACCAATGATTGCTAAATCTAACATTTTTTCTCCTTTGTTTTATTTTTTAATCAAATTTAGGGCTAAATTTCAGTGAAAAATAAAAAGGGCTTTCGCCCTTAAATTTTAAAGTAATGAGTTGATTTTATCAGTGATTACTTGTTTTGATTGCGCGCCGATTAGTTGAGCTGCAACTTCGCCGTTTTTGAAAAATAACATAGTTGGAATCGAGCGAACGCCAAATTCTACTGCCAAATCTTGCGCCTCATCGGTATTTACCTTGCAAATTTTAGCCTTGCCCTCAAACTCGTTTGCTAGCTCGTCGATGACAGGGGCTATCATACGGCATGGTCCGCACCATGGAGCCCAGAAATCAACTAACGCAACGCCCTCGCCTACTACATCTTTGAAATTTGCAGATGTAAGTTCGATATATTTTCCCATAAATTCTCCTTTAAATAAATTTGGTTGAAAATCGGACTATTATAGTTTTACAATATTAATGAAAGGTAAAAATTTGGGTTATAATGAAATATTATTGATAAAATTTATCCGTTGCGGATAAATTTCAATTAAATCAATCTGCCAATCATCGCAAATTTCGTTTGTCAAAATGTAATAATCAATCGCCTTTAAAATTTTGCTCATCTTTGCAGGCGTTACACGGCTAGCAGCGCAATAATCGCCACTAGTCGCCTTAACCTCGATAAAGTGCAAAATTTCATCTTTGCTCGCGATGATATCAATCTCGCCAAATCGTGAGTGAAAATTTCGCGCAATTATCTTAAATTTATTCTCTTCTAGCCAAGATACAGCTCTATCTTCTGCCGAAAATCCAAAAAGATATTCCCTTAGCCCCATTACTCTTCGATTCTAATCATAAATGGTCGCTGTATGATAAACTCCTGCGCGTCTAGCTCGCCCATAGCGCGCTTGACATCGGCCTCTAAGCTCGTGTGAGTGGTGAAAAACAGCGTCACGCACTCTTCGGTTTTTTGCTTTGGTTTTTGCAAAAAGCTATCAATTGAGAGGTTGTTTTCGCTTAATATATTTGTGATTTTAGCCAAAACGCCCTTTTCGTCTTTGACACGAATTCGCAAATAATACTTCGTGCGAATTTCACTCATAGGCGAAATCACAAAATCATTTTCAAGCTCTTTTTTATAGCCTAAAATCGGGCTTTTGTTACCGCGAGCTATATCAATTAAATCGCTTATAACCGCACTTGCCGTAGCCCTGCCACCAGCTCCTGGCCCATAAAACATACTCTCGCTCATACAATCCCCAAAAACGCTCACGCCGTTCATCGCCCCGCCGACCTTAGAAAGCATTGCGTTTTGCGGGATTAGGGCTGGATGGACACGAAGCTCGACACGGCTTTCATCAATGCGTTTTGCAATCGCCAAAAGCTTAATTACATACTCAAATTCATGCGCGAAATATATATCTTCTTTGCTAATCCTATCAATACCTTTAATCAAAATATCCTCAGGCCTACCCTGCGCCCCATAAGCAATGCTAGCTAGGATTAGCAGTTTATGTGCTGCGTCAAATCCGCCTATATCAAAGGTCGGATCAGCCTCAGCATAACCTAACTCTTGCGCTTTTTTGAGTGCGTCTTCGAAATTTTCGTTTTTTTGCATCATATTTGTGAGGATATAATTGCTAGTGCCGTTTAATATACCGATGATTTTTTCGATTTTATTCGCACTTAAACCCTCGCGCAAAGCCTTGATTATCGGAATTCCGCCCGCTACACTAGCTTCGTAACCAAAAGGCGTGGAGCCGGCTAAATTTTCAAGCTCATATCTATGATAAGCCAAAAGTGCCTTATTTGCAGTAACGACAGCCTTTTTGCGTTTTAAAATTTCACTAACTATCTCATAAGGCTTTTCGACCCCGCCCATGAGTTCGACAAAAACATCGATATCATCGCGGTTTATAACTGAATTTAAATCATCACTTAGCGGGATTTTAGCACTGCGCTTTTTGCTTAGATCTCGCACCACGCCGATAACTGGCTCGATTTTAACCCCAGCGCGCGCAGTGATTAGCTTTTCGTTTTCGATGAGTATGTTTGCTACCTCATTACCGACGGTTCCGACGCCTAAAATCGCTACTCTCATTTGACCTCTTTAAGATATTTTTTGATATTTCGCGCTGCTTGGCGGATTCTATTTTCGTTTTCGATAAAGGCGATTCGCACATAATCATCTCCCGCGCTTCCAAAACCAATTCCTGGGCTAACAGCCACGCAAGCCTGCGTTAGAAGCTGTTTTGAAAACTCCATGCTCTTTAATCCAGCGCATTGTGGAGGCAGTTTTGCCCATGCAAACATACTAGCTTGTGGAGTTGCGATCTCCCAGCCCGCGTTGCCAAAGGCTTCTAGCAAGACATCTCTTCGTTTTTGATAAGTAGCTCTGATTTCTTCAATACACTCTTGTGGTCCATCGAGCGCGATTGTAGCTGCTACTTGAATTGGAGTAAACATACCATAATCAAACCATGATTTTATCTTTTTAAGCGCGGCAACTAGGCGTTTGTTTCCGCACACAAAACCCACACGCCAGCCAGCCATATTGTAAGTTTTCGATAGCGTGTATGCCTCGACTGCGACATCTTTGGCGCCATCGACCTCAAAGATACTTGGAGTTTTGTATCCATCGAAGCTAATCTCAGCGTAAGCTATATCGCTGATGATATAAAATCTCTCTTTTTTCGCCATTGCTACAAGACGCTCGTAAAAGCTCTTTTCGACGGTTACGGTTGTTGGATTGTGAGGGAAATTTACCACGACATATTTTGGTCTAGGAATACTCTCATCAAATGTTTTTTGAAGCTCGATGAAAAATTTATTCTCGTCAAATTCCAAAGTTTGCGCATCGTAAGGCAAAGGGATTTTCACCACATTTCCGCCTGCGATAATGAAGGCTTGGGTGTGGATCGGATAGGCAGGATCTGGGACTACGGCTACATCGCCAGGGTTGATTATCGCGCTTGTTAAATGCACAAAACCCTCTTTCGAGCCCATGACAGCGACGATTTCGCTATCTGGATCAAGCATGACGCCGTATTTGCGCTTATACCAGTTAGCACATGCCAAGCGAAGCTTGTAAATGCCCTGACTTACGCTATATCCGTGAGTTTTGTCCTTTTGCGCGCTTTCGCAAAGCTTGTCGATGATGTGCTGCGGCGTGCGGCCGTCCGGGTTACCCATAGAAAAGTCGATTATATCATCACCCTTGTGGCGTGCTGCCATTTTGATTGCATTAACCTCAGCAAAAACATAATTAGGCAATCGCTCGATTTTGCCAAATCTAATCTCGTCAAACATCTCATCCTCCTATAAGTTTGATTTCTAAGCCTTGTTTGATATTTTCCCCAGCAAATGCGTCGCAAAGGTGCATATAATGCGCATTTGGCGGGAATTTAATCTCCAACTCTTTTACTTTTGCCTCACTGATTTTATTTGAAATTTCGTCTAAATTTTTGTCATAAAAGGCTATGTTTGGATACCAAACCTGCGCGCCTTTGGTTTTAACAACTGCTTTTTTGGTGTTTGCGATATTTATAAAATAGCTACTTTTTAGCTCGTTTTGTTCTTTGTTTGTGAGCAAATTCATACTCTCAAAATTCAGACGAAACAGCATTACATCGCCTAAAATCATAAAATCCTCGACATAAATTTTATGCTTTTTAAGCTCTGCGTAAATCGCCCCTGGATCAATCATACGATTTGTGCGCAAAAGTATGCTTCTTAGCTTTTCGCCCTCGTCTAAATTTAGAAAAGCTAAATTTTTGTAATTCTCTAAATTTAGCCTGTCAAAGACCAAATTTAGCGGTTTTAAAAGAAATTTTGAATTTTGCTTTGTAAGAAATTTTATCTCAATCCCGCGCGCCCTATCACTTGGAGTGAAATTTAAAATTTGGTTTTTTTCTAAAATTTTGCTTATCTTTGTAAGGTCAGCAAAGCCGTTTTTATCGCTCAAATCTTCACTTGCATTGATATCGTAACGCGCCAAAATTTCGCTAGGGCTCGCACAAAAAGCCACCCCCAAACAAAACGCGAGCGCGAAAACGATTTTTACCACTTTTTACCCTTATTTAGCCGAATAAACTCTTCGTTTGAAATTTTGTTTATTT
Organism: Campylobacter sp.; assembly: GCA_017934385.1. Classification (GTDB taxonomy): domain Bacteria; phylum Campylobacterota; class Campylobacteria; order Campylobacterales; family Campylobacteraceae; genus Campylobacter_B. Next base: position 25,408 of record JAGBJQ010000053.1, on the reverse strand, counting down.
CGCCGTTTTTGATATGGAGTTTGATTGTGTTTTTCTCGCTAAATTTCACTGGATCACCTGGCTTTCCTATGTCAAACATACCATGCCCAGTAGCGATTAAAAGCTCGTCGCTCGCACTTAGCGTATAGCTTTCGCTTGTGACAAATTCTCGTTTTTTGCCAGTAGTTAAATTTATTATTCCTAGCCAAATTTTAACATGCGGTGTGAGTTTAAGCTCGTCACTTGGGCTAAATTTCGCGCTTGTGTTATTATCGCTAGCATTACTATCACTTGCGTTTGCGTCGCTTGCATTAGCCTCTGCTTTGATGATTTGTATGCTTCGATCTAGCGCATTTGGCGCACTTGCGTTGTAATCGCTGACGCTATAAGCACTAGCGTTAAATTCCAATGCGCGCGGCGATTCATAAGGCTTAATGCCTACATTTTCTAGCTGTTTTTGCGTATCGCTAACCACGCTATTATCGGAGTATGTGGCGCTAGTTTCTTCATTTAGCATGGAGCCTAAAAATTCGTTAAATTTCTTATGAAGCTCGAAATAAAAAATCGCAGCGATTATCAAAAATATCGCCACTAGCCATATTATCCAGCCTCCACCCTCTCTTTTGCTGCCACTTGCACGCGCATAGACCTTTTCGACATGGGCTCTTTTGTTTGGTTCAAAACTAGCCTTTGCAGCCCTAAACTCGCTCAACCACTCGCTCAAATCCAGCCCAAATTCGCGCTCTAAAATTTTAATATATCCAGCGACATTGAAATTCGCAAGTTTTTGAAAATCTTTATCTAAAATCGCTTTTAAATTTTCGACTTCTATATGCGTTGCATTGGCGACCTCGCCTAGATCCATGCCTCGCAAACGCTCTAAATCTAAATCTTTTTTTTCCTTCTCATCCATTTAAAATCCTATCACAAAGTATCGCAAAAGCAGCGCTTACATTTAGCGAATCCCAGCCCTCGCGCATTTTGATCGATACTTTTTTATCGCATTTTTTAAGCACTTTTGCAGGGATTCCAAACCCCTCATTTCCCATGACAAGCGCTCTTTTTTTGGCAAATTTAAGCTCTTTGAAATTCTCTCCGTCCGCACTTGCAGCGCAAATTTCAAACCCAGCTTGTTTTAGCTCGTTTAGCGCGCTAAGCCCGTCGCTAAGCCTTACGACATTTAGCTCATAGGCTGCGCCCGAACTAGCTCTTAAAATGCCTTCAATGTTTAGATTATTTGCGACAATTATCACGCTATTTGCGCCCAAAGCGTAAGCCGTGCGCATAATCGCGCCAATGTTTCCTACATCGGTCAGCCCGTATAAAACGACCAAAAATTCATCGTTTTTTACACTCGCAAACTCAGCGAATTCAAACTCGCTAACCTCGGCTAAAAAACCTTGATGATTGCCACCATGCGCCAAAGCTTGGGCTTTTTTGCTATCTACGCGCTCGACTTTAACGCCAGTGCGCGCAATACGGCGAAAAATATCGCTCTCGCACTCCTTAGCAAGCATAATGCGAACAAATTTTTCGCTATGGTGTTCTAAAATATGTAAAAATAATTGTTTTCCGTAAATAATCATTTTGCGATTTTAGCAAAAAATGGTTAAGAGATGCCTTATTTTATCAAATCGTTGTAGATTTCTTTGACAGATTTTCCGGTGATTTTAGCAAGCAATTTTGCCTTGATTTTGGGCGAAATTTCAAGCTCTTTAATGTCGTTTTCGCTGATTTTTTCGAAATTTGCCTCTTTTGCGCCAGCTACCACCACAGCCCACTCGCCGTTTAAATTTGCGGTTTTTAGGGTAAGGGCTAGCTCTTTTGCGCTGCCAAAAAATTTGGTTTCGAATTTTTTACTCGCCTCTTTTATGGCAAAAATTTGACGATTTTCGTCTAAATTTTCGATACCGCAAACAAGACTTAAAATCCGCTTTGGCGATTCGTAAATCACGCATGGATAGGGGTTTTTGAGCATGTTTTCTATGGCGATTTTGCGCTCTTTGCCAGTATTTGGCAAAAAGCCTAAAAAGCAAAATTCCTTCCCCACAATCCCGCTAGCCGCGACTGCTAGCAAAAGCGCGTTTGCCCCGCTTAAAATTTCGTATTCGATGCCGTTATTTTGGGCAAATTTCACAAGCGCAATCCCTGGATCGCTAATGCAAGGCATGCCAGCGTCGCTTAAAAAGGCGCAATTTTTTTGGGTGAAATTTGAAGTATCAAATTTGGCGAAAAATTCGCTTTCGTTGTGCGTGTGAAGCGAATAAAACTCTTTTGGAGTGAAATTTATCTGATATTTTTCGCTAAGTAGGTTTAGAAGTTTTTTACTAAATCTTGTGTCCTCGCAGATAAAAATCTCGCATTTGGTGAGTATTTCAAGGGCATGGGTTGAAATGTCAGCGAGATTTCCTATCGGCGTAGGAACGAAATAAAGCAATTATTTCATTCCGTATTTTTGTTTGAATTTCTCAACACGACCCGCGCTATCTACGATTTTTTCGCTACCTGTGAAAAATGGGTGGCAGTTTGAGCAGATATCTACACGGATTTCTTCTTTGTTTGAGCGTGTTTTAAAAGTGTTGCCACAAGCGCAAGTTACAGTCGCTTCAACATAATTTGGGTGAATATCTTTTTTCATTTTAACTCCTTGCAAATTTTAAAAGGTTGCGATTATACAATAAAATTTTTAAAAAATCAAATTTGACTTTTTTAGAAAATAAGCCTTGCGCAAGCAGTCATTATCGCGGTGTTTGAGCGTAAAATATAAGGTAAATTTAGCTCGTAAGATTTGCTAAATTTTTTGCGTTCATTTTCGGAAAAACCACCCTCTGGGCCTATAAAAGGAATTTCATTTTTATCAAAAATTTCCAAACTAAGCCCATCAAAATCAATCAAAACCGAATTTGGATATTTAGCCAAAAGCTCGTCCGAGCTAGATAAAATTTCAAGTTCTATGATAGAATTTCTCCCACACTGACACGATGAATTTATCAAAATTCGTTCAAATCTAGCCAAATCCAGCCTAATATTTTTTTGTGAAAAATCGCTATAAACGAAAATGATTTTTGCCACGCCCATTTCATTTAAGCTAGGAAGCGTTTTTTCAATCACGCTTGGCTCGACCACCGCCCAAGCAAGGCAAAATTCGTGCTTTGGCGCGATAACTGAGTTTTTAAAAACCAAATTCGCTACTGCGGTTTTGCGCGAAATTTCAGTGATTTCATAGATATAATTGCTCTCATCGCGCAAATTTCTAAAATCCACTCTATCGCCCACGCTAAGGCGTCTAGCGCGCAAATGCGAAAAATTTTCGCCCGAAATTTCTAAAATTTCGCTTCCTGCGTTTTTATCATAAAAAAATACCATTATATAAAACTCACTATCAAAATTATCGCAAAAATTGCGCCCAAAATTTTAGCTATTTGCGCGCGGTAAATTTCAAATTTTTGCCCCAAAAATGCGCGTTTCAGGCGTTTGTATCCTACCGCGCACAGCCCCATTATGCACACTGCGCCCACGCACATTAGCCCCACGCTCACGCTCACGCTAGCCATTACTGGCAACATTACAGCCCCAGTTGTTACAATCGCCGCCAAAACAGCGTAATACACGGGCAAAAATTTGCGAATTCTAGCTAAATATTTTCGCCCATTAAAAAGCTTTTTGCGCGCTTTTATCCCCCTTAAATTTCGCAAAGCAGGAAATTTCACGACGCCGTTTTTCTCGGCTGAATTTAAAGTGTAAAATTTAATGTTTTTATCGATTTTAAGGCGCGTTAGAGCAAAATACACAATCGTAAGCCCTCCAAAGACAAAGGCGAAAAATTTATGAAAGCCTAGCGCGCTAGCAAACATATACTCCATTACTCTACCACTGGTTCTGGCGGGAGTTGTGGGTTGATTTGCGGGAGCGGGTCAGGGTTTGCGATGCTCACATCACTAGGCACCTCGCTAGATACAGGCGGCTTTTCTAGCACCTTTTCTTCCTCTTCTTTGCACCCAGTAAAAAGTGCTAAAACCGCAAAAATACCAAAAATTTTCGCTCTCATTAGCAATCCTTTTCGTAGCTAAATTTCACGCCATTTACGAGCTTTTCAAACATTTTTTTATCTCTCCACTCAGCCATTACGCCTGGGGAAAATTTAATATCTTCTAGCTCGATTTTGCCCATATTTTCGTTATCGGCGTCTTCTTCGAAGCACTGCGCATAGCCCGTGGAAGTCTCATGCACGATGATGCTATGAAGCCTTACTTCGCGCTCGCCGTTTTTCATTTCGCTTAGTTCTAAAAGTCTGCGAATTAAGATAAAAAATATTCTCGCAAACTGCTCCGCGCTCGCATTTTGCGGGATCTCTATCCAGCGCGCGCTGTATTTTTTCAAATCATTTTTATACTCATCACTCTCGCCAGAAAATATCGTCGTAGCATGGTCGAAACTATCGATTAAATCCCTAATCCCAAGCTTCATATAGCCAAAATCATAGACCATGCCAGCATTGTCAAGGTAATTTGAGCTTAATAAAACCTCGCATTTATACGAGTGCCCATGGATACTCTGCCTGCACCTTTGCGACCCGCAAAAGCGCACTATATGGGCGTTTTCGAACTCATACATTTTTCTGATTATCATACACTTTCCTTATCGTTCCAAATTCTAATATGCGCTCTATCTGAGTAATTATAACCATTTTTTATGCAAAATTTAGCGACAAATTCTGCGTTTTGCTCCAACTCCGCCTTGTTTGCGCCAAGAGGCATACAAAAAACCTCGTTTTCGCACTCTGCTAAAATTTCGCAAATTTCAGCCTCGGCGTCAAATTCAGGCGAAATTACAAATTTATAAAAACTATCTTTTGCATTTTTTTTAATCGCTTTTAAAGCCTCGAAATTTAGCCGTTTTTCACGATTTTCTCCCGAATTTGAGAGTTTTGGCGAGATAGCAAAAACGCAATCTTTGTAAAACGCAAACTTTTCAAAATCGATTAAAATCGTGCCGTTTGTTTCGAAATGCACCTCGAAATTTAACCTTTGTAAATTTTGGATAAATTCGATAAAAATTTCGTTTTTGTGGTGCAAAAGTGGCTCGCCACCAGTGATGACGACGATAGCATTTTTATATTTTTTCTCTGGCAATTGCTCATAAAATTTTAAAAAAAGTTGGTTTGCGCTAGTGATTTCTTCACTCTCAAAATGTCCCGTCTGCACCGCACGAATCGTATCGCACCCAACCAAAATTTCGCCAGTTTTAATTGAGCGCGCGCTCACGCCAAATCCAGCGCATTTTAGATTACACCCCGCAAAGCGCATAAACAGCGCAAGTCTGCCTGAGTATTTGCCCTCGCCTTGGATACTTAAAAAGCTCTCTACTAGGCGCAATCTCAACCACCGGTTTGGTAAAATGCGCGGCTTGAAATTTCGTTTTGAGCGCCGATTTCCCAGCGATTTTTTTCTGGTTTGTTTTCTAAGACCTGCGCTAAAATTTCACTAGCTTTTGCGATGTCGCCGGCGCGCACAGCCTCTTTTATGCTTAGAGCGTCCTCGAAATACAAACACGGTATCAAATGCCCCTCTGCGCTCAGTCTTAGCCTATTACAACTAGCGCAAAAATCGTGTTTGTGCGGATCAATTATGCCAAAAGTGTAGCCGTCATCTAACGCATAAAGCGAAGCTGGGGAGGTGGCTTGCTTTTGAAGCGGTGAAATTTGGTATTTTTCGCTGATGATTTTTAAAATTTCATTTGATTTCACACCCTTTAAATTTTGCGCGTGAGTGTTTTCCATAAACTCTATAAAGCGAATTTGCACCCCTTTTTCTCTGGCAAATTCGATTAAATGGCAAATTTCATCATCGTTAATCCCGCGCAAAACGACGGTGTTTAGTTTGACTTTCAGCCCCACTTCCAGTGCTGCTTCAAGCCCTTCTAAGACATTGTATAAAACGCCCTTTTGAGCGATGTATTTGGCGCGCTCTGGGCGAAGTGAGTCAAGCGACATATTTATGCGTTTTAGCCCAGCCTCAGCTAAATCTTTGGCGTAATTTTTGAGATAATATCCGTTTGTGGTAAGGGCTAAATCAATACTTGGCGCATAATCGCTTATCATTTTGACAAATTTTGCGATATCGCGCCTGATTAGTGGCTCGCCACCTGTGATACGGATCTTTTCTATGCCTTTGTCGATTGCGACCTTGACGAAGCTAAACATCTCCTCAAAGCTTAGAAGATTTTCCCTAGGCACCCACTCAAATGGGGTGTTTGGCATGCAGTAACGGCACCTGAAATTGCACTTTTGGGTAACTGAAATTCGCAAATAATTAATATTTCTACCAAATTTGTCGATTAGCATTATAAACCTTAAATTTCTAAATTTCAGCGATTATATATAAATAAAATTCTTTTTGCAAAATTTTATTTTTATATTGATTGGTTTATTTTTTCACGCTTACAAGTAGCTCTTTTAACTGCTCTAAAAGCGGGCGGATTTGCGCCTCGACCCTAGTATCGACCAAAGCTGAAACCCCGCTTAGTCTTTGCTCGATCACTTCATCGATGACATCAGCGACTGCGTTAATGTCAAGACCGGCAGCACCTTTGCCGTCTGTGCCAACAATAGCATAAAGTTCTTCGAGTTTTTTCTTTAACATATAGTTTTCTTGCATGCTATCGGTGATGACCTGATCGAAGCGTTCGAATTTTTTATCTGTCTGTTTGTCCTTGATAAACATAACGATTAAAATCAAAACTATAACTACACAAAGTCCCAAAATAATAAGCATATTTAAATCCACTTTATCTCCTTAAAACAAACTTATCCAAACAAATATAAAGAATATAATACCCAAATATCCGTTTAAAGTAAAAAACGCTCTATCGATTTTGCTAAAATCTTTTTCGACGATTTTATGCTCTTTGTATAAAATTAGCGCACACACAGCCACGCCGATATAGGCAAATGTGCCTAAATTTGCCAGCGCGCAGTATAAAAACCAAAAAATCACACAAATTGCATGAAAAAGCTTAGAAATAAACATAGAAGCCTCTTTGCCATAACGCGACGGTATGCTAAATAGCCCATTTTGCCTGTCATACTCCATATCTTGGAGCGAGTAGAGCACATCAAATCCCCCCACCCAAAATACCACGCCCAGGCACAACACCACAGACCAAATCGAAATCGCGCCTGTTACTGCGACATTTCCTGCAATCGGCGCAAGGCCTAGACAAAGACCTAGCATTAAATGCGCAGTTTCGCTAAATCGCTTGAAATACGAATACGAGCCAAGAGCGATCAAAATCGGCACGCTAAGCGCAAAGGCAAGGCTATTGATAAAATAGGCTACAACCACGAAAATCACGGCATTTGCTATGATAAATGCAAGCAAATTTTTGCGACCTATGCGCCCATCGACACTTGGGCGAGAAGCGCAACGGGGGTTGTTTCGGTCGATCTCTTCGTCCAAATAGCGATTTGTTGCCATTGCGAAGCTTCTAGCGCTCACGGCGCACAAAATACCCAAAACAAAAAGTCCAAACCCAAACCACATTGAGCCGTTTTGCGCCTTTGAGGCTGTTATCATCGCCACGAAAATAAACGGCAGGGCAAAAACCGAGTGTTTGAAAACTATTAATTCGTTGATATCTTTTAAAATTTGTTTAAATTTTTCCATAAATTCCCTTATTTCGGGCGGTATTTTAGCAAAAATTTGGCAAAAAATCTATTTATAATTAAATTTTTCTATCTTAAATTTGCTAAAATTAGCCCCAAAAATTTAATAAAAGGCAAAATTTGAGCGAAATTTTACAACTTGCACTCATCGGCACGACAGCCAGCGGAAAGACAGATTTAGCGCACAAAATCGCCCTAAAAACAGGAGCTGTGATTTTGAGTTTGGACGCACTTTGTGTCTATAAGCTAATCGACATTGCTAGCGCAAAACCTAGCAAAGACGAGCTAGCGCAGGTGCCGTATTTTGGGATAAATTTGATAGAACCAAACGAATATTTTAGCGTGGGCGAGTTTATCAAAGAATACGAAAAAGCGCGCAAATTCGCCACGCAATCGCAAATTCCACTCATCATCACAGGCGGAAGCGGATTTTACCTAAAATCCATGCTCTCGGGCCTTGCGCCCAAAATCCCAGACGCCAAATCTTTCCCGCAAAATAGCGAAATTTTCGCGCTTGCTAGCAAAATTGATAATGAGTTTTGCGCCAAATTTAGCGCATTTGATACATTTAGACTGCGCAAATGGTATAGCATTTATGTCGCTACAAAGGAGGTTCCAAGCGAATTTTTGCGAGCAAATACTGCCCAGCCTGTGATAAAAAACCTAAAAATTTTTGAAATTTTACGCGAAAAGGACGAAATCAATGAGCGAATCGCACTTCGAACCAAAAAAATGTTTGAAGCGGGAATTTTAGATGAGGCGAAATTTTTGTTTGAGCGATATGGATATGAGTGCAAATCCCTATCCTGCGTGGGTTTGAAAGAGTGCGGCCAGTATTTGCGAGGCGAGATTTCAAGGGCTAGTTGCGAGGAGCTCATCACAATCCACACGCGCCAGCTCGCCAAACGCCAGCGCACATTTAACAAATCGCAGTTTGAGGGCAAAATACACGCCCCAAGCGAAATTTTAGAGAGAGAAATTTTAGAATTTTTGGGTAAAAACGGCTAAATTTGACACCAAATCTGTCATTGCAAAAAATGTGGTGCAAGCTACGAGCGTAAAATTTTGTGTCATTGCGAGGCGTGATAACGCCGAAGCAATCCAGTAAATTACCATTGAATTTTAAAATTTTACTCCAATAATACTGCGCCGAAATTTTAAATTTGAAAAATTTTAAAATTTAAACTCGATGAAATTTTACTGGATTGCTTCGTCGCTGTTACACAGCTCCTCGCAATGACAAATTTGGCAAAATTTACGCGCAATTTGTCATTGCAAGAAATGCGAAGCATTTCAGTAAAAATAAAACCAGCTAAATTTAGAAAAACGAAGTTTTTCTAAATTTAGCCACCTTGTAAAGCGTCGTCGGGGGTTGGGGGTTTGTAAGGGGAAGGGGCGCGACCTCGCAATTCAAGCCCCCTTCCCCCTTACGAGAAAAGCGCAGCACAGGTTAAATTTAAAAAATCGTTCAATGCTAAATTTAGGTTGAATTTTGAATTTAAATTTCTCTGGATTGCTTCGCTCGTTACACTCGCTCGCAATGACAAAGAATTTGCAAATTTGGAATTTTGATTTCGTAGATTGCTTCGGCGATAAATCGCCTCGCAATGACAAATTTACCAAATTTAGAAAATTTGCCACCAAACGCAAATCTTAAATCACATGCCTTAAAACTATAAACATCACCGCGGCTAAAAGCGATGAGGCAGGAAGTGTGATAATCCACGCTAGCCCTATTGGCTTCATCAAAAACCAGTTTGTGTTGCCATTGACTACGCCGATTCCCAAAATCGCGCCGATTAACACATGCGTCGATGAAATCGGAAGCCCTAGCACAGAGGCTACCATGACTACGATTGCGCTGGCTAGCTCCGCGCTAAATCCAGAGGCAGGGTGTATCTCGGTCAGATTCGTCCCCACGGTGGCGATTACCTCTTTTCCTACAAACCAAAGCCCTACGATAAGCGCTACGGCAAACATTACCATGATTTGCGGCGGCACAGGGCTATCGCCGTTAATCGAACCACTCGCAAGCGTATCAAGTATCGCAGCAAACGGCCCTACGGCGTTTGCGATATCGTTCGAGCCGTGCGAAAAGGCAAATCCGCACGCTGTTAAGACCTGCAACCAGCTAAACATCAAAAATGTCGATTTATGCAGATCTGACCTGCGCAAAGTCTTGGCGAAAATAAACATCAAAAGCCAAGTTACCACCGTGACCATGCCGATAATTAGGTAGTTGTGAATATCGCTTAGTCCTAGATCTAAATTTTGAAGTCCCTTAAAAATCAGCATAGACGAAACTACAAACGCCCCAATCCCTGCCACGGCTGGAATTCCAAATTCTAGCGCTCTATGCGATTTTAAGCCCTCTTTTTTCCTATCCAAATTTACGATTTTTTTATAATAATCGCTATCTAGCTCGCTCGGATCAAAATCAGGGTCTTTCATAGCGTAAATATCGTGATTGACAGCCTCAGCGTAGGCGATTTTTTGGATATCATCGAGCGTTTCAAATGTTTTTTTGTGTAGTTTGCGAAGTGCCTTTTTTTCGCGTTTTATGCGGTCAATGCGAATTTGCGCGTATTTGTTATAATCCAAAATATAGTGCTTAATCAGCCAAAACACCCCATACGAAATCAATCCTCCAAGAAGTGGCGAGAGCACCCATGAACTGGCGATTTTGCCGATTTTGCCCCATTGGACTAAGCTTAGGGCTGAAATTTCAGGATTATTCATCAAAAATCCAAGCGTTACGCCAGAACCCACAATTCCGCCTACAATCGCGTGTGTGGTCGAAACCGGAAGTCCGTGCTTGCTAGCGAAAAGTAGCCACGCCCCAGCCGCAAAAAGCGCACTCATCATAATATAAATAAAATCGCTCGGGTGTATGTGAGAGCCGCCAAAATCAATAATCCCGCTTCTAATCGACGCCGTAACCTCGCCGCCAGCGATGATTGCGCCACTTGCTTCAAACACAGCCGCGATACATAGGGCTTGCGTGATAGTCAGCGTCCCGCTTCCCACGCTTGTGCCAAAGCTATTTGCCACATCGTTTCCGCCGATGTTAAACGCCATGAAAACGCCCAAAAATACGGAGATTACGAAGATTAGTTTATTAGCATTTCCTATAAATCCAAAACCCCAAATAAAAAAATAAATCAGTGCGCCAAGAGTTATGCCGATTAAAAGGAGGTTGATTTTTTGTGTTTTCAAAATTTATCCCCAAAAATTTAAAAATAACCTCTCAATTCTACCCTTTATCCATTTAAAAAAAACTAAAAAACGGGGGCAAAATTTATATTGACATTTTTTATCTTTTTTCTTAAATTTTTATGAAAAAGCTTATTTAAAATGCAAAGTAAGATTTGATAAATCATAAAATGATAAAATTAAGCCAAATTTTCAAATTTAAGGTAAAAAATGTCAAGACTTCCAAACGATTCGTCATATTTAGGCATTTTTATTATGTTTATTTTGGCGTTTTGCGTGTTTTCACTCACCGTAAAATTAAGCTCGATTATCAGCAAAAAACTCGCCAATCGCAATGATGAGAGATTGAAAAATGATTTTTACGAAGCAGGCCCAGAGGCCGTAAAACAGCCAAATTCGATAAATTCACACTTTTACATAGTCGCTGTTTTGTTTATACTTTTTGATGTTGAGATTATTTTTATGTTTCCGTGGGCGGTGAATTTCAAACTCTTAGGCGCGTTTGGATTTGCCGAGATGATTTTATTCATCGCATTGCTTGGCGTGGGATTTGTTTATGCGTGGAAAAAAGGAGCGCTTTCATGGCAGAGCACAAAATAGACTACACCAAAGAAAATGGCCTTCCTATCGTGCTTACCACTGCCGATAAGCTGATAAATTGGGGCAGGTCAAATTCGCTGTGGGCTATGACCTATGGACTAGCGTGTTGCGCGATAGAGATGATGGCCTCAGGCGCTGGCAGGTATGATTTCGACAGGTTTGGGACGATTTTTCGCGCCTCAGCCAAACAAGCCGATGTGATGATAATCGCAGGCACACTTACGAAAAAACACGCCGAATTCACCCGCAGACTATATGACGCGATGCCTGAGCCAAAATGGGTGATTTCAATGGGTTCTTGCGCAAATACAGGCGGTATGTTTAACACATACGCCACGGTTCAGGGCTGCGATAGAGTGGTGCCTGTGGATATTTACCTGCCAGGCTGTGCGCCCAGACCAGAGACATTGCAGTTTGCGCTGATGATTTTGCAGAAAAAAATCCGTCGTGAAAGAGCAAACAGAACGCAAAAACCAAAAAGGCTGATTTGATGAGAAAATACACACCAAAGGGCGATAAAAGCGCGAAAAACTACTACAACGATAGATTTTTCGTCCCCAAAAAAAGTGAAAAATTTGACCCGAAAAATTCCAAATTTAGCGATGATTTTGAAAATTTATCAAATTTAGCCAAATTTGAAATTTTAAACGCTTATGTCGAATTTGACACCCTTGTAATTTACACGCAAAAAGATGAAATTTTGCCTGCGCTTCAAGCATGCAAAGAGCTAGGATATGAAATTTTATGCGAGCTAAGCGGGGTTGATTTCATAGCTAAAAGTGGCGGAATCGAGGTCTTTTATCAGTTGCTTGACATACACAGAACCCGCCGTATGAGAGCCAAATGCTTCGTAAAAACTGGCGAGTATCTGCCAAGCGCGACAGGTATTTTTAAAAGCGCGAACTGGGCGGAGCGTGAATTATACGATATGATGGGGGTATGGATTGCAGGCCACCCAAATTTGGGGCGAATTTTAATGCCAAATGACTGGTTTGGCCACCCACTTTTGAAATCATATCCGCTCCAAGGCGATGAATTTGCCAAATGGTATGAGGTGGATAAAATTTTCTGGCGCGAAAATAGAGAATTAATCGGCGAGGAAAACCGCGATTCGGCTATGGTTGATGACAAAGATACCTTTAATTTCTCGCGCATAAATCACGAGACCCCTTACGGCGAGGCTAGACCGAGCAAAGCTAGCGCGCAAGAATATCAAGAATCTGGCGGAGTGCGCTTCATCAAAAAGGCCAAACGCGGCGCACACAAAATCATAACAGAGAGAAAATAATGCAAAAACCGACCAAACTTAGACCATTTTTCGAAAATACCGAATTTACGCGCGTCGGAGGCAATATGATACTAAATTTCGGCCCCCAACACCCTAGCGCGCATGGTCAGCTAAAATTAGTCTTAGAACTCGACGGCGAGCTAATCGTGCGCGCACGCCCAGAGGTTGGCTTCATGCACCGAGGCGTGGAAAAAATGGCAGAAAATATGATTTATAGCGAATTTGTGCCAGTAACTGATCGCATGGATTATATCGCAGCAAGCGCGAATAACTACGGATTTTGCGCTACTGTGGAAAAATTATGCGGTATTGAGGTGCCACGCAGAGCCCAGATCATTCGCACGATTTTATTAGAGCTAAATCGCATTAGCTCTCACCTGCTTTTTTTGGGCACGCACGCCCTAGATATCGGGGCTATGAGCGTGTTTTTATACTGCTTTCGCTCGCGCGAGCATGTATTGGATTTGATAGAAAAATACTGCGGCGCAAGGCTAACGCACAACAGCATAAAAATCGGTGGCGTTTTTGTGGATTTGCCTGAGCTTTGGTGCGAGGAAATGCTTAGCTTTTGCGATGATTTCCCAAATGATATTAAAGAATTTGAAGATTTGCTAGATAATAATAGAATTTGGCTTTTGCGCACCCAAGATGTCGGTGTAATCTCCAAAGAAGACGCCCTAAATTTGGGCTGTTCTGGCGTCATGCTAAGGGCTAGCGGGCATAAATGGGATATCAGAAAAGAGGAGCCTTATCTCATCTACGACGAGCTAGACTTCGATGTGCCTTACGCGAACGCTGGGGATTGCTACGCTAGGTATAAATGCTATATCGCTGAAATGAAGGAAAGCCTTAAAATTTTGCGCCAGTGTGTGGGGCTGTATAAAAGCTCGCCAGCTGGAATTTTAGCCGATAATCCAGAATTTGTAAGCCCTAGCAAAGAGCAAATTATGACGCAAAACTACTCGCTAATGCAACATTTTGTCCTAATTACGCAGGGGCTAAAACCCCCTGCTGGCGAGATTTATCACGCTACCGAGACCCCAAAGGGCGAGCTTGGATACTACATTTACTCTACCGGGGATTCGCGCCCGTATCGGCTCAAAGTGCGCACGCCTAGCTTTTGGCACTGCGCGCTGTATGAAGAAATACTGCCAGGCCACTACCTAGCCGACGCAGCCGCGATAATCGGTAGTTCAAACATACTTCTTGGCGAGGTGGATCGATGAAACGATACGATTTGCGCCATTTACGAGGAAATTTCCTAAACCGCATGGGGGAAATTTTAAAAAACTCTGCCCCAAACGAGACTATGATTTTTATCTTTGAAATGGGCGAATTCGACCAAATCAAAGCCAGCGCAAACCTCGTGGAAGGGCTAAATTCGACACTTTTAAACTCACTTAGATACAACCAAGCCGACTGGATGATAGTCGCTAGAAAAGGAAAAAAATGAAAATACTAAATTGCGCTTCTTTGCTAAGATTGCAAGCACCAAATTTATGTGAAAAATTTAAAGATGATGAAATTTTAACCCTTTCTGCCCTGCAAGATGAGGGTTATGAAAATTTAATCAAATGTGAAATCGGCGCACAGGGCTATATTTTGGCGCTTTTGTGTATGAGTTTGCCAAATTTGAACGCCACGCAAAAGGCGTTTTTTGAGGATTTAGACGATGCGTTTATGAGCGCAGAGAGCAATGTCGGAGACGAGGAAATCGAGGTTTTGAGCGAATTTTTGAGTGGTTGCGAAATCCTCATTATAGATGACGCTCTTATCGATACTCACAGCGACAAAGAAAATATCCAAACATTTTTATCGCTTTTACAAGATGAGTATAAATTTAAAATTTTGCGCCTAAATGGCGAGGAATTTTGCCCTCAAAAGCAGGAATTAACCGAGCTAAAAGAGTTAGAAAACTTCGACGGCGCCGTGGTTTTCAAACACAGCCTCGATGATAAATTCGTCGGTGGGGCGTATTTTAGCATGGTCGCAAAGATCAAAGACGGCGACATGTGCGAGATAAGCACGCCAAATTTTAGCGTAAAACGCAAATTTGAGTTAGACGCAAATTTAAAAGGCACGGTCGCAAGACTTGGTTTTGGGGGAGAAAATTTCAGTGGCTATGACTTCGAAATAGCCAAAATAAGCAGGGTTTAATGGCAAAAATTACAATTGACGGACAAATTTGCGAATTTAGCGAAGGGCAGAGCATTTTAGAAATCGCGCGCGAAAATGGGATTTATATCCCGACTCTATGCTACCTGCATGGCGCGTCGCCCACGCTAGCGTGCAGGCTGTGTATGGTCGAAGCCGATGAAAAGGTGGTTTATAGCTGTAACGCCAAGGCAAAAGAGGGCATGAGCGTAATCACAAACTCGCCAAATTTAAGCAAAGAGCGCAACGCCATAATGCAGGTTTATTGTATAAATCACCCATTGGAGTGTGGTGTATGCGATAAAAGTGGCGAGTGCGAATTGCAAAACCTAACCCAGCAAATGCGCGTTAGCGCTCAATCCTTCGCCGTGATTGATAGCGCGAAAAAGGTAGAGGATTGGGGGTTTTTGAGCTACGATCCTAGCCTTTGCATTGTGTGCGAACGCTGCATAAAAACCGCCAAAGATCGCCTTGGATTTGATGCCTTTAAACTAGTAGCGCGCCAGAGCGAGCCACTAAGTCCAAATTTAAAAGATAGCATGCCAAAAGACGCCTACGCCGTGCTAAATAAAATGCAAAAAAGCCTAATCGCGCGCGTTAGCGATAATGATGATTGCGTAAATTACGGCGAGTGCGCGGCCGCGTGCCCTACTGGCGCACTAAGCGTGAGTGCGTTTAAATACAGCTCAAATGCTTGGGAGCTTCGCAAAATACCAGCCTCTAACCCGCACACGAGCGATTGCGAACTGCTTTTTTACGAGGTAAAACGCAAATCTATAAGAGATGGGGGCGAGAAAATTTACAGAGTTACTAGCGATATAAATTTTGCCCCTCTTCACGCTGGGGCGCGCTTTGGCTGGGATTTTTCGAACGAAAACGCGGTTAAAAATGAAGCCAAATTTAATGAAATTGTAGAAAAAATAAAAACCGGCGTTATCAAAAATATCAAATTTAACAGCTTCATAACAAACGAGGAAGCGCGAATTTTAGAGCTTTTGCGCGAAAAATTTGACCTAAATTTGATAAACTTTGAGGCCAAAAGATATCAAGATTTTTTGCGAAATTTTAGCGAATATAGCGGTATGAAATTATACAGCGGGAGCGAACAAGCCGTGCGAAATAGCGATTTTATCGTGTGTGCTGGCAGTTTTTTGCGCTCGGACGCGCCAAATTTGGCTTATGCGCTAAATAACGCCCTAAAAGTGCAAAAATCGCGCGCTCTGTATTTTCACGCCGTGCGTGATAGCGGGCTAGACGCATTTGGCAAAAATCTCATCTCATGCCAGCACAAGGCGGGTTTGGAAGCTGAAATTTTGCTATGGATTTTACAAAATTTTGGCGCGCAAATGCCAGAGTGGCTGGATAAAAAACTGGGCGCAAATTTTGAAATTTCAGGCGAAAATAAAGTTTCAAATTTCGCAAAAAACCTAAATTTAGACGAAAATGCCCTCCGCGAAATTTGCCAAAACGCCAAAAATCCCGCCCTAATCATCGGCGAGGATTTTATCAAACACCCGCGCGCTGACACCCTTGCGAGATTGCTTGGCATGGTTGAGCGATACACGAATTTTAGTGTCTTAATCATACCGCCTCGCACAAATAGCCTTGGCGTGGCGCTAATCTGCAACCTTGGTGAGAAAGGAGCTGGCGAGATTTTAGGATACAACGAGGACGGCGATTTTAAATTTGGCGTGATTGAGGCAGATTTACATGCGCCTAGCCTAGTGCAGCAAGAGGGCACATTTACCAACTACGACAAGCGCGTAGTGCCAACAAATGCGGCATTGGCATACGGCGGATACGAGCTAAACGATATCGCAAACGCCCTTGGCATTAATGCCCCTTTCGCGATTTCATACACGCCAAATTTGGGCGAGTATTTCGAAAAAATCAAATTTGATGATTTAGAGAATTTTTACGACAACTGCGGGGAAAATCACCGTGGATACGCTCTGCAAAACCGCCAAATTTCGCCAAATGCTGATAAATTTGACATTTTTGTTTCAGATGAGATTTGCGCTAAAAATGGCGAAATTTTAATCTATGAAGCAAACCCGCTTCACCAGTTTAACGCCTTTACCGGCATTAGCGCAGCTCTTGGCGAAAGTGGCGCGATATTTATGCACCCGCAAATCGCGCAAGAGCTAAATTTGGCTCTAAACGATATGGTAAAAATCGAGTGTGAGGGCGAAAAAATCGTAATTAAAGTCAAATTTGACGATAAATTTCACGGAATTTATCTAGGATATTTCGACGCAAAAATCCCTACGCAAAATATTTTTGTAAATTCGCGCTACAAAGCCGTAAAAATCGAAAAAATCGGAGGCAATAATGAGTGAGTTTGCCCTAAATTTCGCATTTACCTTCGCTAAATGTCTAATCATCATCGCTCTAATCGCCACAATGGCAGGCTTTGCGACATATATCGAGCGCAAGGTCATTGCCTATATGCAGCGCCGCTTAGGTCCTGCTATCGTGGGGCCTGCTGGCGTGCTTCAAGTCGTGGCCGATATGATTAAACTAATCACCAAAGAAGATACAATCCCAACGCATGCGAATAAGTTTCTTTATAAAATTTCGCCGATTATATCAGCGGCAGCTGCGCTTGTGGCTATTAGTGTGGTGCCACTTTTGCCCGAATTTAGCCTTTTTGGGCATACTATTCGCCCAATTATCGCTGATATAAATGTCGCGCTTTTGTTTTTGCTTGGAGCTAGTGCTGCTGGCGTTTATGGGCTAGTAATCGGAGGTTTGGCAAGCTATAATAAATACGGCCTAATCGGCTCATTTCGCGCATTTTTGCAGCTAATTAGCTTTGAGGTTATTAATGCTTTAAGCTTAATTCCGATTATTATGATTGTGGGCTCACTCTCGCTAATTGATATCGTAAATACCCAAAGTGGCGGGATTGAGAAGTGGTTCGTGTGGAAAGAGCCGGTATGTTTCGCGCTATTTTTAATCGCTTCGTTTGTGGAGTGTAACCGCACGCCACTTTGTCTTACCGAGAACGAAACCGAGCTTTTAGCAGGGGCTAGCACGGCGTATTCTGGGCTAAGGGGCGGTATGTTTTTCATCGGCGAATACGCCAATATGATAACTTACTCTATCGTAATCTCGCTCATATTTTTTGGCGGATACAATAGCTTTTGGTTTATTCCTGGCTGGGTGATGATAGCCCTTAAAGCGGGCTTTTTCTTCTTTTTGTTTTTATGGAGCAGAGCGGCATTTCCGCACCTGCGCCCAGACCATCTAATGGCGCTTTGTTGGAAGGTTTGCATGCCACTAGCGCTACTTAGTATTTTAATCACTGGCATTGTGATTTTATAGGAAAGATTATGGGAATTTACAAAGAAATCGACAAACGAAAACCACTTTTAAATAACAAAGATAAATTTAGAGAATTTTTAATTCGCACATTTAGGGGCGAGCTTTTTGTGGGGCTTTGGGTTGTGCTTCGCCAAATGCTTGCCAGAGGCAATACACACACCCTAATCTATCCGCAAGAAAAATTTGATTTGGGATTAAGGTATCGTGGTGTGCATAGGCTAATGAGATTGCTAGAAAGCGGAAATGAGCGTTGCATTGGCTGTGGGCTATGCGAAAAAATCTGCGTCTCAAACTGTATCGCCATACAAACTAGCCTTGGAAGCGACGGGCGCAAAAAGGTCGAAAACTACTCCATAAATTTAGGCAGGTGCGTGTATTGTGGGCTGTGCGCTGATGTCTGCCCAGAAATCGCGATCGTGCATGGAAGCGAATACGAGCTAGCAAGCGAACAGCGGGCGTATTATGGATTTAAAGAGGATTTTTTAAGCAGGGGCGAGGATTTGTGCCTGGTAGAATCAAATAAAGAATTTGAGGGCTATGGAAGCTTGGACGCGAACGCAGGAGCGCGCGTGAAGCGCACGCCTACTGCGTATTTTAGCGATGAAAAGGAGAGCTTATGATAGAGGCTTTTGCGTTTTATTTTTTCGCAATCCTTACCTTGGGGCTTTTTAGTGTGAGCGTGTTTTCGCGAAATTTGCTTTATGCTATGAGCGCACTGGCTGGTGGTATGATATTTTTGAGCGGATTTTTCTTTTTGCTTGGGGCTGAATTTTTAGGCGTAGTGCAAATCATAGTCTATACGGGCGCTGTAATGGTGCTGTATGGATTTTCGCTTATGTTTTTTGACGCTAGCAAAAATGTTAAAGAGAGCACAAAACATGCCAAAATTTTCTACACCTTAGCCGTTTTTATTGCGCTTTTGCTAGTGCTAATCATCTCAGGTGCGCTCATCGCAAATGACGCGCCAAGCCTTAAAATCCCAAATAGCGACAATATCCAAGCTATCGGAACTCTGCTTTTTACGAAATATTTGCTGATTTTCGAGGTGGTCGCCATAATGCTACTTGTGGCGATGATTTGCGCTATCGTGCTAACTCACAAACAAATGGATATTTGCCAAAGCTACGAAGAGAGCGCGATAAAGGAGGAAGCATGAGCCTAAATCACTATTTAATCGTGGCAAGTCTTATGTTTGTTTTGGGGCTTGTGGGGGTTATGAAAAGGCAAAATTTAATAATGCTATTTTTCTCAACCGAAATTTTGCTAAATTCTGCAAATTTAGCCCTTGTGGCAATCGCTAAATTTCACCAAAATTTAAATGGCGAAATTTTCGCCCTTTTTATCATCGCAATCGCTGCTAGCGAGATTGCCGTGGGACTAGCGCTTTTGATTTTGTGGTATAAAAAAACAGGCAGTATCGAAATAGATAGTTTTGTAAATTTTAAAATTCCACGCGGAGAGAAAAATGCTTGACACTATGTTTTTTTGGCTATTAATCGCACTTTTTGCCCCGCTAGTTTCGGCGATTTTCGCTGGGATTTTTATCAAATTTAGGGATAAATTATTCGTGGGTGTCATCTGCTCATGCCTAATAGTGCTTGGCACAATCGCCTCTTTATGGCTAGTGGAATTTGTCCTGCAAAACGGCGGTATGGACATTGCGCTAGCAAATTTCATAAGCGTGGGCGAACTAAATATAAAATACGGCGTGATGATTGACGCTCTTAGCACGATTATGGCGATTACAGTGGGGATTGTAAGCTCCGTGGTGCATATTTATTCGATTTATTATATGCAAAAAGACCCGGACTTCGCCAAATTTTTCGCTTACCTTGGGCTTTTTGTCTTTTCAATGCTAGTTTTAGTGCTAAGCGATAACTTTATCGGGCTTTTTATCGGCTGGGAGGGCGTGGGGCTTTGCTCGTGGCTACTAATCGGCTTTTGGCACGATAGAGATAATAACAGCTGGTGCGCAAACGAAGCCTTTATCATGAACCGCATAGCCGACCTTGCCATGCTACTTGGAATTTTTGCGATTTATCTAAATTTCGGCTCATTTGCCTATGATGATGTCCTAGCAAATGCTAGCAGTGCCGATAGGGGCGCACTTGCGCTCATTGCTGCCTTGCTTTTCATCGGTGCTATGGGCAAAAGCGCGCAGTTTCCATTTCACACATGGCTAGCTGACGCTATGGCGGGACCGACGCCAGTTTCTGCGCTAATTCATGCTGCGACTATGGTTACAGCTGGCGTTTATTTGGTGATTAGAGCAAATTCTATCTTTGCGCTCGCCCCTGATGTGGCGCAAGCTATCACCTATCTTGGGGCATTTGTAGCGATTTTTGCCGCGTCAATGGCGTGCGTGCATAATGATCTTAAAAAAATCATAGCCTACTCTACCCTCTCGCAACTTGGCTATATGTTCGTAGCAGCAGGGCTTGGAGCGTATGCTATCGCGCTTTTTCACCTTGTAACTCATGCGTTTTTTAAATCGCTTCTTTTCCTTGGGGCTGGAAATGTAATGCACGCTATGGTGGGCAAACTAAATATCCAAAAAATGGGCGCGCTGGCTAAATTTATGAAGCCTAGCCTTGCGCTTATGAGTATCGGCTCGCTAGCACTTTGCGGATTTTATCCATTTTCTGGATTTTTCTCAAAGGATAAAATTTTAGAAACCGCCTTTGCTAGCGGGGCGCACTTTATCTGGGCGGTTTTGTTTTTTGGCGCGATTTTGACTACATTTTATAGTTTTAGGCTTTTAATGCTTGTCTTTTTTGGCGAGAAAAAATACGACCACCACCCACACGAGGCGAAGTCTTATGCCCTGCTTGCAATGAGCGTTTTGGCGGTTTTGGCGATAATTTGCGGCTTTTTCGCGGCTGAGTTTTACGGCTTTGTGGGCTATGTCTTGCCAAGCTTTCATAATGAAATTTCGCACAACACCGAAATTTTACTAATCGCCTTAACGCTAGGTGCTATTAGCGTTGTGGCAATCGCTACAATTTTTGCGTATAAAAACGCAAAATTTAGCCCAAATTTGAAAAATTCTAAAATTTACAAAATTTTAAGCGCGCAGTATTTCATACCGCAATTTTACGATATTTTCATAGTGGGAAGCTATAAAATCATAAGCCAAATTTGCGCCAAAATAGATAGCGCGATCATTGATAGCATTGTAGATCTAATCGCCAAAGCGCTACTAAAAATGGGCTTTGCGCTCCAAGGCGCAAACGACGGGACAAATTTGAGCGCAAATTTGAGATTGATGATTTTTGGCTTTTTTGCGCTTTTGGTTTTAGTATTTTTGATTTAAGGTAGATTATGGAGCATTTTTTAAGTTTAATTATATTTTTCCCAGCCGTCGCTGGGGCGCTTGGAGTTTTTATCGATGAGCGGAGCATAAAAACTTATGCTGTGATGATGAGCCTGATAGAATTTGCACTTTCGCTCTTTTTGCTGGCTTTTTATGAGGGCGGAATTGCATTTAGCACCTCAGCAAGCATAATTAGCGCGTATGGGATAAGCTATTTTATCGGCGTAGATGGGATTAGCCTATTTTTGGTAATTTTAAGCACGCTAATGACATTTTTAGCCCTAATTAGCCTAAGCATAAGGGAGAGGATTAAAAATTTAATCATCTCGGTTTTGTTTTTGGAAATGACGATGATTGGGGTTTTTGTCGCACTTGATGCGATATTATTTTATATATTTTGGGAGCTCTCTCTTATCCCAATGCTTTATATCATCGGCGCGTGGGGAAGCGGGCGCAGGATTTATGCTGGGGTGAAATTTTTTATCTACACATTTTTTGGCTCTATGTTTTTGCTCGTGGGGCTAATCGCAATGGCGTATTTATACTACAAATCCACGGGCGAACTAAGCTTTAATCTCATCGCGTGGCAGGGGCTAAATTTGCCAATAAATGCACAAAATTTGCTATTTTTAGCTTTTGGAATTGCTTTTGCGATAAAAACGCCGATGTTTCCATTTCACACTTGGCTACCTTACGCGCACGGGCAGGCTCCTACAATCGGCTCTGTTTTGCTAGCGGCTGTTTTGCTAAAAATGGGAACTTACGGCTTCGTGCGATTTTCATTGCCACTTTTCCCTGATGCGTGCGTGCATTTCGCCCCTTTAATGTGCATTTTGGCGGTAATTATGGTGATTTATACCAGCTTCATCGCATTTGCGCAAAAAGACATAAAACAAGTCGTCGCTTACAGTTCTATCGCTCACATGGGCGTGATAATACTAGGCATTTTCTCGCTTGGAAGCGAGGGCATTAGCGGGGCGATATTTTTGATGATTAGCCACGGCATCACCTCTGGCGGGCTTTTTATGCTTGTGGGATTCATCTATGATAGACGCCACACAAAGCTGCTAAGCGAGTTTGGCGGACTTGCCAAAATTATGCCAGTTTATGCCTTTTGCTTTGGCGTGGTTTTATTTAGCGGGATTGGACTTCCGCTTACGATTGGCTTTGTGGGCGAGTTTTTAAGCCTGCTTGGCATTTATAAAATCAGCTTTTCGTATGCGCTTTTTGGTGGATTTGGTATAGTTATGGGGGCGATTTATAGCTTAAATTTATACAAAAAAACATTTTTTGGCAAAATTTGCGTCGAACAAAACAAGAGCTTAAAGGATTTGAAATTTAGCGAAATTTCAAGCATTGTTCCGATTTGTGTTTTGTGCATTTTTCTAGGTGTCGCGCCAAATTTTATGCTTAGCCGCATTTCGCCAAGTGTGAGCGAAAATATCGCTCTCATGGCGCACAACGCCCAAAATTTAGCCACCAAAAACTATATAGAAAAAGCAAATTTCAAGGCGGTGATAAATGCAAAATAGTCTTTTAAATTTAGCCGTAATCGTGCCAATGGCGATTTTGTGCGTGTTTGCGCTACTGATTTTAACACTTTGCCTTTTGGGGCGCAAATTACCCCAAAACTTCTACGCCATAATCACACTTTTAGCCCTTATTTTGGACTTTGGCTTCGTTTTTGGATACAGCGGCGGCGCAAGAGGCTTTTTCGATATTATGTTAGTTGATAATCTAGCAATTCTTGCAACCCTCATAATTTTGGGTTGTAGCGTGTTTTATATCTGGCTAAGCCTTGGGGCTAAAAGCGCGCACGAATACAGCGTAGCGGAGTTTTTCGCCATTTTTCTTTTTATGATTTTAGGGTATGAATTTATGGCATCAAGCGAAAATTTAATGATGATTTTCGTTGGATTAGAGACCTCATCGCTGGCACTTTATACACTCATTGCCATGCACAACCGCGCGCGCTCTGCTGAGGCTGCGCTCAAATACTTCGTAATGGGCGCGCTGGGTTCAGCGTTTTACGCATTTGGTGCGGCGCTATTTTTCTTAATCACAGGCTCATTTGAAATTTCGCAAATCGCTATGATTGCGCAAAATTCAGGCCTTAGCACGAGCGCAGCTCTGTTTGGCGCAAGTGCATTTATGATAGCTTCTATCGGCTTTAAGCTATCGTTTATCCCATTTCACGCATGGATTATGGACGCTTACGAGGGCGCTAGCTCAGCCCTTAGTGGCTTTATGTCCGTCGCGCCTAAAATCGCGGCCTTCATTGTGGCCATTAGACTTTTTGAAGCATTGCAAAACATAGGCGTAGCGTGGCTTAACTCGGTTTTATACGCAATCGCCGTGCTTACAATGAGCGTGGCAAATGTCATGGCGCTAGTCCAGCACGATGTCAAACGCATGCTCTCTTACAGCGCGATTAGCCACGCTGGATTTGGGCTTTGCGCCATAGTTATCGGCACGACGGAAGCAAATTTAAGCCTTTTTGTTTATTGGGTTTTATACGCAATGGCGAATTTAGGCGCGTTTGCCGTGCTTTGGAGCGCAAGGGAAAAAAGGGATTTGCACGGCGCAGGTAGCGAGATTTGGAGCCGTTTTGAGTATCCATACGAGAAATTTAACGGCCTTATCCATACATTTCCACTGCGCGCGATTGCGCTGGCTATTTTTATGCTTAGCCTCGCTGGGATTCCGCCGTTTGGGCTGTTTTGGGGCAAATTATATCTGCTTGGCTCTGCTATTAGGAGCGAATTTTACGGCTTGGCTGTGATAATGGCGGTAAATAGCGCGATTGCGCTGTATTATTATCTGCGTTTAATCGTGTGTATGTTTTTGTGCGAGGCGGACTTTCGCTCGGCCAAATTTCGCGCAGCGCTGCGCCAAAGTAGCGCGCCGATAAATTTCGCCGTGGCTTTGTGTGCGGTTTTGTGCGCTATAATGCCGTTTCTTGTGGATTTTATAAGTAGTAGTATGGGTAAAGTTTTGCTTTAAATTTAAAATTTTGGCTCAAATTTGAGCCAAAATTTAGCGAATTTACGGGCAAATTTTACTCTGCCACCCTGCTCTCGTTTGGATCCATTTCGATGATTTCCCATGGTAAGCCTTGTCGATTTAGCTCGTCCATAAATGGTTTGGCATCAAATTCTTCCATATTAAATACGCCTTTTCCACTCCATTTTCCAGTTGCTATCATCATAGAGCCTATCATAGCTGGCACACCTGTGGTGTAGCTAACGGCTTGCGCGCCAGTTTCTTTAAAGCACTCTTCGTGGTCGCAGACATTGTAAATATAAACTTTGCGTGGTTTGCCGCCTTTAAAACCTTTGATAACGCAGCCGATATTTGTTTTGCCTTTTGTGCGTGGTCCCAAAGAAGCTGGGTCAGGCAAAAGTGTTTTTAGGAATTGAATCGGCACGATTTTCATGCCGTTATGCTCGACTTCGTCAATGCGAAGCATTCCTACATTTTCTAAGCAACGCATGTGCGTTAGATAGCTTTGCCCAAAGGTCATAAAAAAGCGAATTCGCTTTAAGCCTTTGATATTTTTAACCAAACTTTCCATTTCTTCGTGATAAAGCAAATAGCTATCTTTCACGCCGACACGCGGATAGTCCCATTTCATCATTATTTCAAGCGGTTTTGTGGTGATCCACGAGCCATTTTCCCAGTAGCGACCATTAGCTGAAACTTCACGCAAATTAATTTCTGGGTTAAAATTTGTTGCAAATGCGTATCCGTGATCGCCTGCGTTGCAATCAAGTATATCAATTTCATTGATTTCATCAAAGAGATTTTGCTGAGCATAGGCACAAAATACATTTGTAACGCCCGGATCAAATCCGCTTCCTAGAAGTGCCAC
>JAGBJQ010000004.1 GCA_017934385.1 Campylobacter sp. | reverse complement strand
TTCGAATCCGGGTGTCGCTTCCAAAACAACAAGGAGAGTCTATGAAATATATAGTTACGATACTTTTAGTTTTGGCGTTTAGCGGGTGTTCAAACACATGGCAAGGCGTGAAACAAGACTCAAAAAACGCTGGTCAATGGACCAAAGAGAAGGTTCATAACGGCGCAGAGTGGGTCAGCGAAAAAACAGAATAATTCTATCGGGAGATGGCTGAGCGGTCGAAAGCGGCGGTCTTGAAAACCGTTGAGGGTAACACCTCCTGGGGTTCGAATCCCTATCTCCCGGCCACTTTTTTAAATCAAATTTTTTACTTTATTTTAAAATTTTACCGATAAAATCATTTTTCGAATTTAAAAATCAAACAGAGCTTGGCGTCTGCCTTGCCAATGAAAATTTTAAGGAGACCTTATGAAAAAATTATTTTCTTTTGCTTTGGCTATAATTTTTAGCCTATTTTTAACAGGTTGCGTGGGAAATAGCGCACAAACGCCCTCCCAGCCGATAAGTGGCGCGTATAAATTCGATGCTATAAATCTAAATTTCATACAAAATCATCAGCCAGAAAATGTTGTTTATCAAGACAAAAGCGTCGTAGAAACCAAGTTAAACAATGAAATCAAAAATCAATTAGCGCAAAAAAATCTTTTAAACGCAAATTCTAGTGAGCAAATTCATATAGATTTAGATTATCAAAGAGAATTTGTAGGGGAGGCAACCTTTGCAAAAACCGATTCTATCGGCAATATCTTCTTTACTTACGAAATCAAAATCATAAAAAACAATGAAATCGTAAGAGCCGTAACCCAAAACAACAAAATGCGATATAACCCTGGATTTTTTGGCAACCTAAAAACGATTGCTGGCGCAAACAGAAGCGATGATTTCGAAAATGGTGCCATTGTCGCAATCGCAAAAGAGTTAGTCGAACAGATAGAAAAAATCAAGTAAATTTAAAATTTAGCCAAATTTTGAAATTTGGCTAAATTTTTCGCCTAAATTTAACTCCAAATTTTAAAGCTCATTTCGCCCTAAAACATCTTCTCACCTCTGCCCCACAGCGGAATCGGGTGAAATGTCACATACACCTCATCAGGATTTATGCCAAAGCCACGCAACGCCTCGCTCACAAGCCTAACGCAAACCTCGCATTTTTGCTTTTCTACGCTAGTTCCTAGCAGCGAGATTGCGATATACGCGCCGCTATCTAGCGGATTTTGCGCTATAAAAAACGCCTTGTCGCACTCTACCGCGCTCATTATGCTCTCACTTTTTTTACCAAACGCCTCGCTTACGGCATTACAAAGTGCGCCCACGACGCTTTGTAGTGTTTTTTCATCAAATTTCGCGCTAAATTTTGCATCGATATACGGCATAAAAACCCCTTAAATTTTAAATTTTCCGCGCTTCACAAATTTCAAATTTTGCGCCGAATTTTAAAATTCGGGCGCAGTATTACGGAGTTGCGAAGCGAAATTTTAAATTCCACTATTTTACATTAAATAGCCAGCTTGGCTTAATCCCCTCGCGCAAAACGCCGTCGGTGTCGGTGTATTGCTCCAAAGAGCCTGCTTTGACCTGAATACAAAGAAATCTAATCGCCTCATCGCCAGCACTGATACAACGTTCGCCACTTGGGTCGATTTTGAAAATATCGCCCTTAGCGATTGCGATTTCTTCGCCGTCGATGAAAAGCTTGCCGCTACCTTCCAGCACGATATAGACCTCTTCGTTTTGCTTGTGTGCATGCACGAAAGGCACGCTAACGCCCGCCGGCAGGGTGTTTAAGCTAATCTCGCAACCGCTTAGACCCAAAAGCTCTTTAAACTCGACGCGCTCGTTGCTATCGAGCCTTGCAAAAGTGTAGTTTTTCATTTTTTCTCCTTAAAATAAGATTATTTTAAAATTTCAAGATCCATTAAAAGCCCCGCAAGCCCCTCGCCTGCGACATCGTTTGTGATTTTACCATTTTCGTCAAAATAGTAAAAATTCATCGTGCTAAACGAAAATTTCGCTTTGTCCGCCTTTTTGCCGTAAAATTCGCCCCTCTCGTGTGTGCCGCTACACTCCCACAAAACAGCCACCACAGCGTCGTTTGCGACGATATCTTTAATCTCCCATTTGATATCAGGGAAGCTTTGCCTCATGAAATTTACCACCGAGATATACCCTGCTCCGCCATAAAGCGGGTCTTTGGAAACTGGGGTAAAAAAAGTGGCTTTTGCATCGATTAATTTATCTGCAAGCACCTCATCGGCTGTGTTTATGGCGATTTGAAAATAGTGCATTGCCTTTTTATTGCACTCTGATTTGCTTGTATTTTGGTAGCAAATTTGGTTAAAATTTTCAGCCAATGTTTCATTAGCAGGCAAAATTTGCGCCAACAACAAAACAACAAAAACTAATAAATTTTTCATAAATTTTCCTTTGTTATCTAACTAAATTTTATTTTTAAAATTTTTTATAGCTCGCTCTAAAAGCGTATCTAGCGCATTTAATTCAAACTCACTAAAATCATTTGCCAAAATTTCATTTAAATTCTTTGAAATTTCATCAAATTTAGGTTTTAAATTTTCCCCTTTTTGAGTAAGTTTTATATTTATGCTTCTTGCGTCATTTTCATCTTTTTCTCTTGTCAAAAAACCCTCTTTTTCGAGCTTATCAAGTAGGGTTGTAACAGTGGCTTTTGTGCGATTTATTTTTTTTGAAATTTGCGCTGGTGTCAGTGTTTTACCACCAAAAAGACAGTGAAAAATATCTCCATGACTAGGCGAAATTCCAAAAATTTCAAATTTTTTAAATTCATTGATAATATACTCGTTTGCATGTCTTACAAGAAGCGCACTTAAAAATATACTTTTTCGTTCTTTTTTCATTTTTGCCCCTGAAATTTAGGGCGTATTATAGTTAGATTTCAAATTAATGTCAAGATAAAATAAATCAAATTTAACCCCAAATTCGGGGTTAAATTTTTATTCTTTTGTATCTTTTGGTTTTGTGATTTTATCGACAAGCTGTTTTCCAAACTCACTTTGGGCTAACCCTTCTAGCATGGAGGCGATTTTTGTGCCACCACTCGTGCTTAGCACGCTACCAAGCGAATTTAGCCCCTCACTTACATTGCCGTTGTTTGCGATGATTTTTAGATCTGCGCTAGTTAGGGCTTTGGCCTGTTCTAAGCCGATGTCGCGGTTAGCCTTGATTTGCTCGATTGAGATTAGATATGTTTGATAACCCTCGTTTTCGCCGATTTCGCGCGCTAGCTCGATTTGCGCATTGACAGGGGCTAGCTCTTTTAATCTCAAAGCCTCGGCCTCAGCAGAACCGATTTTTGCGATACCTTGGCTCTCTTTGTCTTTGATTTCCAAAAGCGCAGCTGCCTCCAAAAACTGCCTTTCTTTATCGCCTTGCGCGATTAGGATTTGGTTTTCTTTTTGGGCTTCGGCTTCCTTAATTTTGGCTGTTTTCTTAGCCTCTGCGTCGATTTCGATTTTGCGCTGTTCTTGCTCAGCTTGGACGATTTCTACTTGCTTTTTAATCTCTGCTTTTTTGACATCTTGGACGCGCACGACCTCCATTGCCTTTTCTTGGGTGATTTTTTCTTGCTCTTTTACCACTTGTTTGGCTTGTTCTTTGCTAATTGCGACCTCGCGCTCTTGCTCGACGGTTTTAAGACCTACGAGTTTTAGGGCTTCTTGCTCTTTGATCTCGGTTTCTCTTTTGGCTTCGATTTCAGCGATTTGGGCGCGTTTGCGGTTTTCGGCGACCTCGACACGGCTGTCTTTTTCGATAGCGGATTTTTTCTTTTCCATTATGTTGAAAATGACCTTTTCGCCCTCTTTGTCTTTAATATCCATTAATTCGATATTTTTCACAGGCGCAATGCCCCAGTTTTCAAGCTGAGATTGAACCGAAACGGTGAAATCCTCGCCTAGGGCTGAGCGGATTGTGAGAATTTCTTCGAGCTCTCGTTTGGCTAAAATCGAGCGGATTGAGCCTTGGATAATATCTGTGAGTTGTTTTTTGAGATCGTCGAAGTCTTTGACCCTTTGGGCGGCTAAATTTGAATCAGCAATGCGGAAAAACGCCGTGATATCCACGACAAATGGCAGCCTACCCACATCGTAAGCTTCGTAAGCCTCGATTTTGATACTAAATACTGAAACTGGCAAAATTATCTTGCTAACGCCTAAAATCGGCACCCAACCCGGGAAATTATAATACACATTTCCATTTCCAGTGTCTTTGCCAAAACTTTGCGTTTTGCGCGCACTTTGGACGATATGAACCTCGTTTGTCTCCACGACGGTCCTAAAATACATAGCCGCAAGCACACAAATGACCACGATAGCGACCAAACCGCCACCAAATCCAATCAAAACAGGCGAAAACATCACCCCTCCTTGTAATAAAATTTAAGGCGCAATTATAGCAAAATTTGATTTAAATAAAATTTATTCTGTAATTTACATTCTGGCAGACAGGAAGGGATTCGAACCCTCGGAGGCTTGCACCTCACACGCGTTCCAGGCGTGCTCCTTCGACCACTCGGACACCTGTCTAAAAAGGCTTGGATTATAACTAAAATTTTAAATTTGAAGCTGAAATTTGAAAATTTGCGGAATTTTAAAATTCCGCAAATTTTACCTAAATATCCTATCTATCGGTACAGCAGACATATCAGGCGCAGTATCGGCATCAGCTCCTAAAATCTCTTTTAGCTCCTCGTCGCTTATGCTAAATCCCCCGCCAAGCGCCTTGTAAGCATTTACGCTAGCTTCTAGCTCTTCTAAATCAGCGCCCACTTTGGCAAGTTCTGTGTTTAAAAGATTGCGTTGCGCGTCTAGGAATTCTAAATGGCTAGAATATCCAGCGTTGTAAAGCTCGGTCGCATCTTTGTAAATTTTGCGTTGCGAGCTTAGCAAATCGCTCATCGCTTTTTTGCGTTCTTTTGCATTTTTAAGCGTAGTTAGGGCGTCTTTGACATCGCCAAGAGCCGTTTTTAGTGCCTTGTCATAAGCGATAAAAGATGAGTTTTGATCGACATTTGCGATATCAACCCTCTTTTTAGTTCGCCCAAAATCAAGCAAAGGCCCCACGAGCGAGCCACCGATACTCCACGAGCTAGTAGTCGAGCTAATCAATCTATCAAAATCGCTACTTGCATAGCCAAATGCCCCAGTTAGCGAGATAGTCGGGAAATACCCTGCCTTAGCAACGCCGACTAGAAAGTTGCTGGCGCGCAAATCCTCCAAGGCCTTTGCCACATCTGGGCGATGAAGCAAAACATCGCTTGGCACGCCACTTGGGATTTGTGGGGCATTAGGCAGTTTTGCGGCTGTGAGGATTTGCGGATTTACGATCCCGTCATAGCTTTTGCCGGCTAAAATCGCAAGCGAGGTTTGCACCTGAGAAATTTGGTTTTGCACGGCGATTAGGCTCGCTTTGGCGTTTTGCACAGCGGCACTTGCTTGACTAAGTGTGATTTGATTTATCGCGCCAGCTTCTAGCTCTTTTTTGCGATAATTTTGCGTCTGCTCGTAGCTTTTAAGCGATTTAGTTAAAATTCTTTCTTGCTCTTTTAGAGATAAAAGCGCGAAATACGAGCTTGCAACCGCGCTAGTGATTGTGTTTTTGGCTGTTTCATAATCGTATTTAGTCCCCATATACTGCGCCGCGCTAGCACCCACGCTGTTTCGCACCCTACCCCAAAAATCAATCTCATAGCTAAGTGGTGCTGAAATCGCGTAAGAAGCGTGAGAATTTGAATCAGGCATATTAGCATAATTATTCTGGCGCATTGCAGAGCCTGAAATTCCGATATTTGGTAGATATTCAAGCTTGCTTAGACCCAAATTTAGCCTTGCACGCTCGATATTATTTAAAGCTAGCATTAAATCAGAATTATTCGCCAAAGCACTATCAATTAGCGCATTTAGCTGGGTGTCATTGTAGCTTTTCCACCACATTTGGCTCACATTTGTCGCCTCGTATCCAGATCTATACTCGATATGGCGAGTAGGCATATCAGGCTTAAAGCTGCAACCACTAATCAGTGCGCCAGTTAAAATTCCTAGTAAAATTTTAGTTTTCATCTTTTTCCTCTGATTTTATTTTTCGCTTATCTAGCCACGCATTAAAGCTCTCCAAAAGGTAGAAAAATAGCGGCACGAAGAAAATCGCTATCGTCGAAGCAGCCAAAATTCCACCAAGCACGCCAGTTCCTAGCGCGTGACGGCTAGCAGAACCTGCTCCTGTGGCAAGTACCATAGGCAAAACGCCAAGACCAAAAGCCAAAGATGTCATAACAATCGGTCTAAAACGCATTTTTGCAGCACTTATCGCTGCTTCTGCGATACTTTTTCCGCCGTGTTGATACTCTTGCATAGCAAATTCGACGATTAAGATCGCATTTTTTGCCGCAAGTCCGATAAGCAAAATAAGTCCGATTTGAAAATATATATCGTTATTTAATCCCCTAGCCCATGTGAATAAAAGCGCACCAAACACGCTAAATGGCACGGCTGTAAGAACAGCCATTGGCATTAGCCACCTCTCATACTGCGCCGCCAAAATCAAAAATACAAACAAAAGTCCAAACGCAAAGGCCTTTGCGCCAGTTCCTGCTGCATTTACCTCTTGATAAGCCGTGCCTGACCAACCAAGTGTGTATCCAGTAGGGAATTCGCCAAGAATCGTATCTCTAATAGCATCAATCGCCTGACCAGAAGTATATCCAGGGGCAGGATCGCCCATAAGTCTAGCTGCTGGGAAGCCATTGAAACGATCGACGATATCAGGGCCTTTGGCGCGTTCTAAATTTACAACCGAATCAAGCGAAACTAAATTTCCACTAGCCGAGCGCACATAAAGCGTCCTTAAATCATTTGGCGTATCGCGGAAGAGCTGTTCTGCTCTCATATAGACGCGGTATGTCTTACCCAAAAGGTTAAAATCGTTTATGTAGTATTGTCCGATAGTCGAATTTATCGTCGTAAAAATATCAGGGATTGAAATTCCAAGCATTTTGATTTTTTCCTTATCTAGGCTTAGATTGTATTGCGGGAAATTTACATCTAGCGTAGAGCGGACATTTTGCAAAGCTGGATTTTGCGAAGCTTTGGCGACTATTCGCGCCATATCATCGGCGATTTGTTGATAGTTTTTGCCCGTAGTATTTTCTGCATAAACTTCAAATCCACCAGTCATTGATAAACCATTAATCGGAGGTGGGGTTAGGGCAAAGGTCATCGCGCTTCTATCCATGACAAAAAGCTGTCCAGTTAGCGCGTTTGCGATTGATTGGGCTGATTGGTTAGCCTCAGGGCGGACTTCCCAAGGTTTAAGTTTAGAGAAAAATACGCCTGAATTTTCCCTAGCACCACCTGCCATCATATCAAATCCCGCGATTGTGATGATTGCTTCGACATTTGGATTTTGCGAAAGTGTGCCACGCAAGAAATCCATGTGCTTTTCAGTAGCTACCAAAGGTCTAGCCGACGGAAGTGTCGAAAAGCCCATTACATAGCCTTTATCCTCTGCCGGCACAAGTCCGCCCGGAGTGATTTTAAATAACTCTAACATCACAAAAATAATAATTCCCACAAGGCACAAAGACAAAATCACATGGCGCAAAATTTTTGCAACACCTGCTGAGAAAAGGCGGGTTGAAAAATCGAAAAATTCGTTAAATTTGCGCACTAACCAAAACGGCTCGGCCTCTTTTTTGCGAAGTAAAAGCGCACACAACGCAGGGGTTAGAGTAAGGGCGACAAATCCAGAGAAAACCACAGATGAAACGAGCGTTAAGGCAAATTGTCTTTGGATAACGCCGACAAAGCCCTCCATAAAAGCAACCGGCACGAAAACCGCCGCAAGAACAAGCACGATTGAAATCACCGGACTTACGATCTCGTCCATTGCCTTAATCGTGGCCTCTTTGACACTTAAATTTCGCTCTTCGTGCAAAATTCTCTCCACATTTTCGATAACGATAATAGCATCATCGACGACGATACCAATAGCCAAAACTAGGGCAAAAAGGGTAATTAAATTTATCGAAAATCCAAAAGCGTAAATTCCGATAAACGCTCCACAAATCGATACTGGCACCGCTAGCATTGGAATAATCGTCGCGCGGAAATTTCCTAAAAACATATAAATAACCAAAACGACCAAAATCATCGCTTCTACAAAGGTATGAATAACCTCTTCGATAGAGACCTTTACAAATTCTGTCGTGTCGTATCCGTTGCTATAAGTCAGCGCGCCTGGGAAATTTTGCTTTAACTGCTCTAAACGCGCAGTTACGGCATCAAGCGTAGCAATGGCGTTTGCGCCGTTTTGTTGATAGATGAAAACTGGCGTTGCGTCGTATCCTTGGTATTTACCATTAATGATAAGGCTCTCAGCCCCAAGCTCGACCCTAGCTACATCTTTTACACGCAAAAATTTACCATCATCACTGGCTCTAATGATTACATTTTCGAACTCTTCGACCGTTTTCAAACGCCCCTCTGGCTGGATTGCATAGACATAAGGGTTACCCAAATCGTTTGGTTGCTCGCCTAGCTTTCCGGCTGGGTATTGGCTGTTTTGCTCTCTAATGGCTGCGATTATGTCAGATGATACGACATTGTGTTTGGCCATAAGTCCTGGATTTACCCAAATTCTCATTGAGTAATCCTTCGTGCCAAGAGCCTGTGCGTCGCCCACACCACTAACGCGTTTTAGCTCATCGACGACATTAATGCTGACATAGTTTTGGATATCAAGCGGGCTCATTTGACCTGTTGGGTCATAAAAGAAAAACGCAGAAAGTATCGATGATGAACGCTCCGTAACGCTAACGCCCATTCTTTGCACTTCGGCCGGAAGCGTGGTTAGGGCTGGATTTACTCTATTATTTACATTTACGAGTGCTTCTTGCGGATCGGTGCCGACCTTGAAAAACACGCTGATATTTGCCCTACCTGACGAGCTAGATGATGAACTCATATAAATCATATCATCGACGCCGTTGATTGCGTTTTCTAGTGGCGAAGCGACGGTATCTGAGATAGTCTGCGCGTCTGCGCCACTATATGTGGCTGTAACTGAAATTTGAGGCGGGGTTAGTTGCGGGTATTCCTCCACAGGGGCGATAAATAGACAAATCGTTCCAGCAATAACGATAATAATCGAAATAACGCTTGCGAAAACTGGGCGATTGATAAAAAATTTAGAAAACATACTTGCCTACCTAGCCTTTGTCGCGTCTGTTTCTGGCGGAAGCGGGGTCACCTTGGCGCCGACTTGAATTTTTGAAAAATTATCCAAAACAATCAAATCGCCATCGCTCAAACCCTCTGAAATGGTCATCGTCGTAGAATCCTGGGCTATAACTTTTACTATTTTTTTGGCCACGGTATTGTTTGCATCTACGACATAAACGATAGAGTTGCTTAGATCTTGCAAAACTGCGATTTGCGGGATCTGAAAGCCATCTTTTTGCACGAAACCATCGACTGAAATTCTAGTGTAAATTCCTGGTTGAATTTCATAATTTAGGTTGTTAAATTGCGCTTTGGCGCTCACGCTTGCAGTCGCACTATCTACGACGCTATCGATGAAAACCACATTTCCTTCATAAATTTTGTCATTAAGGGAAATTGTAGCCTTTGTGTTTTTCATATACCAATCGCTGCTGGCTAAATTTCTATCAATTTTCATCTTATCGGTATCAGAAATTCCAAATTTCACATAAATTGGATTTAGTTTTGTAAGTCTGACTAGATTTTCGCCTACGCCCACAAACGAGCCAGTATCTTTTTGCGTATCGCCTACAATGCCGTCAAATGGGGCTTTGACAAGGGCATTATCAAGGTCGATTTTCGCACTTTCGAAATTTGCCTTAGCCACTTCGTAAGCTGATTTTGCGCCGTCAAATTCACGCGCTGAAATGGTATTACTCGCCTTTAATTTCCTAGCGCGCTCGTAATCTGCGCTGGCGTTGTTTAGGCTAGCTTTTGCACTATTAAAAATCGCTTGGTAGCGAGATTTGTCGATTTCATAAAGCCCCTCGCCCTTTTCTACGCGCACGCCAGGGGTGAAAAGCTGTTTTTCTATCGTGCCAGAAACCTGCGATTTTAGCGTTACATCTAAATCGCTCGCGGTTTCGCCGTTAAATTTTAGCGCAATTGGAACATCGGATTTTTGAGCCTTAAAAACAGCTACTTGAAGCGGTGGCATACCGCCAGCGCCCTTGGCACCCCCTCCTGCGCCCTCTTCTTTTTTTTCGAAATACGAACATCCGCTAAGCAGTGCTAGCGTCGCAATTAGTGAGAAAATTTTCTTCATACAAACCTCGGTTATTAAATTTTAATAATTAAAGTAAAAGCTGTCTATTTTATCCAAATTCTGCATAACAAATTATTAACACAAAGTAAATGAAAATTTAATATTTCTAAATTTTTCACATTATTTGTGACAAAATCACGGAAAATTTTAATCTAACTTATAAAATTTCGATAAATTTTTAATTTAATATTACTAAATTTTGTTACAATTTTTTTTTGCAACAATTTCATTTTTAAGGAGATATCATGAAATTACTTACTTCATCATTACTAGCGGCTGCTTGCACATGCGCATTTGCCCTAGATTTACCACAAAACAAGGTCGTAGATGTCGAGTGGCTAAAAGCAAATTTGGCTGATAAAGACCTAGTTTTAATCGACCTTCAAGAAGGCGAAGGATATGGCGCAGGTCATATCAAAGGTGCAGTTGCTTGGAAAGAGGCTGATTTCAGAGAGGCAAGAGGCGAAATGCCAGGATTTATCGCTTCTCCGACAACAGTTGAGAGATTATTTCAAAAAAGTGGTATCAAAGATACTAGCGCAGTAGTTTTCTACAACGACGCAAAAGCTGCTCCTGATTATACGCTTTCGACTTTGGCTCTATTCGTATCTGAATACTACGGCCTTACAAACACAGCGATTTTAAACGGCGGAATTGACGCTTGGAAAAAAGCTGGTGGCGAGCTAAGCACAGAGGCTAGCACACCAGAAAAAAGCGATTTTAAAATCACTAAATTTAACAAAGACATCGTTGCGACTGCTTACGATATCGACGAGGCTGTGGTTACAAACAGCGTAGCACTAATTGATGGCAGAATCGAAGCTCAATACTCTGGCGAAAAACAGCACCCAAAAGCAGCCAAAGGCGGGCACTTAGAGGGCGTTGATGGAAATATCTTTATCGGCAAACTTGCCAAAGAAAACGACGGCATTTTTTATATCAACACCGATAAAGAAGCTGTTGGCGAGCTATTTAAAACAGCTGGTCTAGATCCAAACGCACCACAAATTTGGTATTGCAACACAGGCTGGCACGCAAGTGGTGGCTGGTTTGCGACAAAATACATCATGGGAAATGACAAAGTCAAAAACTACGAAGCAAGCATGGTCGAGTATTCGAACCTGCCAAAAAGAAAAGTGCTAAAAGGCGATGAAAAATAATCAAATTTCGATTGATTGCCTAGACTTATGCGCCGATTTGCTCGCCTTTCCAGCGGAGGGTTGGCGCGAGAAATACTGCGCGCTTGGCGAATTTGCAAACGGCGAATTCGCCAAGCGCTTCAATAAATTTTCAAATTTCAAATTTAACGATTTAAAAACGCCAAATTTAGACGAAATTATCAGCAATTACATTTTTTATTTTGATTTAAACTCAGCCAAATTCGGCACTTCGCTTCTAGCTGGGGTTTGGTTAGATAAAAAAATGTTTGGCGAGAGTTACAATGAAATTTGCAAATTTTATGAATTTTGTGGTTTTGTGGTGGAAAAAAACTGCGACCACGCCTCAAATTTACTCGCATTTTGCGCGATTTTAGCAGAGCAGGGCGAGTGGGAGAAATTTTTGAAATTTACTAAATTTTTGGACTTTTTAGAGCCTTTGAGTAAAAATTTAGCAAATTTTGAAAATTTAAAAGAATTTGAGTTTATTTTAAATTTTGCCAAATTTTTAATATCAAATTTAAAGGAGCAAAGATGACAAAAGTCGCCAAAACCCCGAAATTTGGGCTTCTTTTTCTATCACTTGCGCTGTGCGCAGTGGGGCTCGTGGGGATTTGTAGTGTGTTTTTAAACGGCCAAGAGGCCAGCTACAATGTCAGTCGCGAGGTTCCACTTGGGCTTTTGCTTATGGGATATGCCTTTTTTGTGGGCATTAGCGTAGGAGTTGCCACGATTGCTACGGCTGATCATCTCTTTGGATTTCACGCATTTTCTAAAATTTCACGCCATTTACAGCTTTTAGCTATTGCTGCGTTATTAGCGGCATTTTGGCTGATTTTTTGGGAGCTTGGAAGCCCTTTTAAACTGCAAGTTTTGCGCTTCGTGCGTTATTACTTTAATTTCGCGGTAGAAAGCCCGATTTGG
>JAGBJQ010000052.1 GCA_017934385.1 Campylobacter sp. | reverse complement strand
ATTGCTGAACCGATAGCTGGGAGCCAGTTGCAGCGTGAGCCGACGGCCTATATACATGACCCGCTTTGCGGGCGTGGCAATCTACAAAATCCAAATCACTAACCGCTATAATGGCAAAATTCTAAAATTCAAAATTTCGCGAAATTCTGCCATTTACTCTACTTTTAATTTTAGCTTTGTAGATTGCTTCGTCAATGCTTCGCATTTCCTCGCAATGACACTTAAAGACGAAATTTCGGCGCAGTATTTAAAATTTGCGAAGCGGAAATTTTGGAGTTTAACGATTTCGCAAATTTCGCCTAAGTTTTGCTTTTGGGCTAAATTTCGCCTGTTTTATCACCTCTTTCATCTCTTTTATCGCATTTTCAAGCCCTACGAAAATCGCGCGCGAAATGATACTTTGACCGATATTTACGAGCGAAATTTCGCTGTTTTTTACGAGTGCAGAGACATTTTGGTAGTTCAGACCTCCACCAGCAGTCACATTCATACCTAGCCCCTTGGCATACGCGCTCATGTGGCGAAGCTTAGAGATTTCATCTTTTAACATTGATTTTAGCGTATCCAGTGGGAGATTATACGCCTTTATCGCATGTGGCGTAAAAGCCAAATTTGACCTAATCGTCGCAAACAGCGCAGAGTATGTGCCGGTGCGAAGCTCGATCGAGCGGACATTAAAATCATTTGCCATGTCGATTACTTCGCGCACAGGCTCGATAAACAGCCCCACACGCACACCCGAGTGTTGCAAAAACTCGATATCGCTCGCGATTTGCTCAGAGTGCAGATTTAGCCCACAATCCTCGCCAGAGTGCGGCACTAGCGTGATACGATATGGCTTAGCCTTGACCAAA
This sequence comes from Campylobacter sp., assembly GCA_017934385.1. GTDB lineage: Bacteria > Campylobacterota > Campylobacteria > Campylobacterales > Campylobacteraceae > Campylobacter_B. Next base: position 11,158 of record JAGBJQ010000052.1, on the reverse strand, counting down.
ATCTCCAAAAGCTCGCTCCCGCCGCTACACTCGACATTTACAGGCACCTTTGAGTGGCGCACGATATCGGCGATATCATCTTCGTTGATATGGCGTCGATCCTCGTGCAAATGAAGCGTGATTTGATTTGCACCCGCGCTGATTGCGGTGTAAGCCGCCATCAAGATATCAGGGTCGTTCATCGCCCGCGCCTCGCGCAAAACCGCGACATGATCGATATTTACTCCAAGTAGCATTTTAACTCCTAAGAAAATTTTCGCTATTATAACCAAAAAAGGTAAGGAGAAATTTATGGTTTTAGGCTTTGATTTGGGCTCGAATACACTGCGCGCATGCGTGATGAAGCCAGCCAAAACGGGCTTTGAGATAGTTAAATCTAGCGAGCGCATAGTCGGCTCGGCTAGGGGATTAGTGGCAAATAAGCCTTTGCAAAATGACGCAAAAGAGCGCATTTTGCGGGCTTTGGGCGAAATTTTAGAAGAACTTTCGGATTTGATTTATGAGCGAAATTTAGAGATTTTGGATAATTGTGCTAAAAATTTAGAGAGCGGGGATACCTGCGCGCGAAATTTGGGTTTTGATGATACCTGCGAGCGAAATTTTAAAAATGCCAAATTTAGCCTACCTTACGCCGCTGTGGCAACGGAAGCCTTTCGAGTCGCCAGCGATAGCGTAGAATTTTTCGAAAAACTTTACAAAGAATTTTGCGTAAAATTTAGCATAATCGACGGCGAAAGAGAGACAAATTTGACGCGACTAGGTATTGAAAACAGACTTCAAATTTTGGGTATCAAAGCGCAAAATGCCGTCAGTATCGACCTTGGCGGAGCTAGCACAGAGATAAGCAGTGCCGAATTTGGACAAAGTTTTAAATTTGGCATTGTGAGATTTTGCAACGAAAATCCTGGAATTTTACAAAATTTTAATTACGCCAAATTTAGCCAAATCGCAAACGAGCAGACAAGAAGCGCAAGGGAGTTTTTGCGCAGTTTTGGTGCAGGAAAAATCGTGCTCACAAGCGGTGTGCCAACCACGATAAGCGCCCTTAAATTTGGAATTTGTGCCAAAGATTACGACGCGGGCAAAATCAATGGAAGCGTTTTGAGATTTAGCGATTTTGCTGGGGCGATAGAGCAAATTTTGAAATTCTCAAAGCGCGAAGCCGACGAGGCAATGGGCGAAAATAGGGCAGAGGTTATCGTAGCTGGGGCGCTACTTTTAGAGGCGATTTTGAGCGATTTTAGCGGTAGCAGCGCAGATTTTATCGTCGTTGATGATGGATTACGAGAGGGCGTGTGTATAAATTTAATGCAAAATTTGGCGAAGCCGTAATAAAAAATAAAACCAGCTAAATTTTAAAAAGCAACGCTTTTTAAAATTTAGCCACTTCTAAGGTTTTACAGGGGAAATTCGCACGGAGTAAAAGGCGCGAACAGCGCTTTTGCGTGCGAATTAAATGCGGGGAGGGTAGCGTCTCCTAAAAAGCGCGCCCTCCCCCTTACAGAGAATTTCACGGCGTAGGTTAAATTCAAAAAATCGTTCAATGCTAAATTTAGGTTAAATTTTACTTCAAATTTTTACTATAAAACAGTATCATACCCAAATTTTATCAAGGAGAAAAAAATGGTAAGAGAGCAAATTCTAGAAGATATCAAAACCGCTATGAAATCCGGTGACACGGTGCGTAGAGACGCTTTGCGTATGCTAAATTCTACGCTTAAACAAATTGAGGTTGATGAGAGAATTACCCTGAGCGATGAGAGGGTTTTTAGTGTTTTGCAAACCGAAATCAAGCGCAGAAACGAAAGCGCAGCGCAATACAAGGCTGGTGGGCGCGAAGATTTAGCGCAAAAAGAGCTTGGCGAGGCTGAAATTATCGGCGCGTATCTACCAAAACAGCTTAGCGATGACGAGCTTAGCGCGGCTTTGGGCGCACTGCTTAGCGAACTTGGTGCAACGAGTGCCAAAGATATGGGGCGCGTGATGAAAGCCGCAAAAGAAAAATTCGGCGCTAGTGTCGATGGCAAACGCCTAAGCGAAGCGGTAAAATCGGCTTTAAACTAAAATTTAAAATTCGCAATTTAGGCTAAAATTTAAGCAAAATTTTAGCCTAAAACTATTGACAAAAAATCAAATTTTGCATATAATCTAGCACTCAAAGATACAGAGTGACAACTTTTAGAAAATCAAAACTAATTTAGAAAGGACGAAAATGAATTTTCAACCACTTGGAAAACGCGTTTTAATCGAGCGCGAGGAAGAGACCAAAACCACAGCTAGCGGTATCATTATCCCAGATAACGCTTCAAAAGAGAAGCCATCAACTGGCAAAATCGTGGCTGTCGGTACAGAGTGCGATAGCGTAAAACTTGGTGATGTTGTAGCGTTCGCAAAATACGCTGGCGCGGATATCACAATCGATGATAAGAAATATCTTATCTTAAATTTAGAAGATGTTTTAGGAATACTTAAATAAAAGGAATCAAAATGGCAAAAGAAATTTTTTTCTCAGACGAAGCTAGAAACAAACTTTACTCAGGCGTAAAAAAATTAAACGACGCAGTTAAGGTCACAATGGGACCAAGAGGCAGAAATGTGCTTATCCAAAAAAGCTTTGGCGCACCTGCTATCACAAAAGACGGCGTAAGCGTAGCAAAAGAGATCGAGCTTAAAGACACTCTCGAAAATATGGGTGCAAGCTTGGTTAGAGAGTTAGCAAGCAAAACTAACGATGAGGCAGGCGATGGCACAACTACTGCGACAGTGCTAGCTCACGCGATTTTCAAAGAGGGCTTACGCAATGTAACAGCTGGCGCAAATCCTATCGAAGTAAAACGCGGTATGGATAAATTTAGCGCAGCCGTAATCGAAGAGCTAAAAAAATCAGCAAAAAAAGTAAATGGCAAAAAAGAGATTGCCCAAGTCGCTACAATCTCAGCTAACAACGATGAGAGCGTGGGTGATTTGATTTCTGAGGCTATGGAAAAGGTCGGCAAAGACGGCGTAATAACAGTCGAAGAAGCAAAATCAATCAACGATGAGCTAAATGTGGTCGAGGGTATGCAATTCGACAGAGGATATCTAAGCCCATATTTCATCACAAACCCTGAAAAAATGCTAGTAGAGCTTAGCTCACCGCTAATTTTACTTTTCGATAAAAAAATTACAAATTTAAAAGATTTGCTTCCGGTTTTAGAGCAAGTTCAAAAAACAGGCAAACCACTTCTAATCATCGCAGAGGATATCGAGGGCGAAGCGCTTGCGACTTTGGTCGTCAATAAACTTCGTGGCGTGCTAAACATTTCAGCTGTAAAAGCCCCTGGATTTGGCGATAGAAGAAAGGCAATGCTAGAAGATATCGCTATCCTTACAGGTGGAACAGTCGTAAGCGAAGAGCTAGGCAGAACGCTAGAAAGCGCAAATATGGCTGATCTTGGTCAGGCTGAGCGTATCGTAATCGACAAAGACAACACTACAATCGTAAATGGCGTAGGCGAAAAAAGCGCAATAGATGCTAGAATCGCTCAAATCAAAGCTCAAATTTTAGAGACAACAAGCGATTATGATAAAGAAAAATTACAAGAACGCCTTGCAAAACTAAGCGGTGGCGTAGCCGTAATCAAAGTAGGCGCAGCAACCGAAACAGAGATGAAAGAGAAAAAAGATCGCGTCGATGACGCGCTAAATGCGACAAAAGCAGCTGTCGAGGAAGGTATCGTAATCGGCGGTGGCGCTGCGCTAATCAAAGCTAGCAAAAATGTCAGCCTAGATCTAAGTGGCGATCAAAAAATCGGCGCAGATATCGTCAAACGCGCACTTTACGCTCCGCTTCGCCAAATCGTAGAAAACGCTGGATATGACGCAGGCGTAATCGCAAACGCAGTCGAAAACGCGAGCGATGAGGCACAAGGCTTCAACGCTGCAAGTGGCGAATTTACAAATATGTATAGCGCTGGAATCATCGATCCGCTAAAAGTAGAGCGCGTAGCTTTGCAAAATGCGGTTTCAGTCGCTAGCATGCTACTAACCACAGAAGCGACAGTCAGCGAAATCAAAGAGGACAAACCAGCTCTTCCTCCAATGCCAGATATGGGTGGTATGGGCGGTATGGGCGGCATGATGTAAGCTTGCCTAGCGCAAATTTAAGAGGCAAATTTAAGAGTGGCAATTCCCTCTTAAATTTGCAAAATTTATTCTATTTCTCGCTATAATCTTATTAAATTTTTAATTCTTTTTTTGTAAAATCAAGGTTTTTTAAAAGGAGAAAATATGAGAAGTCAAATTTTAAATTCCTTTGTTATTTTTGCTGTTTGTTTAGGGCTAGCAGGGTGCGCCCAAAACAAGCCAAAACCGCGCGTGGAGCCATATCCGATAGTCAAAGACAGCTCCAAACAACCGCCTAAAAAAACAAAAAGAATTAAGAAAAAACAAGACGCCTCCAAACAAGATAGCATGAAAAAACCTATCGCACAAAATTCAGAGAAGCGTTGGGTTGTGGATATCGACTCTCTAAAAAGAGAAGAACCACCAGCTACGGAAAAAAAGCCAAAGGTGGATAATGGCACTCCTCGCAAATACACTGTCCAGGTAGAGTAAATTTAGGCTAAGCGATGAAACGAGTAGAGCGAGTAGAGCAGATGAGCGAGATTTTAGCAAAAGTGCAAAAGTGCCTAGACGCATTTGAACTCGCCCTTGATGAGTATAAAAATTCGCAAAAACTTATCAAAAAACTTAGCAGATATTATTTTGATGGTAAATGGCGAAATGATTTCGAGGCTGATGAAAGTGGTAAAATACCACGCAAAATAGGCGAGGGCAATAACTTTCGCATAATTAATCGTGGTGCGCTAAGCGAAGATGGAATTTACAATGCTATTTGGCTAAACAAACAGCTAGCGCACGATATGAAAAAAATATCAAATTTGATTTGTAAGGAATAAAAATGAACAAAAAGTATGTTTTTATCTTGGTTTTGCTAGCGCTTTGCGCTGTGGGGGCGGTTTTAGGCGTGGCTAAAAAAGACGAGCTTAAATGCTACGCAAAAGATGCTCAAAGCTGCCTAAATGTCGGTATGAAATACTTCGAAAACAGCCACGACCCAGTAGCGCAAAAGTATTTCAAACAATCTTGTGATTTAAAAAGCGCGTATGCATGCTACAATCTAGGCGTTATGTTTGACAACGGCTTTGGTGTGGCTAGAAGAGAGCCAGAGGCGATTAGGTATTATACTAGGGCCTGCGATAGCGGCTACGCCCCAGCATGTGTAAATTTAAGCTATATTTACCACGACAGCTCAGTTTATAGCAACACAACCCAAGCTATCGAATTAGCCAAAAAAGCTTGCGATTTAGGTGAGGGAAGTGGGTGCTATAATCTAGGGTTTTATTATCTAAAAGGCAACGCATACCGCCAAAACATACCAGAGGCCATAGCTAGCTACGAAAAAGCCTGCGATCTAAACTACGCCCCAGCGTGCGGACTAATCGGAAATATGTTTGCCAAAGGCGAGTATTTGCAACAAAACAATCAAAAAGCCATAGCTTTTCACCAAAAAGCCTGCTCTCTTGGCAACGAAAAAAGCTGCGCACTCTTTAAAAAACAATAAATTTAGCTAAATTTTAGTGGCGTTAAATTTGCAAATTTAACGCCAAATTTATCTTTTAAATTTCACTACTTCGCTTAAATTTTCTTCGAGTTTGATTGTATTTTGCACGCCGAAATTTGATGATTTTATCGCGTCAATGCGCTTTTGCAAAAGCGGGTGCGATTCAAAAAGATTGATGAAGGTATCGCTGTCACCAAGCTTTTTTGCGCTAGCGAAAAACTCATCTGCACCGCCAATGTGCCCATAAGCGCAGTTTAAAATCCTAAGCGCCTCGCTATCGGCGGCGGCTTCTTGCGAACGCGAGTATTTGCCAGCAATCGCTCCGCCTAAAATTTGGCTTAGTCTTTCATCGCTAAAACCGAACAAAATCGCCATTACAGCGCCATTTCCTAGACCTTTTATGTGATCTCGGTGTTTAAAATGCGCTAATTCATGTGCCAAAACAAAGGCTAGCCCATTTTCGCTTTTAATATGCGAAAAAAGCCCGGTATTGACCGTGAGTGCGCCATTTAGGGCTGCACTAGCATTTGGAATTTTACTCTCATTTATCACAATAAAATATTCATTTTTTACCTTAGCGCACGAATTTAGCCGTGAGGTTAGGGTGCGGATTTGTCTGGCAAGCCTTTCGTGTTTTGGCTCGATTGCACGCTCGCTTTCACTGGCTTTGAAAATTTTATACTCTTTGCCCTCTGGGATAAATTTCACAGCCACGCCCACGAAAATATTTAGCGCGAAAAACGCGCACGCGATAACCGCTACAAGCCCCACGCCAAGGGCTAGGAAATTTATAGCATGATTTTCTTTGGAATAATTTTGTTCGCCCTCGTTTTGCGAGGGAATAAATTTAGCCATTGAAATTCGCCTGTTTTGGCTCTTTGGCGTAATAAATCGCCGTAGCGTAAGCTAGGATTTCCACGCTTCCGACATTTTTCGTGGTTTGATTTATCGAGCTTGTTTCTATGCGTAAATTTATAATCTCGTCCGCGCCCAAGGCCTTTTCTTTTAGCCTAATCACAGCCTCGCGTCTAGCGCGGTCTAGCAGGCTTTCATACGGCACGACATCGCCACCGAAAAAATTTATCACGCTAGCGTAAATTCGCTTGAAATAATCAATACTTATAACCACATTTCCGCTTACAAATCTCACCCTTTCGATTTTGCCCGAATTTAGCAATGGGTATTTTGAATTTGTAGTTGGTATATGCAAAAACAGAGCCTCTTTTTTGCGAATTCTAGCGAAATGGCGCACCTCAGCTTGCTTGCCAAAGATATATCCAACCCCAAGCAAAATGAGAAATATTATGAGATTGTTCATATCTTACCTTGCTAAAACTGCCGTGCCATAGACATAAATTTCACTCGCACCAGCCGCAACCGAACTAGTAGAAAATCTCACATTAACAATCGCATTTGCACCCATGGCTCTGGCCTGAGAGCACATACGCTCGATTGCTTGTTCGCGCGATTCTTCGAGTAGCTCGGTATATCCTACTAGCTCGCCACCTACGATATTTTTCAGGCTTGCCATGATATCGCGTCCGAAGTGCTTAGCTCTGACCGTGCTTCCACTCACCACGCCGAAAACCTGCTCGATCTCTTTTCCAGGGATTGTTTCTGTATTTACCAAAGTCATCATAAGTGAATTTTTAAAATTTGCCATATTTTCTCCCAAATTTTACAAAATTTGCGAAATTTTAAATTTCGCAAATTTAGCTTATTTATAATTTTTCACAAATTCTGCTATGCGCGCGATTCCCTCTTTTATCTCGTCCATTGAGCAAGCATAACTAATCCTAAAATGCTCGTCCATACCAAATCCCACGCCTGGCACGGTCGCTACAAGTGCCTCATCTAGCAGTTTTGTGCAAAATTTCATACTATCTTTTTCTACGCCCCTGCAGTTGATAAATAAATAAAACGCGCCATCAGGTTTGACTACGCTAAGACCCTCTATCGCATTTATCGCATCTACGGCGTAATCACGGCGTTTTTGATACTCTTTATTCATCATAGCGATATACTCATCGGCTTTGCCTTCTAGCACCGGAATTGCGCCAGCTTGGACTATGCTTGAAATATTGCTCGTGCTTTGGCTTTGAAGTTTTTTCATAGCTTTGTTTAGCTCGTCGTTCGCGCACGCTGTATAGCCAAATCTCCACCCAGGCATTGCGCCACATTTGCTAAGGCCATTTACGGTGATAGTGCGATTAAACATATCCTCGCTGATACTTGCACAAGCTACAAATTCTTTATCAAAAATGATTTTTTCGTAAATTTCATCTGCAATTACAATAATATCCGTGCCTTTTAGCACCTCAGCAATCGCTACTAACTCATCTTTGCTATACACAGCTCCTGCTGGATTTGACGGAGAGCAAAGGCTAAGCGCTTTCGTGCGTGGCGTGATAGCTGCTTTTAGCTCAGAGGCTGTGATTTTGTATTTATTTTCTGGCTTTGTGTCGATTATGACAGGTTTGCCACCGCAAAATTTAACAATCTCGGGATATGTTACCCAAAATGGCGCTGGCACGATAACCTCGTCACCATCATCTATCAAACATGAAAAAATATTAAAAAGCGATTGTTTAGCCCCTACATTTGTGATGATTTGGCTAGGTTTGTAATCCAGGCCATTATCTCGTTTTAGTTTTAGTGCGACTGCGTTTAGAATTTCAGCTGTGCCTGGGATTGGTGTGTATTTGCCACAGCCCTTAGCCATAGCCTCTATTACGGCATTTTTCGCCGCCTCGGCTGTATCAAAATCAGGCTCGCCTGCGCTAAAAATAATCACATCTTTCCCACTAGCTTTAAGCTCTTTTGCGCGTGTGCTAATGGCGATTGTTAGGCTTTCGCTTAGTCTGTTTATGCGTGAAGCAAGTTTCATTTTTTCTCCTTTTGGTATGTTTTTAAACAATCATAAATCATCTCTTTGACGCTGAAAGCTTCGTCTTTGCCTTCATAGTTTGCGGTATTGTAAATATCGCTTATCTTACAATCATCTTCACCGCACTCTAATTTATAGATTATTTTTTGACTTTCTGGCGTCCAACCTTTGCAAATTTGCTCTACCTCTACATCTCCAAATTTTGAAATTTCAAATTTATATTCTGGGTTATCGCAAACATCTTGTCCAGAGATTGTAGGATCATAATCTAGGCAACCAATCTCTCCGTTTGCGAATTCCTCATCTTTCAAAAACGCGATTTTTAAAGAATTTGTGCAAATTTCGCCACAAATTTTATCAAAATTTTCTTGATTTTGATATATTTTTTTAACTGTTTCTATTTTAAGATTATTAAAATCCCCAGCGTTTAACGCACCACAAATTCCAAGCAAAATCAAAATTTTTCTCATTATTCCCCCTGTTATTTGAGTGATTTTAGATAATTTTCATACTCTTTGTTAATTTCGTTTTCTTTGCCGCAAACATCTTTTTCGCCTTTTTGTATGCAATCTTCTAAAATTTCAATTCGTTTGATTAGATATTTCATCAGCTCTTTATTAATATCTGGGAGTTTATTATGCGCTAGCGGATCGCTGTCGCACTCGCCTAAAATCCTAGCTGGCACGCCCACAGCTGTGGAGTTTGCGGGGACATCTTTTATCACGACAGAATTTGCGCCGATTTTTGAATTTTCTCCGATTGTGATATTGCCTAAAATTTTCGCCCCAGCTCCCACGACTACGCCGTTTTCTAGGGTAGGGTGCCTTTTGCCCTTTTCCAAGCTAACGCCACCTAAGGTTACACCTTGATAAATCAAACAATTATCGCCGATAATCGCCGTCTCGCCGATAACTAAACCTGCTCCGTGGTCGAAAAATACGCCACTGCCAATTTTCGCCCCTGGGTTGATATCCACGGCGGTGATTAAGCGCGTAATGCCAGAGATTATGCGCGCGATAAGGCGAAATTTGCGCTCATGAAACCAGTGCGCGAAACGATAATTTATAAGCGCCCACACACCCGGATAGCAAAAAATCACCTCAAATACGCTATTGCAAGCCGGATCTTGGCGAGATGGCTCGGTAAAATCGTGTTTTATAGTTTGCCAAAAAGTCATAATCCCGCCTTATTGGATAGTTTTTAAATAGCTATTATCATTTAGGAACAAATACAGCTCGCCTAGGACATGCTTTTTCTCTTTTTCTGAAAGCAGTGGCGAGTTTGCGATTCGTTCATTTAGGCTCTCTCTGATATCGACTACATCATAATCCATATCATCTAAGATATCAATGACAGATTGCGACTCGATAAAATCCGTAATCTCAAATCCGCCGTCTTTTAAAATCACGGTTGCCTCATTTGGGTGCGCAAAGAGGTTGTGATTCATACCAAGCACCTCTTGATACGCCCCGACTAAGAAAAATCCGAGGAAATACTCTTCCTCTTCTGGGTCGATATCGTGCAAAAACAAAGGATTATGCTCTTTATCAAATGTAATCTCACCGTCGCTATCGCAGGTGATATCCCACAGCGTCGCAGAAAGCGTAGCGCGCTCGTCGAGGTGTTCGAGTGGCATGACTGGGAAATGCTGTTTAATGCCCCAAAAATCAGGCAAGGATTGGAAAAGTGAGAAATTTACCAAATACCGCTCTTGCGCGTTTCCTAGTGAATTTAAGAAATTTCCATACTCTTGCTTATTTCCCAAAAGCGCATAAGCCTTGCGCACGACTAGATGCACCAAAATTTCGCCATTTGAGCGATCTGTGAGATCCACATAGCCCAAATCAAAGAGCGTCAGCACGCTCTCCATGTGTGCCATGGCGTCATGCAGGTATTCAAGGGCGTTTGAGGGCTTTAACGAAGTGTAAAGATCGTAAAGCTCGGTGATGACTGGCGGATTTTCTTTTTTCAAAGCCAGTTTAGCCTCTGTGTATTCTTGGGTAAAAAGCTCCAAAACAGGCGCAACCAGCACAGCGTGGCTAGCTGCGACATAACGGCCACTTTCTATGAAAATATTTGGCTCGACCTCGTTTTTATCCTGCGCGATCGATTTTAAAAGGAAAACGACATCGTTTGCGTATTCTTTGAGGGTGTAATTTCTGCTGAAATTTTCCTTCACTTGCGAATATTCTATCGCCAAACCACCGCCTAAATTTATCGAATTTAGATTTTTCGCGCCCATTTTGCGAAGTTCGGCATAGATGTTTCCAGCCTCGACTAACGCCTTTTTAAGCGGGTGAATTTCGGTGATTTGCGAACCGATATGGAAATGAATCATCGTAAATTGCTCGATTAGATTATTTTTTTTGAGCAAATTTACAGCCTCGATTAGCTCGGTCGAAGTAAGGCCAAATTTGGAGTTTATTCCGCCACTTTTGACCCAAATTCCACTACCTGAATTATGAAGTCGTATGCGAAGCCCGATAAATGGCTTTGGCGCAAAGCGCTCTTTTGCAGTTTCGATTATGGTTTTTAGCTCGTTTAGACCCTCGATTGTAAGCGTGATATTATGCCCCATCTCAGCGGCGATAAAGCCGATATTGATAAGCTCCTTATCCTTAAATCCATTTACTGTAATTGGTGCATTGTCGTTATTATACGCCATT
>JAGBJQ010000051.1 GCA_017934385.1 Campylobacter sp. | reverse complement strand
GGATAATTTGCACGACTCCGATCAAAATCACGACCGTATAAGCCATAATATCAGGGCGAAAACGCTGAAATCCATACCTAATCGCCACATCGCCCAGTCCCCCGCCACCGACCGTGCCAGCCATAGCCGTAAATCCGATAATCACAATCAAAGTAAGCGTAATCGCGTTTATTATCGCAGGCAGTGCCTCGACGAACATCACGCGGAAGATTATCTGCGACTTACTCGCCCCGAAGCTCTTCGCAGCCTCGATTACACCGGGATCGACCTCGACTAGCGCGCTTTCGATTAGACGCGCGATAAATGGTGCAGAGCCGATTGTTAGAGGCACAATCGCCGCCGTGGTGCCGATACTCGTGCCTACGAGCATTTTCGTAAATGGAAACAGCACGATTAACAGGATAATAAACGGAAAACTTCGCAAGATATTCACCACGATATCAAGCACCGCGTATAGCGAGCGGTTTTCGTATAGCCCGCCAGCGCGCGTGAGCACTAGCACGATAGCTAGCACGCTACCTAGCAAAAACGCCAAAAATGTCGATACGAAGGTCATATACAGCGTATCTCGCGTCGCTTCTAACAAAAGCGAAGTAATCTGTGAATTAAAAAATCCCTGTATGCTCTCAAACATTTCCAATCTCCAAATTTAAACTATCTCAAATTTATGCCAAAACTCTTCGTCGCGCTCGATAAGCCCCCTAGCTACCAGAGTTTCTAGCACTTCGCGCGAACACAGCGTCTCGCCCGGCCACTGCCTATCATACCCGTCCTGCGCGCCCTTGCTAGTAGCGTCGATTCCGATATGCTCGCCATTTATAAAAACATCGCGCAGAGCGTCGATATTATTCACCACACGCCAAAGGCTCATATACAGGTTGTTTGGGTCGTTTTTCTCATCTGTGAAAATCAAAATTTTAAAATTCGCCCCAGCTTCCTTGCAAAGCAGTTCAAAGGTCTCCCTCACACTCGAAGATTTTTTCAAATTCACAAGCACAAAGGGATTTTTGCACTCGGTAAAGTGCTGTGCAAGGGAGACTACATCTTTTTTGATACTATGAAAGCTCTCCAACAAATCCTCATCGCTAAGCACCTGTGGCGCAGGACTCGCGCTAGGCTGCGAAACATCGATACCAAGCTTACCGCCAAAGCACGCATTTGGGCTAGCGTGATCTAGCTGGTCGCACACACCCTCGCTAAATGTGAGCGATCTAGGCGAAATCCTATCAAGGATAAATTTTGCCAGCGCACTGTAATCGCCCAAATTTGGCGCATCTTCACCCACAAAAATCGCGTGTTTTACGAAGCTCATCTGCCCCACACCCCAAAATGCGTGCATTAACTGCTGTGCGTGTGCTGGGTAGCGAGAGCTAAATTTAGCCAAAATCAGGTTATGAAAAACCCCATTTTCAGGCATACGATAATCAATCAAATCAGGCGCGCTCGTGCGAAAAAGTGGCAAGAAAATGCGCTCCGTGGCGTATCCCATAAATTTATCTTCTAGTGGCGGTTTGCCCACGACCGTGGCGGCAAAAATCGGATTTGTCTTGTGCGTGATAGCCTCCACTCTCATCACCGGAAACGGCAAAATCGGCGTATAAAAGCCCGTATGATCACCAAATGGCCCCTCATCACACATCTCGCCAGGCTCCACGAAGCCCTCTATCACGAAATCCGCGTCATGCGGGACATAAATATCGTTTGTGATAGATTTGACTAGACAGGCTGGCTCTTTGCGGATAAAACCATAGAGTAAAAGCTCGAAAACGCCCTTTGGCAGGGGCGCTTGACCGCACCAGATATACAGCGGATCGCCACCGATCGCCACTGATACTGGCATTTTGCGCCCAGCGCGTGCGTATTCGTGATATAAATGCGCGCCGTCTTTGTGGATTTGCCAGTGCATGCCAAGGCGGTTTTTATCATAGACTTGCAAGCGATACATGCCCAAATTTTGGGTATCGCCGTTTAAATCTTTCGTATAAACCTGCCCCATAGTGATAAACGCTCCGCCGTCGTTTTTCCAAGTTTTTAGGATAGGAAGCGCGCCCAAATCGACATCCGCGCCAGTATGCACCACCCCCTGACACTCGCCCTGCACTTTTTTTCTTTTTGTAAAAACCTTGCGAAGCGATACTAAATAGGAGAGAAAATCGATTTTTTCTTTAAAATTCTTTGGTTTTTTTGGCTTCAAAAGCGCTTCGATTTCGCCTGCGATCTCCTCTACTTCACGACCTAAAATCAAATTTAGCGCCTCGAAACTTCCAAAAACATTTGTCAGCACCGGCGCAAATTTCGCCCCAGATGAATTTGTCGGGTTTAAAAAAAGCAGAGCTTGCGAATTTGGCTTTTTCACCTCGATATAGCTGATATGAGCGATTTGCAAATCTATATCGCAAGGCTCAGCAATAATGCGCAAAAGCCCAGCCTTGTGGAGTTTGTGAATCCAAGGATTGCTTGTAATGAGATTTTCTATATTTTCTACGCTTTTCATTCACGCCTCCTAAATTTAAAAAAACAGATTTTTCTCGCGCGGTTTTTGGCTCAAAAAACTCACTATATCGGCGCGGTTGCCGTAAATCAGGGCATAGTGAAACTCTGGGATTGTTTTTAGCATTTCGAGTTTTGAAAATCTAAAATCGATTGCGGTTTCGCCAAACTCATCGTCCCAGCTCGCGCAAATTAAAATTTTATCCCTAAATTTAGCCCGCAAATACTGCGCCGCGCGCACAAAAAGCTCTTTATCACTTTCGATGATAAAGGCGCGGTAACTCTCGCCAAAAGGGGTGATATTTAAAAATTTATCCACGAAAATCGGCTCAAAATGGCTTAGAGCGCTGAAATTTTGAAGTCTAAATTCGATATTTTTGCGCCCCAAAAATTTCAAAATTCCACACAAATCTGGCAGGAAAATTTGAGGAAAAACTAAATTTGAATAATAAATTTCATCATAAATAAAACTCGAATAAAATATCGACCCGCTGTAAGTTTCGCTTAAATTTTCATCTTTTTCGATTTTTTGATAGCTAATCTCCAAAAGCTGTAAAAATTCCCTATTTTTGGTAAAATAAATGTGCTTTTGCTCGTGGCTGATTAGATGAATAAAAAGCTCGTGAAGCGTGTTTGGGGCGAAAATCAGGTTTTTTGGCACGCTGATAAAGCGCAAAATCGAGGCTTGGATTTCATCAATTAGCACGAATTGATGACGCCAAATATCGCCTAAAAATTTAATCATTCTAAGCAAGGCGACATTTAAATTTTCGACCTTAATGAAGGCGACCTCGTCGTTGCTAACCTTAAAATCACTATCAAAAATCACGGCATAAGCGCCGTTTGCAATAGCCGTCTCGACATCTTTTGCGCTCGCATTTACCGCTATGAAGGCTGCTTTTTTGTGAATTTTATGCGCACAAATAGAAAAACTCTCCACCGCCGAAACACTCGGGCGGTTTAGCATTTTTCCATTTACAATGCGGACTAGATTGGCTAAATTTGTCATTGTTTAATCGCCAAAATGCGTAAATTCGCGCTAAATTTTAGCAAGATTTGTGCCGAAATTTGGGAGATAAACAGCACAAACCTACCCTACTCGCGCGCCGTTTTTTACTTCGCCATGTGTGCCAAGAAGCGTAAGTTTGCCGTCTTCCGCGCTTAAAATCATACCTTGGCTAATGTGGCCGAAAATTTTGGCTGGTTTTAGGTTTGCTAAGACGCAGACTTGTTTGCCAATTAATTCTTTTGGACTATAAAATTTAGCGATACCGCTGATGATTTGGCGTGGAGCTTCCTCGCCTAAATCAACCATAAATCTTAGCAATTTATCGCTACCCTCGATATTTTCGCACTCCAAGACCTTGCCTACTTTAATCACGCATTTTGCAAAATCATCGATTTTAATCTGCGCCTCAGCGTTTTCATTTTTTTTAGGCTCAGCCTGTGCCTCTGGTCTGCTCATAAGTTCGCTTTCTACCTTCGCAAACAGTGGCTCGCACGCACTCGCGCTATAATCCAAAAGCTCGCCACGAAGACAGAGTTTTTCGTAAATTTCAGTTGAAATTTTAAATCCCAGCGCAGAGGCGATTTTATCCGCAGTTTTTGGCATAGCTGGGCTAAGTAGCACAGCGACTTTTGCCAAAATATTGGCTACAAGCGCCACAAGCGCATTTGCCTTTTCGCTCTCGCCATTTTTTATCAAATTCCACGGCTCGTATTTTGCAATCGCGCCATTTGCCAGTGCAAGCGCTTTCCAAAGCTCCTCTAAATAGCGATTTGTCGCGACTTCTTCAAGTTGAGCAATCGCCGAGCTTATCAAAGCATTTGCCTCGTTTATCTCGTCTGTGTAGTATTTTAAGACATCTTTGGAGTTTATGATATTTGCCGAATACTTCGCGCTCATACCGATAATGCGGTTTAATAAATTTCCAAGTTCGTTTGCAAGTTCTGAATTTATGCGACTAATGATTGCTTTTTGCGAAAAATCGCCGTCTTGACCAAACGGCACCTCACGGAGCAAAAAGTATCTAAACTGCTCCAAGCCATAAGCGTCTGCGACTTCGGCAGGATTTACGACATTGCCTAAGCTTTTGCTCATTTTGCGTCCGTCCCTAGTCCACCAGCCATGCGCTGCGATAGTGCGTGGCATAGGCAAATTTAGGCTCATCAAAAATGCTGGCCAATACACAGCGTGAAACCTCAAAATATCCTTGCCGACTATATGAAGCGTGTCGCCCCAAAAGTCCATTTTAGCGTCATCTACACCATAACCTATGGAAGTGAGATAATCCATCAACGCGTCTAACCAGACATAAATCACATGTTTATCATCTTTTAGTTCGCTTGGAATTTTAATACCCCAATCAAAGCCCGTGCGTGTGATAGAAAGG
>JAGBJQ010000050.1 GCA_017934385.1 Campylobacter sp. | reverse complement strand
GGGAAAAAATACATATAGTGGCTTGGATTTTGGCGTTTTAAAATTTCATAAAACTCCAAAGGGTCTAAATTTGAGTAAATTTGCAGTGTTTGAGACGGCACGACCTGAAAAATATCGCCACTTTTGATATACTCTTTTGCCTTATCGAAAATACGCTTGGCGTCCTTTTTTTCGGCGTTTAAATCGGTTTTGATTTTATAGAATTTTTCAAAATTTGACGCAGTATCGCTAGAAATTTCCAAATTTTCAAAATATTTTCCTTCGCCATAAAAGCTGTAAATTTTGCTTTGTTTGTCGTAGTGCAAATACGCCCTTGCGTTCGCGTAAAAATATGTCGGAAAATCGTAAAGGCAGGGTTTAATATCTCCCAAGCGTTCAAATTTATAAACTGCTTCGTAGCTTAGCACTCCAAAAAGCCCTGCAAATTCGCAAATTTGCGTGGTGTTTTGCAAAGCAAATTTAAGCTTATCAAGGTCACCCCCTTGCAAATATTCGCAGTCAATGCCGATGATGATCTGCCCGCCGTCTTCGGCGAGATAAGAGTTTGGAAACCTAGATAAAATATTTTTGAAATAAAAAATTGGATCTTTTAAAAACATAGCCCCTCTTTGTATTTTTTTGTAACTTAAATTATAGTAAAATTGGCTTAAATTTTGTATAAGGATTATGATGAAAGTTCTGTTTTCGCCAAGTGAAATGAAGTCAAAAATCGGCTCGGATAAAATTTTGGATTTGTCAAATTTCGAATTTTGCGATGAGAGTGGGGTGCGAGAAAACGCTGTCAAAGAGTATGCAAAATTTGTCGAAAATGCTAGTGAAGCGGAGTTGGCTAAGCTTTTTGGGCTAAAACAAATTGATGAGAGTTTGCGGGAGAGTATCTTTAAAAAAGGCTGTGTGAGCGCATTACAGCGTTACACTGGCGTGGCGTATGAGGCGCTAGCTTACGCTAAGCTTGAAAATACTGCGCGCGAATTTTTGGGCGTTAATGTGATAATTTTTTCAAATCTTTTTGGGCCGATTTTGGGGCGCGACCAGCTCCCTGAATACAAGCTTAAACAAGGCGAGAAATTTTCTGGGCTTGATTTGCCAAAAATTTACAGGGAAAATTTTAGCGCGAAAATTGATGAAATTTTGGAGAGCGAAGTGGGGAACGGCGAGTGCGTGGTGGATCTGCGCGCTGGATTTTATGAGAAATTTTACGAAATCAAACAACCATTTTTGAGCTTTAAATTTATCAAAAATGGCAAGGTGCTCAGCCACTATGCCAAGGCGTATCGCGGAAAAGTATTGCGCGAAATCGCACGAAATTTAGCCAAAACCGAGCGGGAAATTTTAAATTTAAATTTTAGTGGTGTAAAATTAGCCGAAATCAGAGAAATTTCGCTCAAAAAAGAGATAGTTTTAGAAATTTGCGAAAACTAAGGGGAGAAAATGCTTTTTATAATACCGTTTTTAGGGATTTTGGTAGGTTGCATTTCTGGGTTTTTTGGCATTGGTGGCGGCACAATCGTCGTGCCGATAATGATGGCGCTAGGATACGATATCAAAGAGGCCGTGGGGATTTCGATTTTGCAAATGCTTTTTAGCGCGATTTTTGGGTCGTATCTAAACTACAAAGCAGGCAAACTTCGCCTCGATAGTGGCGTGATTGTGGGGCTTGGCGGACTTTGTGGCGCGTCGCTTTCTGGCTTTATTGTCGCAAATGTGGCTTCAATCGTCCTAGAAATCGGACTTTTGCTGACTTTGACAATCGCGTTTTGCAGGGTTTTGATGACAAATGTCGAAAACCAAACCCCCAAAGAACCAGCCAAAATTTTGCTTTTTGCCGTGGGCTTTGCAATCGGCGCAATCGCCATTAGCATGGGCGTTGGCGGGGCGATTTTTTTGACGCCGATTTTAGTGGGTTTCCTTGGTGTGGATATCAAAAAAGCCGTTTCTATGGGGCTGTTTTTCGTGATTTTTAGCTCGTTTAGCGGATTTTTAAGCATGGCGTATAATGGCAATGTGCAGTATTTAGAGGGCGTGTTAATGGGGCTTGGCGGTCTTGTGGGTGTCTATTTTGGCACGAAGATTTCGCACAAAGTCGCTAAAAGCACGCAGAAAAAATGCCTTTTGGTGATGTATGTGGTGATGTTTTTGTTAGCCCTTAAAAAGACGCTCGGGGTTGATTTTGGGATTTTGTAAAATTTGCTAAAAGTGAAATTTGGCGAAATTTTGCTTTTAAGTGTCATTGCGAGGAAGCGCGAAGCGGCTTCCGAAGCAATCTACAAAGCCAAATTAAAAGCAGAGTAAATGGCAAAATTCTGCGAAATTTAAAATTTCATAACTACTTTTGGTGGTAAAAATACCCACCATACGGTATCTAAATAAAGAATTTAGGTTGTATAATTTTGAAATAATAAAAAATTAATTATAGGGATTTGTAAAAATGAAAAAAATTTGTTTTTTGTTTGTCTTTTTTGGGATTTTTGCTTTTGCAAACGAGTATCAAAAGATATTAAAAGAGCTCGATATAAAATGCAATAATAACGAAGCTATTGCGTGTCATCAACTTGGAAATCTTTATTTTTATAGTCGTGGCGAAAATAAAAATCCACAAAAAGCAAAAGAATATTACAAAAAAGCGCAAAATATAAATCAAAAATTATGCGAAAAAAATGATTATATGGCTTGTTATAATCTTGCAATGATACTTATAGATGAAAAAACCGAGCCAAATTTTCAAAAAGCAAAAGAATATATCGATAAAACTTGTGAATTTAAAGACGGACTTGGGGTATGCTATTGCGGTCTTGGAGTGCTTTACGGTGGTGGCAAAGGCGTAGAAAAGAATATGAGCTTAGCAAATTCATATTTTGAGAAATCTTGTGATTTAAATTTCTTTGTTGCTTGTGAATATCTTGGCGATTATTACAGAGATAAAGAACAAAATTTGGAAATTGCCAAAAAATATTATAAAAAATCTTGTGATTTAGGGTTTGAATCATCGTGTGAGTAAATTCTTGGAATTTTATCGGAGCCTTGTAGTTCCACAGCCCCGTAGGGTAGCATATTGCCAACCATAAATCCCAAATTTCGCCTGCAAGTGTCATTGCGAGCGAAGCGAAGCAATCCAGAAAAATTTAGACATTGCTAAAATTTTAGATTTTTAATCAAATTTTAAATTTTGTAATTGTGATAAATTCCAAATTTTAAAATTCTTTTAAATTTCCCTAGATTGCTTCGTCGTGCTTTGCACTCCTCGCAATGACAAATCAAGCAAAATTTCGGCGCAGTATTTAGAATTTGCGATAGCGAAATTTTAGGCAAATTTAGCGCAAAATTTGCGCTAAATTTTTAAATTTTATTAAAACGCGACTTTATTTATCAATGCGATACCGCACAAAACAAGCACGATTGGCACATAGATAAATTTGCCGATATAATACCAGGCGTTTGAGTATGTTTTAGCCGAGCCTGTGTTGATTTCGTCCAAAAGCTCGTCCTTGCGCAAAATCCAAAACCATGAAATCGCGCCCAAAACCGCGCCGATTGGGATTATATAGATAGATACTAGATCCATCCACGGACCCCAGTTGCGTAGATGAACTTCGTAAAATGTGGTCGCTGGGTTTGTGTCGCTTGGCGCGATTGTCTCCATATTTACGCCGATTCCGAAGCAAATTATACAAAGAGCGATTAAAACTACACTTCGTTTTAAATTTGGAAATTTATGCAAAAGCGACTCAGTTACAGCCTCGAACATATTTTGCAAAGATGAAATTCCGCCAAAAATCACCGCCGTAAATAAAATAATTGCAAAAATTCCACCACCTGGCATGTCTTGCAAAATTTTTGGCAGTGTTACGAAAAGCAGTTCAGGACCCGCTGTTTGGTCCTCGCCGTAAGCAAAAAGCGCAGGTATCATCACCAAAGCCGCCACAAAAGCGGCGATTGTGTCGAAAAACGCTGTTTTTTTCGCCGCATCGACGATATCCTCGTCTTTGTGCAAATACGCGCCATATACGAGCATTCCTGAGCCTGTGATAGAGAGCGAAAAGAGCGCTTGTCCCATCGCTGTAATCCAGACATTGGCATCGCTTAGTTTGCTCCAATCCGCGCTAAACATAAATTTATACCCAGCCCCAGAGCCATCTAGTAGCGCTACACGCACAGCCAAAATTGCAAACAAAATGAAAAATAGTGGCATCATGATTTTGTTTGTGCGCTCGATACTTTTCGCGCCCAAAAATATGCTAAAAAGCGTGCCAGCAACGATGATGAAGTGAAATGGCACCACAGAATATGGCGTGAAGGCAAACGAGCCGAACCAAGTCGATGTATCCACGCTCATTAGTGAGCCATTAACTGCCTGAAATAGGGCTTTTAGCACATAAGCAATGATGACAGCGTATCCGATAGCGATACACATCGACCCCGCTAGTGGAAGCCAGCCTAAAATTTTGCCAATGAAGCCTAAATTTCGTGATTTCCACGCAAACTCATAAGAGCCAAGAGTGCCGGTTTTAGCCCGTCTGCCGATAGCGTATTCGGCTGAGAGTGCGACATAGGCAAAAAGTGCGATGAAAAAAATGTAAATGAGTAAAAACGCGCCACCGCCGTTTGCGCCGAGTTTATATGGGAAGCCCCAGACATTGGCCATGCCCACAGCTGAGCCGACACAGGCTAAAATAAAAGCCCAACGAGATGAAAAAATTTTATTTTTGCTCATTATGGTTTCCTTTTTGCGAAAAAATTCAGGAATTATAGCAAATTTAAAATTTAATTAATTTAAATTTTGATTAAGATTTAAAATTCGGTTAAGCGAAAATTTAAGAGAGAAATTCGGGCGAAATTCGCCCGAGAATTACAAACGAGATTCGTATCTGCGAAGTGTGTAAAGTCTTTTAAGCATTTTTTTGCGAGCCGCAATTTTTTGTTTTTTGCGGATCTCGGTCATAGGCTCGAAATACTTTCTGGCACGAACTTCTGTAACGATAAGGTTACGATCTGTCTGTTTTTTGAAGCGTCTGTAAGCTTCATCAAATGATTCGTTCGGATGCACCTTAACTCCTGGCACGCTCCTCACCACCTTTCGAAAAAATTAAGCTGTGATTTTAGCCAAAATAAGCTTAAATTTGGCATTAAAATTTGTTTTTATAACTCCAAATTTCGCTTTTTTTCTCCGCGTCTTTTAGCGAAACCTCGAAAATACCATTTTTCTCGCCACTAAATTTGACGCTAGGAAGCAGGAGGAAATCTGGCGAATAAATCGAATTTGCGTGCGAGGCATTGGATTTTTTAAGTCCGTCGTTGCTAAAAACTAGCTCGTCAGAGCTAGGCGCGTCGATGACTACGACTTTGCCCGAGTGTATCAAGCCCACTTTGAGTTTTTTTCTCAAAAAATCGGTGTCGAAATCGCAACTTTTATCGCATGAAATTTCGCTAATTCCCACGATTGCGAAGCGGTTTTTTTGCTTTGAAATTTTTTTGGAAGCAAGGAGTTTTTTTGTGCTATCGCTTGCTAACTTTTTAAGCGTAGCTTCTGAAATTTTAGCGCTGGTTAAATTTTGTTTTGAAATTTCATTTGTTGGCTCTTTTTTAGAGATACAGCCGCTTAAAAACATAGTGCAAAAAATAGCTAAAATTAAAATTTAAAATTTTGCATAAGACTTGCCTTAAATGATAAATTTTATAATCTGTGATTATATCTTTGAATTTTTAAATTTAACTTTGCTAGAAAAATTAAAAAAAGTTGATTTTATAACTAAAATTTAACTAATATTAGTTATACTCCACAAACTTTTTTTGGGGGAAAATTAATGATAAAAATTATTAAAAGAGATGGCAGTTTTCAAGAATTTAAAGATTACAAAATAAAAGACGCTATCAAAAAAGCTTATGAGAGTGTAGGTGCAAATTTTGATGAAAAAGTCTTCGAAAATGTCCTAAAAACGATTGTTTTCAAAGATAGCCTAAGCGTCGAAGATGTCCAAGATATAATAGAAAAAAAGCTATTTGAAAGCGGGAATTTCGATGTTTTAAAAAGCTTTATGATTTATCGCCACACGCACAAAATGCAAAGAGAGCATGTCTATGGGCTAGAAGAAGATACCACCTACATAAACTGCACCCAAACCGTCAATGAATATATCGGCAAATCAGATTGGCGAATTTTGGCTAATTCAAACACAAGTTATTCAAATGCAGGACTTATCAACAACACCGCTGGCAAGGTCATCGCAAACTACTGGCTAGATAAGGTGTATTCGCGCGAAGAAGGCGCTGCGCACAGAAACGGCGATTATCATATCCACGATTTGGATTGCCTCACCGCATACTGCGCTGGTTGGAGTCTAAGAGTATTGCTCGATGAGGGATTTAACGGCGTTAGGGGTCGCGTAGAGAGCAAAGCTCCGAAGCATTTTAGAGAGGCGCTTCATCAAATGGCGAATTTCTTAGGAATTTTGCAAAGCGAGTGGGCGGGAGCGCAGGCGTTTTCTAGCTTCGATACCTATCTTGCCCCTTATGTTTTTAAGGATAAATTAAGCGACAAAGAGATTAAAAAGGCAATCACAAGCTTCGTTTATAACCTAAATGTCCCAGCGCGCTGGGGTCAGAGCCCATTTACAAATGTTACGATTGATATGACCTGCCCAGAGGATTTAAAGGCGCAAATCCCTACTTCAAACCAACACCACCTTTTTGAGGGAATAGATGATGAGGAGCTATTGCAAAGGGCAAAAGAGCGTGGCAAAAACTCACTTATCGAGCTTACTTACGGCGATTTTGAGCCGGAGATGAGGCGGATTGTTATCGCATTTTACGAGGTTTTGACAGCGGGCGATAAATGCGGTCAGCCATTTACCTTCCCGATTCCTACCGTAAATATCACTCAGGATTTCGACTGGGACAGCGACGCAGCAAATGCAGTGTTTGAAAACACAGCCAAAATCGGATCAAGCTATTTTCAAAATTTCGTCGGAAGCCAGTATATCACGGACGAAAACGGCAACAAAGTCGAAAATCCAAAAGCCTACAAACCAGGCGCAGTTCGCTCGATGTGTTGCAGGTTGCAGCTGGATTTGCGAGAGCTTTTAAAGCGCGGTGGCGGGCTTTTCGGTAGTGCTGAGATGACTGGAAGTATCGGCGTGGTAACGATAAATTTAGCCCGCCTTGGATACCTTTATAAAGGCGATAAAGAGGCGCTTTACGCGAGGCTTGAAACGCTTTTACAATTAGCAAAAAGCACTTTGGAGAAAAAGCGTGTGTTTGTCAAAGAAATGTTCGAACGCGGGTTGTATCCATACACCAAGCGCTATTTACCGGGCTTTAACAACCATTTTAGCACCATTGGCATTAACGGCGCAAACGAAATGATTAGAAATTTCACAGATGATAAAGAGGACATTACGACCAAATTTGGCCGTGAATTTGCGCTAGAATTGATCGAGTATTTGCGCCATAAAATTCGTCTTTTCCAAGAAAACACAGGAAATCTATACAACCTCGAAGCAACGCCTGCTGAGGGCACCACATATCGCTTCGCCAAAGAGGATAAAAAACGCTACCCAGATATCATACAGGCGGGCTTTGGCGAAAATATCTACTACACAAACTCTACCCAAGTCCCAGCAAGTTTTAGCGACGATCCATTCGCGGCACTGGATATGCAAGACGAGCTACAAAGTAGCTATACAGGGGGCACGGTGCTTCATTTGTATATGAAAGAGCGCATTAGTTCAGCGCTGGCATGCAAGAAATTTATCAAAAATGTCATTAGCAACTACAAACTCCCATACATTACGATTTCGCCTGTGTTTAGCGTCTGCACGAAGCATGGATATATCGCAGGCGAGCACGAATACTGCCCGAAATGCGACGCTGAGTTAATGGCGGAGTATGAGAGCAAGGGTGCTTGAAATTTGAAATTTAAATAAGGAGAGAAAATGGAATTCCCAAAAGAGTTAGAAAAAAAACGCACAAAATGTGTAGTTTATACCCGTGTAATGGGGTATTTGCGCCCTGTGGAGAGCTTCAATGTAGGCAAAAAGGGCGAACACAAAGAGAGAGTGTTTTTCGACGAAAATAAGGTAAAATTCGAAGAAAAATAAAATTTACTAAATTTAGCCAAATTTAGCGCGTTTAAATTTGGCTAAATTTTAAAATTCACAATTATGCAAAATCCTGAAATTTACCATATCACGCCATTTACGATGACAGATTTCCCTGAGCGGCTCTCGGCTATTGTGTGGTTTGCGGGGTGTAATATGCGCTGTGCGTATTGCTACAACCTGAGCGTCGTGCGTGGCGAGGGCAAAATCAGCGAAGATGAGCTATTTGCATTTTTGCGTTCGCGTGTAGGCAAGCTAGAAGCCGTGGTGTTTAGCGGGGGCGAATGCACCTGCGCTAGGGGATTTATGCAAATTTTGCAAAAAACGAAAAATTTGGGCTTTGAGGTCAAAATCGACACAAACGGCTCAAATCCACAAATCATACAAAACGCCGTAAATTTGGGCTTAGTCGATTTCATCTCGCTTGATTTTAAGGCGCATGAGGCTAAATTTAGCTTTATTACAAAATCAAATTTCTACGCAAATTTCCTTCAAACATTGAAATTTTTATTATCCGTAAATTTTGCTTTTGAGGTGCGCACGACCGTGCATAGAGATATTTTAAGTGAAAGCGACATTTCGCAAATGGCGCAAATTTTGTGCGAGCAGGGTTATAGGGGCGAGTATTTTTTGCAAAATTTCCTTGATACTGGCGAAAATTTGGGCGATCTTGGCGCGCCAAAGCAAAATTTCGACCCCTCTAAGATAATCTCGCCTCTAAAAATCTCTCTTAGAAATTTCTAATTTGTATTTTGCTAGAATTGCGAGTTAAATTTCAAAAAAAGGCAAAATTATGGATAGAAAAAAAATCTACAACCCCTTTTCAGACGAAACTCTCACTAATCGCAAGGTCTTTAACGGCAATCCGCACGGAATACTAAATTTCACCAAGGCAAAATACCAATGGGCGCTCAAACTCTGGGACATTATGGAGGCAAATACTTGGTTTCCAAAAGAGGTCGATACGACTGATGATGTGAGGGATTATAACTTCAATCTCACAACCGCCGAAAAACGCATGTATGATTTGGTATGGAGCCAGCTAATCTCCATGGATAGCTTCCAGACAAATAATCTAGCTGATAACATAAATCCTTATATAACAGCCCCTGAAATCAACGCTGTGCTTGCTCGCCAAGCTTACGAAGAGGCAAATCACAGCAAAAGTTACGCTGTAATGGTCGAGGCGATTTGCGAAAATACTGATTTGATTTATGAAATGGAAAAACACGATGATGTTTTGCGCGAGAAAAACGCCTATATTTCGAGCGTGTATGAGGAGCTAGCAGGCGAGGTTACGGACGATAAACTGCTTTTAGCCATGGTTGCAAATCAAATTTTAGAGGGCATTTATTTTTACAGCGGATTTACTTCGATTTATGCCTTGGCACGCGCTGGCAAGATGCTTGGCTCAGCGCAGATGATTAGATTTATCCAAAGAGATGAAATCACGCACCTGCTACTTTTTCAAAACATGATAAACTCCGTGCGCAAAGAACGAGCCGACCTTTTCCACGAGAAAAATATCAGCAAAATTTATGAGATGTTTGAAACGGCTGGAAATTTGGAAATCAAATGGGGCAAATATATCACAGATAACCAAATCATGGGCTTTACAGACGATATCATCGAAGAATACATACACTACCTAGTCGATCAACGATTGCTTGCGATTGGTTTAGAGAAAAAATACGGCGCCTCTCACCCGATAAAATGGGTCGATGATTTCTCTAAATTTAACGATCAAAAGTCAAATTTCTTCGAAAGTAAGGTTACAAACTATTCAAAAGGTAGCCTAAGTTTTGATGATTTTTAAATTTTAGCTCGTTCTTTTTGGCTATTTTGCGTGAGTTTCGTTTGTGCTTAGTTGCGACGGGACAGCAGCCCGTCTCACTCGCACTGCACTCACAACACGCAAAATATCACAAAAATAACTTCGCTAAAAAATTAGACCAAGTTCAGTTTATCTGCGAGCTTGCAAAATTTTTAGCGTTTTTAAAAATTTAAATTTTGGAGTAAATAAAATATGGGAGAAACGAAAGAATTTGAAGTTGCTCAAACAGATGAAAACAGTATAAATTTGCAAGAACGCTTTGTAAATGAAGCTGATTTTATAAAAATAAAAAAATGGGGATTTTGGCTTCATGTCGTATTTTTCGCCATGCCGTGGTTTATTTTGCTTATTATGGGTCTTTTATTTGGTGGCAATGAACAAGTTAGCGAAATGGTAGAAAACAAAACTTTTTTTCAAACAAATGACTTGTCGCTTATAGTGATAAGTGTGGTTTTTTTATGGTTTATGTCATCGCTAATTTTGACACCATTTTTATCGCTTTCTTTGTTTAAATTTATTGATAGTAAATGTAATACAAAATCTTATGAGTATGCGTTAAAATCGATAAAAAATTTGTTTTGTCTTTTTTTTGTATGTTTATTTAGTTTGGTAGTTACTCAGGCAATATTCGGTGCTTCATTAAATCCGCAAGACTTTTGGATAATTCCCATATTTGTGCTAATTT
The DNA here is from genome assembly GCA_017934385.1 of Campylobacter sp. Lineage (GTDB taxonomy): Bacteria > Campylobacterota > Campylobacteria > Campylobacterales > Campylobacteraceae > Campylobacter_B. The sequence goes on along the minus strand of JAGBJQ010000050.1, from coordinate 8,090 downwards.
ACATTGTATTATTTATGATTTTAGTATATAGTAATGTTTATAAGGCTTTTAATGAACTTGCTATTGTGAGCGAAATTGGGTCATTTAAGGTATTTGCAGCGCTTTGGCTGATTGGATATTTTATTATATTCACTAATTTTATCGGTTTTATATTTTTGATTTATGCTTGGCTGAAAATAAAGCAACTCAAAATTTTAAATTCGGAGAGATAAAAATAAAATGCAGACATTAGAAAAACTTCGTTGCGAAAAAATGGCAGAGGAAATCGCTGATAAAATCGCGATTTCGCCAGCGCTTTATGACGCATTAAAAAGCGTATCTCGTAGCGAGTTTGCCCCATTTAGCGCGCATGCGTTTAGCCTAAATGCGCAACCGATTTTGGCGTCTCAGTGGATTAGCTCTCCGCTAACTGTGGCTAGAATGAGTATGGCGCTTGACATTGATGAGAGCGTAGAAAATGTCCTAGAAATCGGCTGTGGGAGCGGGTATCAGTCTGCGATTTTGGCATATATGGTGCGTAGGGTTTTTGCCGTGGAGCGCGTGGAGAGGCTAGTGGGCGAGGCGAAAAAACACTTCGCAAATTTGGGTATTCGCAACATAAATCTCCGCCACGATGACGGCAATGTGGGCTGGCGCGAGTTTGCGCCTTATGATAGGATACTGCTCTCAGCCTGCGCGTCCAAAATTAGCGACAGGCTCTTCGCTCAGCTTAAAATTGGCGGTATTTTGGTCGCTCCCATGAGTGAGGGCGGGGCGCAATATATCATTAAATTTCATAAAATTTCGCCTAGCGAGATAGACCAAGAAAATTTGGGTGCGTGTGAATTTGTCCCGCTGATTTCGGGCATACAATAAGTTTTATTTATTATTTATTTAAATTTAGGTATCTTGCGAAGTTTATTTATCTTAAAAGGAAAAGTCCATGCAAGATTTCACAAAAGAGCAAATTACCGCGCTTGCTAGCGATTGGAAAAATCATAGCAAAAACCAGTATTGGGTCAAAAAACACCTAGCCATTTCAAAACATTTGCAAACTTTGAAGCACAATTTAAATAGTTTCGATGATTTTGAGAGCGATTTTTTGTCGAATTTATACATAAATTTCAGCGACGGAAATTTAAGAAGCGACAAAATTTTAAGCTTCGGCGAGAAATTCCCGCATGCTGAGTATTTTTTTATGGAGCAGTTTTTTGACGCGAATATCGGCGCGTTTTATTACGATTTTGTTTTCAAAGACCGTATCGCAGCCAAAAAAGATCTTTTCCCAAAAACAGGCGCCACTAGCGTAGAGAGCGTGCTTAGCGGTGAGGATAAAGATGTAGTGTCGCTTTATGTTTTTATTGAAAACATAATCAAAAATTTCAATATGGCGACCCAAGAGAGGTTGCAACGAAACGAATTTAAGCAAAAAATCATAAATTTTTACGACACGATGTATAGGCTATTTATCAGCATTGACGCGAATTTAGCCAGCGAATTTTTTGATATTTGCTTGCATAATCAGCCTTTTGTCGTAATAGAGTTTTTAAAAGCGACGATGAAGGCGGATAATTTTTTCTTATTAGAGCATTATTTAGGCGACGAGGGTTTGCTGAATTTAGGCGTGGGTGCGGGTGCAGACTTAGAGCAGGCCAGCTTGGAAAAACTCTACTTGCTAGCTAGTATTTTCACGCAGGCTAACGATGAGCTTCCGACATTTTTATACACAAACGAAAGCGTGAATTTGCTAAATTCGCTTTATACTTTGCAGATTGAAAATTTTGCTGATTTTTACGAGGCTAGCGCGAAATTTATGAGCGAGTTCGAACCATACCCTGCCCAAGCTACATATAACGCCAAACCGGTCTATGCTTCGCTATTTTTCGAGTATTTGCAAAATTACAAAAGCGAAGAAGTCGCCAAAAATACGATATTTTTCGGCGCAATTGGCTCAGGAAAAACTAGAAGAATTCGCGCATTAATCAAGGATAAAAAATTAAGCCCTAGCCATTTTTGTTATCTTTCTTTTCACGATAGTTTTTCGTATAGCGATTTTATCGATGGTTTTGTGGGAGATAGGCTAGTAAATGGCGAATTTAAGGCGCTTTGCAAAAAGGCGCTAAAAGATCCAAAAGGCGAGTATTATTTGATAATCGATTCCATTGATAGCGGAAATTTCGATGAAATTTTTGGCGAGAGCATTGCGCTTTTGGAGCGCAGATATGATGAGGAAGATCCACTTTCTATAATTCGCACTAAAAATTCACACTATATCGACACTTTAAACGATGAAGCAAAGGCTGAATTTAGCGTGATTGTAAAGGATAATCGCTCATATTTTGCTGTGCCAAAAAACCTTTTTATCATCTGCGCAGCAAATGTCAATGACACCCAAATTTCCCCGTCCAGCGCGAAAGCATTTCGCTGGATCAAATGCGAGTGCGATTACAGCGTGCTCGAAGACTTTTTAAACGACAACCATGTCGCTAACGCCAAAGCCACAGTGGCTGTGTGCCATGCGCTAAACGATTTCATGGGCAAGGAAGCGCGCTTTGGCAACGAAATCGGACATGGTATTTTTATGGGGCTAGCAAGGTATGCTAGCAACGAGCAGATCACCCAAGAGGGCTTAAATGCGTTTTTTACCGAGGTTTTGGAGCCGATTTTTAAATGCGGTTATCAAAAAATCGATATTGCAATGGCGAAGCAAATTTCATCTGCAAAAGATGTGTTTAAATTTTAACTTACACTCTCGCCGAATTTATTATAAATTCGGCGAAAATTTTATCAAATTTTTAAAAGGAAATTTATGACGGATTATGCAAAGGAAGTATTTAACGACCCAAAATTACTCAGAGAAAAATTAGCATTGTATATACAAACACCAAAAAAAGTCGAACTTTATGCAAAAGATTGTGAAAATTTTTTCGTAGCAGGGAAGGGCGAAAAATTGGAATTTGCTAATGTTTTTAGCTGGTGGGGATTTTTTGGGAATATTTTCTTTTTGGTTTATCGAAAAATTTACTGGTTAGCAGGAGTTATTTTTGTTTGTAATTTTTTGATTAATATTATTTTTCCAGATTTAGATACAAGAGCGGATAGAGCGATTGCCACAGGTACATCTGCATTGTGTGCTATATTTGGTAGATATTTAGTTTGCAAAAGATTTTTAAAATTTCTAGAAATGCAAGATGATGAAATTTTGGTCAAAAAAGGCGGGGTGAATTATTTTGCCTATGTTTTATGTGTGGTGCTTTCGTTGCTTGCGTATTGGAGTGTAGTCAATAGTAGGTAAATTTGCGTTATATCAAAGAGTGAAATTTGCAAATTTCACCCCAAAATACCTGCGCCGCGCAGTTTTTGCGAGCGAGAGGCAGCGTAAATTCGCTCACCTTTTATCAAATCATATTTCCAAATCGGCGCATTTGCCTTAAAATCCTCGACAAAATCGTTTATTAAAGCAAGAGCTAGCTTGCGCTGTGGGCTTAGCACGCCTGCGATATATGAGCTTTCATGCACGCTCACATCGCCTTTTGAGTGCGCGAAAAAGACCTGTGCGCCAGATTGTTGCGCCTTTGTTTGCCACGATTGAAACCACGAGCGCAAAATCGGCTCATATATATCAAAACTAAGTCCGCTAATACCGTCTTCATCGCGCACAATTCCTGCGAAAGTAATCAGCGCACCGCAGTTTGCGCCTTTGTAACGCTCATACCATGAATTCGAAATCGCAGGGATATCAAGCGCGCCATTGTGCAAAGAAAAATTGCCAGCAAACTCCATATTAGCCTCCACAAACCGGTGGCAAAAGGCTGATTTTATCGCCGTCTTTAAGCGTAGTATTTAGCTCATAGACCATTTTGTCATTTACCGCCACGGCGCAGCTAGATAGCCACTCTTTTAGCGAGCTATCTTTGCTTAAAATCTCTTTTACTTCGCTTAGTGTTTTGGCGTCAAATTTCATCGGCTCCTTGCCGATTGGACCTAAAAATTCCACTTCTACCATATCTTTCCTTTGATTTAAAATTCGGCGATTTTAGCCAAAATTTTATAAAATTTTATATAATTGCTGAAATTTTAATTAAGGATTTTTATGAAAATTGATGAAATTCAAACGCCGGCTTATGTTTGCGAACGCCAGAAATTAGAGGCAAATTTACAGATATTACAAAGTGTGGCGCACCAGAGTGGGGCAGTGGTTTTGTGTGCGTTAAAAGGCTTTGCGTTTAGCCTTGGTATGCCTTTGGTGCAAAAATACCTTTCCGGGGCGACTTGTAGTGGTTTGCACGAGGCGAAATTCGCTAGGCAAATGCTTGGAGCGGGCGCGCAGGTGCATACATACTCGCCCGCTTTTAAGGAGTGTGATATAGACGAGATTTTAGCCCTTAGCGATCATGTGGTTTTCAATAGCGCCTCTCAGTGGCGAAAATACCGCGCGCAGGCGATGAGTGCTGGCGTGCAATGTGGGCTTCGCCTAAATCCGCAAACTTCTTTTGCGCCCAAAGACGCTTACAATCCGTGCGGTAAATTTAGCCGTCTTGGTATGACGCTAGGAGCGTTAGAGCGCGCTATTAGCGAGGAGAGCGGGTTTTTAGAGGGGATTAGTGGGTTTCATTTTCACGCTCTTTGCGAGGAGGGTGCGGAGAATTTAAAGCGCGTTTTAGAGGCGTTTGAGGCGAAATTTAGCAAATATTTCGGCTCACTTAAATGGCTAAATTTCGGTGGCGGACACCATATCACGCGCGAGGGATACAATGTCGAATTGCTAATTAGCTTAATCGAAAAATTCCGTGAAAAATACAGCGTGGAGGTATTTTTAGAGCCGGGCGAGGCTGTGGGCTGGGAGTGCGGATACCTAGTCGCTAGCGTGCTTGATATCGTCGAAAACGACGCAAACATCGCGATTTTAGACACTTCGGCTGAGGCGCACATGCCAGATACCGTGCTTATGCCATATCGTCCTGCGGTGCGTGGCGAGAGCAAAAACGGCAAATTTGTCTATCGTTTCGGTGGAAATACCTGCCTAGCTGGCGATATTGTAGGCTTGGAAGCAGGTGAGCCAGAGTATAAATTTGACACCCCGCTTAAAATCGGCGATAGGGTGATTTTCGAAGATCAAATCCACTACACGATAGTCAAAAACACGACCTTTAATGGCATAAAATTGCCAAATTTGGTAATGGTAGATGAGAACGGAAATGTCGAGGATATGATAGAGTTTGGTTATGAGGAATTTAGGCGAAGAAACTAATAAAATTTTCTAAGCCATAATTTGGCTTAAAACGCTATAATCTCTAAATTTTTGTGTCAAGGAAATATATGAAGAAGTTCTTTTGTGTGCTTTGCGCTTGTTTATGCGCGTATGCCGAGGACCGACCATATGCACAGGTTGTGCAAACTAGTGGGAATAATGTGTGGGGGAAAGCCCGACTAGAAAACATAAATTTATACGAAGACGGCCTAGCGCCACTTTTTGTGCAATTACAAAGTTCAGGATTTTTTGCATGGCTAGCTTTTGGGGCTGTGCTTGGTGTTTTGGTGGCGTTTGTTGGACATTATTTGATTGTAGGCGCAAAACACTTTGATCACCATGCTGGTAAGCCAGTTTATGCTTTTAGTTTATTTGAGCGTGGATTTCATTTTATTGCAGCAATTTCGTGGGTGATTTTGGTTCCAACTGGTCTAATAATGATGTTTGGTGAGAGTTTTGGTGGTGGAACTTTTGTGAGGCTATGTAAAAATGCTCATGGTATTGCTACCATAGCTTTTGCAATCGCTGTAATTCCGATGTTTTTATCATGGTTTTGGCGTATGCTTCCTAGATTTTATGATATCAAATGGATGCTTATTGTAGGTGGATATTTGAGCAAAAACAAACGCACAATCCCTGCTGGCAAATTTAACGCTGGACAAAAATCGTGGTTTTGGGTCGCTACACTTGGTGGTATGGTTATGATAGCTACTGGCGCAGCTATGTATTTTCTGGATTTTAATGCCCCTGTTATAAATGGCGCAATGGGTGGCGTGAGCCAAATCGAAGTTTTGCGTGCGAGTGTAATCGTGCATAATGTGCTTGGTGCAGTTTGTGCTGTGTTTTTGTGCGTGCATATTTATATGGCTGTGTTTGCGATCAGCGGAGCGATTCACTCTATGATAGATGGACATAAACCAGAAGAGGAGGTGTATGTGCTCCACCACTACTGGTATCGTGAGCTTTTGGATAAAGGAAGTGTGGCGAAATCGCAGTTTGAGGAAAAATATCCTCGTTTATAAAATTTAAGCGAGGATTTTTCCTCGCTAGCTTTGCGTGTCAAAGATATTTTTTTAAGGATTTAATTTGCAACTAGATTGTCGAAATTTATCGTGCCCTGAGCCACTTTTGCTTACCAAAAAAGCCCTAAATTCGCTAAAAATCGGCGAAAATTTGGAAATTTTGGTTAATGATATCGCACCCAAAGAAAACATAAAACGATTTTTGCAAAAAAATGGATTTGAGGCGCAAATCAGCGAAAATGGCAGTGAAGCCACGATTTCGCTTATCAAAACCGATGAGCTAAAAGATGAGAGTTTGGATGATATTTTTTGTGATATGCCAAATTTCGCTAAGCCAAAGGTGGTGTTTTTAAACGAAGAAAGTTGCGGTTCTGGCGCAGTCGGCAAGGCGCTTTTGGCTAAATTTTTGGGCGCGTTATTAAATTTAGAGCAAAAACCAGCCAAAATCATTTGCGTAAATAACGCCGTATTTATCACCACCAATCGCGCTCACCCAAGCTTTGAAGCATTAAAAAATTTAAGCGAGGCGGGCGTGGAAATACTAAGTTGCGGAAGCTGTTTGGAAAGCTATAAATTAGTCGGCGATCTAGTCCTTGGCGAAATTTCAAACGCTTATGAGATTATGGAAATTTTATCAAAATACGAAGCTATAAAACTATGATTTATCGTGATTTTAACCTTACGAAATTTATCAGCGCAGCGGGTTGAGCAGCCAAGCTAGACCCGGCGGGTCTAACGAAAAATCTTGGAAGCCTAATCGCGCCCGATGCAAATTTACTATCATCGATCGATAGCAACGAGGACGCAAGTGTCTTTCGCATAAGCGAGAGCTTGGCGCTCGTGCAGACGCTCGATTTTATCACGCCGATTGTCGATGATCCATACATTTTCGGTCAAATCGCCGCGGCAAATTCGCTCAGCGACATCTTCGCAATGGGCGCAAAAGTGATAAACGCTCTAAATATCGTTGGATTTGATGATTGCCATTTTGGTGATGAAATTTTGCAAGAAATTTTAGCTGGGGGCAAGAACAAAATCAGCGAGTGCGGTGGCGTGTTAGTGGGCGGACACACGATAAAAACGAAAGAAATTTATTATGGATTAAGCGCTACTGGCGTGGTTGAGCCGGGGAAATTTTGGTCGAATAACACTGCGCGTGAAGGCGATTTGCTCGTGCTGACAAAATCTATTGGCACTGGCGTAATCTCAACGGCGATAAAGGCGAAATTTTTAAAATTCGCTGAATTTCGCGACGCAATCGAGAGTATGATTAGGCTAAATTCATACGCTCTGGGTGCGCTTAGTGGGCTAGAAATACACGCTGCGACCGATATCACTGGCTTTGGGCTTTTAGGACACGCGCTAGAAATGATAAATGAAAATATTAGTTTTGAAATTTTCGTGCGTGAAATTCCGCTTTTTGCAAGCGTGCAAAAGTGCCTAGATGAGGGGCTAATCCCTGGCGGAAGTTATAGAAATTTGAAATTTATCGCTCCGTTTTGCGATAAAGAAGCGGAAGTGATTTTAGCCGATGCGCAAACTAGCGGCGGGCTTTTGCTTGCTATAAGTGAAAAAGATGTCGCTAGGGCGGTGCAAAATTTAAAAAATGCAGGATACGAAAGTGCAACTATCGTGGGTCGCGTCGTAAAACGGGCAGAAAATAAAATTTTGATTAAAGATTAAATTTTAAAATTTCAAAAATTCCCCCCCCATTTAATCTCTTTTTAAGCAACCCTTGAATATAATCCAATTTCCGTTTTTGAAATCTAACTTCTGTTATTTTTCAATGCGTGTTATTTTATTTATTATTGTCAAAAACTATCTTTTAGTCAATCTTT
>JAGBJQ010000049.1 GCA_017934385.1 Campylobacter sp. | reverse complement strand
TATTAAATTTTGCAAATGCTCACGCAACACGCCATCGCCTAAAATTAGCAAATCTTTATCACAATTTTTAAGCTTTGCATAAGCACGAATCAAAAGCTCGTGATTCTTCCCAGCATCAAGTCTGCCAACACTTAGAAAAAACGGCTTTTCATAATTTATGCTCTCTTCCGATTTTTGCGCGATTTCGTCTAAATTTAGCGCATTGTATAAAACGCCCATTTTAGCTGGATTTATGCCAAAATTATCACGCAAATCACACAAATTCCCAAGCGAATTTGGATAGATAAAATCGGCCTTCGGATAGAGCCATTTCAGCAAAAATTTACTGATTTTCGATTTTAAATTCGGCTCCTTATAAAGCACACTTGGCGTCGAACACTCGTTGATTATCAAAGGTTTTTTATCGCCAAAAATTCGCACAAAACCAGCCACATAACAAGGGCGATTCATCCATACAAAGTGAATATCAATGCCTAATTTTTTGCATAAATTTTTATATTTTAGCCCTAAAAATGGCAGTTTGATTAGCTTTTTTAAGCCGTTTTCAAAAGGGGCTGATTTTTCTATGAAATGCACCTGCACCGAATTTGGAATTTCATAAGCAATAGTATCGTTCATCAAAATCAAATGCACTTCGTAGGCCCTGCAAAGCTCAGGCAAAAGGTTGCTCACAACCCGCTCAGCACCACCACCAGCCATAGAATAAATAAATACGCTTAGTTTTTTCATCGCTTAATCACTTTTTGAATTAGATTTTTTATCGGCATTATAAATTTTGAATAAAAATATAAATTCATTTGCAAAACTAATTCTCATATATTTAAATTCATATTTTTTTATATTTAAATTCTACCATTTATTTTTAATTTTCATTTTTTCTAAATAATCATCAAGAGTATTAACGACCTTAGCTGGACTACCAAATGCTAGTGAATTAGACGGAATATCTTTCACTACGAGCGAACCAGCCCCTATGACAACATTATCGCCAATGCTAACTCCTGGCATTATTAAAGTTCTAGCTCCAACAAAAACATTATTGCCGATTTTTACAGGTGCGGTTTTGGTCTTTCCTAAAAACATTTTAGTACTAGCATCATGACACAAAATATAAACTTGCGGAGCCAAAGTCACATTATCGCCAATCTCAATTAAATGGCAATGATGCGGATCTAAAACAACATTTGTTTGCCTGGCAAAATTTTTACCAACTTTCATACCACGAGAGATAAGCCAATCTGTGCTTACCTCGCCGCGCAAACGATTTATAAAATTTCTAATCTTTTTTAATATCAATTTAAATCTTCTTTTCCCAATTTAGCGCACTTTGGATTATCTCGTCTAAATCCTCATGGCATGGAACCCATGTTGTTTGGAAGCGAATTTTTGAAGCATTTGAGATTAGACAAGCTGGATCGCCCTCACGACGCGGCGCGATTTCGACCGCAAAATCCACTCCACTTACCTTTTTAGCCTCGCTAATGACCTCTTTTACGCTAAATCCAGTGCCATAGCCCACATTAAAGACATTGCTATCGTTGGTTTGCAAGTATTCTAACACCGCTAAATGCGCGCTCGCGAGATCCTCGACATGGATATAGTCCCTGATACAAGTGCCGTCTTTGGTATCGTAATCATCGCCGAAAATATACATTTTGTCGCGTTTGCCAGTGATTGTTTGGGTTGCGATTTTGATTAGGTGAGTGGCGTTTGGATAGTTTTGACCGATTAGTCCGTCGCTTGACGCGCCCGCGACATTGAAATAGCGCAAAATTCCAAATTTAAAATCCTTATTCGCAGCGGCTGTATCTTTTAGTATCCACTCGACCATAAGCTTGCTTTTGCCATACGGATTTATCGGAGCTTGCGGGCTTTCCTCGGTTACTTTGCCGTTTTCTGGCTCGCCATAAGTCGCAGCAGTTGAACTAAAAATGAAATTTTTCACGCCGTATTTTTGGCAAAGCGCGATTAAATTTATCGCGTTTGCGGTGTTGTTTAGATAGTATTTTATCGGGTTTTTCACACTCTCGGCAACCTCGATAAATGCCGCGAAATGGATAATCGCGTCAAATTTTCCTTTTTTAAAAATTTCCTCGATTACCGGTAAATTTTCCAAATTTTCTTTGATAAATTCAAACTCGCCCACGCTTTTAAGCGCGTCGATTGCCTTCATCGAGCCTTTGCAAAGATTATCGACAACCACGATTTCATGGCGATTTGATTCTAAAAGTTGTTTTAAAACATGTGAGCCGATATACCCAGCGCCACCTGTAACTAAAATCTTCATATCATTTTCCTTTTAAAAAAATTTTTTGATTATACCCTAATTTGTTAAATTGCAGGTTTAAGGCGCAAAAATGTAGGGAAACGAGGCTTTTTTTCACTCGTTAAATTTTGATACTGATATGTAATGATAGTGCCGATTTTTGGAGGATTTGCACGCCACTCATCGCTCCAACCAGAACCAATTTTAAATTTAACCTTGCTTTTTATATCTACGCAAGTTACAGAGCCCATTTTGCCCTTGTTTTTGCCGTATCCTGGATTAATTCGTGTAATTTTACACTCACTATCACGCATTTTTTTGTATTTTAAGATATTTGCACTGCGCCCGCTCTCATACAACGCGTATGGATTTCGGATCACCAGCCCCTCACCGCCATTTTCTACGACCAAATTTAGCATTTCTTCAATTTGTTCGTGCGAACTAACCGGAGTTTGTGGGATTACGACTAAATTTTGCACGCCGTTTTTTTCAATAAAATTTGACAATATATTCATTTTTTCAAACAAATTTTTTCTCTCATTTGGCATATCAAAAATATAAAATTTAATCTCGCTCCAACGCTCATCTGGCGTGGCTTTGCTCACAATCGAAGCGATTTTTTCAAACTCCCCTCGCCTGCTCCAAAGCTCGCCTTCGATCATAAAATCCGGAAATCCTTTTGTCCAAGATTCGGGAGCATTTATGATTTTACCCTTGCGTGAGCGAAGCGTCTTGCCGTCCCATACAGCGCGGATTCCATCGAGTTTTTCGCTTACGACCCAGCCTGAAATATCCATACCTTTTTTGTATTCTTTCAGCAACATTGGGCGAAATTCATCGCCAAAAGCCAAATTTGCGAAAAATAAAAAAATACAAAAAAGCGTTTTTGCAAATTTATTCATTTTTAAATTTCTCAATCTCGCGCGCGATAAATTCGCAAAAAATCTCGCTATACCCCATATCGGCGCAGTGTTTTTGCAGATACTCGCTCATCAAATTTAGATTATCCAAATAATCATTTAGCAAAATTTTGCCACGCAAAAGCTCGTATTTTAGGAAAAGCCAGTATGTATTTAGTGTGTCGCTCTGGCAGTATTCGTCGATTTTATCGCCCTTTTCGTCATAAAACAGCTCCAAAACCTGATCACCATGCACATCGTATTTGCCAGGCAGTCCCAAAGACGCGCACAAAAAGTCAAGTTTGAGCCCCCTAACAGAGCCAAAATCGCAAATATGATCGAGCAAATCGAGGTGAAAAACCCCGTCATATCGCGAGCGATAATTCGTCCATTTATCTTTGTTCGCAAGCTTATCATCAGTGCAAAAATACTCGCTGGCGCTGATATTATGCACCATTGCGCGCACCATAATCATCGGCAAATCAAAACCACGCCCGTTGAAGCTTACAAGGCGCGGATTGTGCGAGTTGATAAAATCAATAAATTTTTTGATTTTGCCCTTTTCATCGTCTGCTTGCAGGGTGCTTACGCGCACAAATTTGCCAAATTCATCAGCCAAAACCGCGCTGATACTTACAACTTTGTGGAAATTTATAGGCAAAAACTCGCTTCCTGTTTTTTCCTTGAAATGCGCCATTGCCGCGATTGAGAGTTTTTTGTGGTTTAAAATTTTGCTTTTATCATCATTAAAAATCGGCTCATCGCCGTAAATTTTAGGCAGAGTGTTTGAGACGCTATCGTTTTTGCTCTGAATTTTCGCATCAATTCCAGCAAGCAAAATTTTGGCATATTTTTTTTTGTCAAATTCATCATAGCACTCATCAATGATTTCTTTGTCTAAAATTCGAAGCAAAGCCGCAGTATCAGGCACAGTTTCGCAGTCAAAAACGCAAATGTAAGATTGTTTTTTATTCATAAATTTTCCATAAAATCAAGCTAGTTTATCCGCCAAAACGGCGGATAAAAGGATTAGTCTTTATCAATCGCTAGGATTGTGTTGCCCTCGTCATCGGTAGCGATGTCGCCCATGCCCATTATGTTATAACCGCAATCGACATAGTG
>JAGBJQ010000048.1 GCA_017934385.1 Campylobacter sp. | reverse complement strand
TATTTTTTATTTGGCTTATCTTCGCCTTCTGGGTTTCCGATTTGACCTTGCAAATATGCTCTGTTTTTGAGCTCATACTCTCTCACGCCGTCCCAAAACGCCCACTGCGTATCGGTGTCGATATTCATCTTAACTACGCCGTAGCTTACAGCGTCTTTGATATCTTTGATCTCGCTACCGCTACCGCCGTGGAATACGAAATTTACAGGTTTTTCGTCATTTAAGCCAAATTTTTCTTGCACGAATTTTTGCGAATTTCGTAGAATTTCAGGGCGAAGCACGACATTTCCCGGTTTATACACGCCATGCACATTGCCAAAACTCGCTGCAATCGAGAAATTATCGCTGATTTTTTTAAGTCTTTCATACGCAAGCGCGACATCTTCTGGTTGCGTGTATAAAAGCGCGTTATCAACGCTTGTATTATCTACGCCATCTTCTTCGCCACCTGTTACGCCAAGCTCGATTTCTAGGGAAATTCCTAGCTCGCTCATCTTTTTAAGATAGCTTTCGCAAGTGGTTAAATTTTCTTCCAAACTCTCTTCGCTAAGATCTAGCATGTGAGAGCTAAATAGCGGCACGCCGTGCGCTTTTTTATACCCTGCGCTTGCCTCTAATAATCCATCAATCCAAGGAAGCAGTTTGCGCGCTGCGTGGTCAGTGTGCAAAATCACAGGCACGCCATAATACCTAGCTAGCAAATGCACCTGCAAAGCACCTGCGACTGCGCCCATAATCGCGCCGTTTTCGCACTCTTTGCCCGCATAATAACTCGCTCCGCCATTGCTAAATTGGATAATCACAGGAGAGTTTGCCTTTTTGGCGCTCTCTAAGACAGCATTTACCGAGTGGCTTCCTACGACATTTACAGCAGGGATTGCAAAACCCTCGCTCTGCGCGTATTTGTAGAGCTTGCTAACATCATCGCCAAATAATACACCAGCTTTAACTACATCTAAAACACCCATTTTGCACCCCTTTTTTAAGATTATTTGTATTCGATTTTTGCTTTTTTAAGCAGATCTTGCGCCAATTTTTCTGAATTTACAGCTGCTTTTTCTTGGCGGATTGAGCCTTCGATTAGAGGTTTTACCTCGCTAACTGGGACTTGGCGTTTTGCGATTTGATCCTCTTTTAAGATTACATGGTAGCCAAATTCTGTCTTAACAGGAGTTTTTGAAATTTCGCCTTTTTTTAGCGCAAATGCAGCGTCTGCGAAAGGTTTAACCATAGCACCCTCTTTTGGGAATGCTGGTAGTGCGCCACCTGATTGTTTTGCGGCTGGCTCGATTGATTTGGCTTTCGCGATTTCGCTAAATTTAGTGATTAGCGCGCCACCATTTAGCCCTTTTAACTCATCAATCACAGCCTTTGCCTCGGCGTCTGTTTTGACCAAAATATGGCGAACTTGGGCAAGTTCTGGATTTACAAATTTGGCTTTATTTTTGTTGTAAAAGTCTTGAACCTCTTTGTCGCTGATTTTGATTTTTTTGGCCTCTTTTGATTGCCATACGCGCACAGCTAGGTTGTCTTTTTGAAACTCTAACTCTTTTTTATAAATTTCGTCGTTCATAACGCCCGCTTTTTTAGCTTGTTCTACGACAAGTTTTCTAGCAATAACACGATTTAAGATATCTTTTTTGGTATTTGCTGGCAGTGAAGCGAATTGTTGTGGAGCTATGCCTTGGGCTACTAGAAATGGAATAACATCGTTTTCTGTGATGTTTTTGCCATTAGCAGTCGCTAAAACTGTCGCATTTAGGCCCATGGCCACAGCCAAACTAAGTGCTGAAAAAACTAATTTGTTCATCTGAATTCCTTGTAAAAAAAATCGCAAGATTATAGCCAAAGCTGGTTAATGATTAAAATTTTGCCCGCCTTAGGATACGCATTTTCGCGTATCTATGAGCGGGTCAGTGTAATTGAAGTGAAATTTATTTTACTTCTACCTTCGCGCTTTTGCGAAGTTCTTGTAGTTTTTGCTCTAATGCAGCGCCTGCTTGTTGGCCTTTGATTAAATTTTCGATGAAAGGCTTGGCTTCGTCTTGGCTAAGCTGTTTTTGAAGTTTGGCGTCTTCTTTGAGCACGATATGATAGCCTAAATCGGTTTTGATAGGGGTTTGCGTGATAGCGCCTCTTTTAAGCTTGCTTGAAGCGTCCCAAAACGCTTTTGGCATCATTTCTTGGGTAACCCATGCAAGATGACCTTTGGTTTGTTTGGCCTCAGGCACGATTGATTTAGCTACCGCAAGCTCTTCAAATTTTGCCACCAAAGCGTCGGCTTTTGTGTTTTTTAACTCTTTGATAATCGCGTCAGCTTCGGCCTTTTTCTCCACTGTGATATTAGATAGTAGCAAAGCAGCTGGTTCGACGAAAGCGCCTTTGTTTTCGTTGTAAAATTTAGCGATATCAGCGTCGCTTACTTTGATTTGCTTTGATAGTTGATGTTGATACATTTCGATTGCGATTCTATCTTGTGCTGCTTTTAGGGCGTCTTTGTATTCTTGTAGATTTGTAACGCCATTTTTTCTAGCCTCAGTGGCTAAAATTTCGATATCAATCGCTCTTGCTAGCACTATTTGTTTTTCTTGATTGCTAAGCGCGGCTGGATTTTTGCCAAGTGCTGCTATGTGCGGGGCGACCTCGGCCTCTGTGATTGGCGCGCCATTTACTGTGGCGAAAACTGTCGCATTTAGGCTTACCGCCGCTGCTAAACTTAGGGCTGAAAATAGTAATTTTTTCATTAAAATTCCTTGTAAAAAAATGCGAGATTATAGCCAAAAAGCTGTTAATAATCAAAATTTTTGTGTAAAATAGGGGCATGAGAACGAAAAAAGATATAAAAGAGATTAAAAATTTATTGTTAGAGCATTTTGGTGAGCCGACAACCGAGCTTAAATTTAGGAATTTATACGAGCTAATCGTTTGCGTTATGCTTAGCGCACAATGCACCGATAAACGGGTAAATTTAATCACGCCTGCGCTATTTAGGGAGTTTCCTGATATACACTCGCTGGCAAATGCAAATTTAGGCGCAGTTAAAATGCTGATAAATTCGTGCAGTTTTTTTAATAACAAAGCGCAAAATTTAATCAAAATGGCAAAGTCTGTGGTGGAAAATTTCGGTGGCGAAATCCCGCTAAATGAAAAGGATTTAAAAAGCCTTGCAGGGGTCGGGCAAAAGACAGCCCATGTCGTGCTAATCGAGCATTGCGGGGCGAATTTTATCGCCGTGGATACCCATGTTTTTCGCGTCTCGCACAGGCTTGGGCTAAGTAGTGCAAAAACACCGGAACTTACCGAAAGCGACCTTACAAAGGCATTTGTAAGCGATTTAAACTACCTACATCAAGCTTTGGTGTTATTTGGACGATACACTTGCAAAGCTGTAAAACCGCAGTGCAAAGAGTGCTTTTTGTCGCACCTTTGCAAAAGTAAGGATAAAATTTTATAAATTTTGCGTGCCAGAGATTATCTCTCGCACGGCATTTAGGATTTTTTCGACAGATTTTAGCTCGACTTTTTCATGCGTGCTGTGTGGTGAAGTGATATTTGGACCAATAGAACACGCCATAATGCTAGGATCTTTTGTAATAAAAACACCGCATTCAAGCCCGGCATGAACGGCATTTAGCTTTGCGCTACTCACAAATTTTTGCAAATTTTTTAAGATAAATTCGCTAAATTCGCTTCGTTGCGGTTGCCAAGGCTGGCTAGTTTCGCCAAAAACGCATTTCAAGCCAAAATTCTCAGCCGACATTTTCGTTTGGTATTTCACCCCTTTTAAGCCCTTTTCGCTCATCGATCTAGCGTAAAACAAAAGTTCAAATTTGCCGTTTTTTTCACCAGCCAAAGATAAATTTATGCTAGTTTGTGGCAAATTTAACTCATCGTTAAAATCCCTAACGCCTTGTTTAAATTCGCAAATGAGATTTAAAATATTGTCCGAATTTTCATAAATTTCGCACTCTTTAAACCCTAAAAATTTATGTTTTATAAAATTTGGAAAATTTGAAATCTCATTTTTAAAAATTGCAGTCGCACTAGCTTTTGCAGGGATTGAATTTGCCCTTTCGCCGCCGTTAAATTCGGCGATTTTACCGCCATTTTTAGCGATAAATTCAGCTAAAAATTTAATCGCATTTGGCAGGTTTTTATGAATTTCGATTCCGCTATGACCGCCCGGGAAATCATCGATAAAAATCTCATAGCAAAAGCCACTTTTTTTCTCGCGCGCGCTGTCGCAAAGAGCGCGGATTTCGGCACTTCCTGCGCACCCGATTATGACTTCGTTTTCATCTTCGCTGTCTAAATTTAGCATTTTTTTGCTTTTTATCTCTGCGTTAAATTCCCTAACGCCCCAAAGCCCCACTTCTTCGTTGTTTGTAAGGACTGCTTCGAAGTTCTCAAACTCGCTCATCATCGCCATTATTATAGCTACACCGATTCCATTATCAGCCCCCAAAGATGAGTTTTTCGCGCTTAAAAATCCGTCTTTTTCGACTAGCTCGATTTGCGGCGCAAGTCCTACTCCAACCATATCATAGTGCGCTTGCAGACAAATTTTTGGCTCACCTTTGAGAGCATAAATATTTCCTGCGTTATCAACTTCTACGCTAAATTCGTGCTTTTTAGCAAATTCTACTAAAAAATCTCGCAACGCCTCAGTTTCATAGCTAAGGTGCGGAATTTCGCAAATTTGCCTAAAATAACTCATAGCTTTTTGCATTTTTTTGCCTTATTTTCGCTTATCACTTACGATTTTGCCCTCGTAAGTGGTCTTTGCGATTGCTTCAAGCATCGCCTTTGTATCGGCATCATCACGCGCTAGCACGCTGGCTGTTTTAGTTGCTAACTCCACGCGCGCGCTGATTACGCCCTCGCACTCGCTTAGGGCCTTTCGCACCATTTGCGTGCAGAGCGGGCAGTGGATTTTCTCTACATGAATTTCAATCTCTCTATCAGCGAAAACCGCGCTAACAAGGGCAAATAAAACTAAAATTTGACGCATAATTTGCCTTTATTTTTGTTTGTCGCTTAGAATTTTGGCTTTTTCGTATTTTGCGTTTTTCAAAGCCTCAATCATAGCGTTTGTATCGGCGTTATCTTCGGCGATGACGACCACTTTTTTCTCGCCCTCTTTGGCCTCGACGCTAATTACTCCCTCGCATTTTTGCAAGGCAAATTTAATCGAAGCTGCGCATAGGTTGCAATGGATTTTTCCGACTTGGATTTCGATTTCGCGCTGTGCAAAAAGCGCGCCACAAACGAGTGATAAAAGTAAAATTTTACGCATAAAATCTCCCTAAAATTTCAGGATAAAATAGAAGTAAAAATATCAAAATTCCACTTAAAATGTAAATAAAATACCATTTTTTGCGACCTGCGCCGATAACGCATGAGTTTTTGCGAAATAGCACGAAATACAGGCTCGCAATGTAAAAGACAATGGAAATCGCCGTAAAAATGGGGCGAAATCTCGCCAACTCGTCCGCAAAGGAAAGTGCCGAAAAACTCACCCCAAAAAGCAAAAACAAAAGCGCCGGCAAACAGCACAAAGTCGCCATAAATGCGCTTACAATCGCTAGAACGATAAATTTTAGCTTACTCAAATTTCGCGACTTTTGTAATCGTAGCTAAATTCTTTCGGGTCGTAATAATTTAGCGTTTGGCCGTCCGTTTCGCCATAAACATAGCCGAAATTGTTTATCGGAAATTGCGCTGGGCGCGGACTTAGCGTGAAATCTCTGCCGTAATTAAACCCTATCCAACACATCTCCCAGTTGCCAAAGAGATATTCGCGGATTTGCGCGATTTTTTGGTCGTCGTTTGTGAGTTTTTCGCCTAGGCGGACTTTGGTGACATCGGCAGGATCTACTGGAATCCAGCCATATCCTTTGAGATAAAACTCAGCGCGACAGTGTTGCCCACCTGAAATATGGCTAAATCCGTCATCTTTGGGTGCTGCGCCCATTTGAGATGAGAAGCGCGACGCACCCACACGGATACCAAACATTTCGCGCGCAGGTATCCCAGCAGCCCTCGCCAAAGCCACAAAAACTGAGTTTATGTCGGTGCATTTGCCACTTAATTTACCGCTACTAAGTATTTGCTTCACATCGCCTAGCCCACACCCAAGCACGCTGTTATCGCGCTCCATAGTGTTTGCAACCCAGGTATAGATTGCTTTTGCCTTCTCTAAATCGCCTTTGATATTTCCTACGATTTCATCTGATTTTTGTTTAACCACGCCGTCGATTTGGATTTGCGTGGTTGGTTGAAGGTATTTTGCGACTTCTGGGGCTAGTTTTTCGTTTTCGTTGAAATTTACCTTCGAAAAATCGGTATTTCGCTCTGTGGTTTGCACATCGAAACTGATATCAAGTATCGGAGTTTCGCTTCCACTAAATTTCGCATAATATGTCGGAATTTCGCCCTCAGTGATAAATTTTTCCACTGCGTTTGAGCCGACCTTATAGTGCGAAATGACCTGCTGAAAATCGCTAGGAAGCACGAGCGGGACCCACACCCTGCTCTCTTTGCCAACCTCTTTGATAGCGTGTTTTAAGCTAACGCTAAATTTGCGCGTTTGCTTAGCGACATTTTCGGCAGTCGTATCAGCCAAAACCACGCTAGGAGCGAAGCTTGCGGCACCTAAAATTCCACTGAATTTAAAAAAATCTCGTCTTTTCATTTGAAAAAATTCCTGAATAATCTAACCAAAACTTGGCTCTAAAAGGCAGAGATTTTATCCTTTTAATGCTTTAAAATTGCTTTTTTAAATTTGCTTTGATAAAATGGCACAAAATTTATGAAATTTAGGGTAAAAAATGGATTTAACTAGCATAAAAAACGAAATGTTAAAAAAACTAGAAAACGCTCAAAACGCCGAAATTTTAGGTGCGATTAATGCACTGCCAAAATTTGATTGCGAGGTGAGTTTTGGCGACACTATAAGTGCGAAATTTGACGCAAACGAAGAGCAAATGAAGCAAATCAGGCAAATCGCACTATCGCTAAAACCTTGGCGCAAGGGTCCTTTCGCACTAAATGAGCTTTTTATCGACAGCGAGTGGCAAAGCTTCATCAAATTTAACCTTTTAGGGGGGCATATTGATTTGGCGGGCAAAAATGTCGCGGATGTGGGGTGCAATAATGGTTATTATATGTATCGTATGCTAGGCCTTGGCGCGCGTAGCGTTACGGGCTTTGATCCTAGCGCGCTATTTTATCTGCAATTTTTGTTTTTGCAACATTTTATGCGAGCGCAGGCGATTTTCGAGCCACTTGGCGTGGAGCATTTGCCGTTTTATGGGGCGAAATTTGACACGATTTTCTGCCTTGGCGTGATTTATCATCGCTCAGATCCTATCTCTATGCTAAAACAGCTCAAATCTGCGCTAAATAGCGGCGGCGAGGTGATTTTAGATACGATGTATATAGATATGGACGGGGATTTCGCGCTTACACCAAAGGGCGGGTATTCTAAGATCTCAAATATCTACTTCGTGCCCACTATCGGCGCACTTAGCAACTGGTGCGAAAGGGCGAAATTTAAGAATTTTGAAATTTTAGAAACCAAACAAACTGATTTTAACGAACAGCGAAAAACTGAGTGGATTGACGGCCAGAGCTTGGAAAATTTCCTAGATCCAAAAAACCCAAATCTCACTATCGAGGGTTACCCTGCCCCGAAACGAGTCTATGTCAAAATCAGCCTGTAAATACGCAAAATTTTACAAATAATTTTGCGTATTTTGTCAAATTTGGCAAAATACGCAAATAAATCATAAATTTTAATCAAATTTTTCTCTCTTTTTTAAAGTTTAATTTTAGTTTAATATTGGTAGAATTAAAAGTTTAGTTTATAATTTACAAAGGTTTTCTATGAACGCTCAAAATTTAATTCCATATTTGACCGATTTTTTGGCCACAGAACTTGAAAAAACAGGAGCAGACGCTTTCGTAGTTGGAGTCAGCGGAGGACTTGATAGTGCCGTAGTATCGGCATTGTGCGCCCTAACAGAGATCCCAACTCACGCCCTAATCATGCCTATGCCTAGCTCAAATTTAGCAAATTTAGGCGATGCAATCGAGCATTGCGATATGTTTGGTATAGACTACGAAATCCAAGAAATCGCCCCATTTATGGAGGCTTTCGCTTCGCTTGATACTGGCGCAGACAAGCTAAGAACTGGAAATTTTGCGACAAGAGTTCGCATGGGATTATTATATGATTACAGTGCAAAACACCGCGCAGTCGTAGTCGGAACAACAAATTTGAGCGAAAGAATGCTAGGATATAGCACGATTTATGGTGATTTAGCGTGTGCCTTTAACCCAATCGGCGAAATCTTAAAGACAAAAGTAAGCAAACTTGCCGAAGCACTTACTATCAATGAAAACATAATCGCAAAAACTCCAAGCGCAGATTTATGGGAAAATCAAAGCGACGAAAGAGAGCTTGGATATAGCTATGATATCCTTGATAGCGTGCTTAGAGACATCTTCTCTCGCCCTGAACTTCGCGAAAAAATTAGAGGCGGCAAAGAGATTACAAAAGATGATTTAGCATACTTGCTTGATTCGAATCACAACGCTGATTTATGCAAATTTATCACAAATAGAATGATAAAAAATAGCTTTAAATTACGCATGCCAAATGTAGCACAAGTAGATCCTAATGCTTAGGATTTCACATGAGGCAAATACCCTTTTTTAAAGCGCAGGTTGATGATAAAGAAGAATCGCTTATACTAAATGCCCTTCACAATCCACAAATAAAATACTCAGAAATTTTTGAAAACAAAATTTGTGAGTATTTTGGCGTGAATTATGCAATCTCCACTACTAGTGGCACTACTGCGCTTCATCTTGCACTTTGCACACTTGGCGTCAAGCGCGGAGATAGAATTTTATGCTCAGTTAATTCATTTCCGCATGTAGCGGCGGTTATTAGGCATTTTGATGCTGAGCCTGTGTTCGTAGATATTGATACAAACACCTTTAATATCACCCCCGAAAGCTTTTCAAAAGCTATCGAGCTAAACAGACACAAAAAGCTAAAATGCGCCTTTATCTCGCATACAGCTGGGCTCGTAACCGATATGGACGAGATTTACGAAATCGCTAAAAAAGAAAATATCACTATCATAGATGACGCTTCTAGGGCCACAGGTGCTACATACAAGGGCAAAAAAATCGGCTCGTTTGAAAACTCGCTGTTTTCGTGCTTTCAGATAAATCCACAAGCCCAAGACGCAATCTCTACGGCCGGATTTTTCGTCACAAACAACGAAGGTTTGGCAAATTCTGCCAAAATTTTGCGCAATAACGGAATCGTGGGCGAAGCGTTTTATAAAGACGGAAATTTAGGCTTTACTTACAATGTAGATCGTATCGGTCAAAAATACGATTTAAACTCGATAAATGCGGCATTTGCGCTATCGCAACTAGAAAAAACAGATAGTTTTATCAAGCGTCGCCAAAATATCGCAAAAATGTTTAGGAAATCTTTGGAAAATTGCCCTCATATCGAGCTTCCTACCGATAGCGCAGAGCACATTTATACACAATTTATCATCAAAATCGACAAAAACCGCGATGATTTCGCGCGCGAAATGATTTCTAGGGGCATTGATGTGGGGCTTCACTATGTGCCACTGCACCTGCTTGGCTACTACAAATCCAAGTATAATTACAAAGTCAATGACTTCCCAAATGCGCTAAAAAATTATCAGCAAATTTTATCTTTGCCGATTTATGCCTCGCTTAGCGATGACGATGTGGCGTATATCTGCGAAAAAATTATAGAAATTGCGAGAAGCCGTGTTTAAAATTTGGCTCGAAAAAAATTTATACGATCCGGGCGTTATTTGGCTTATAATTTCATTTTTTTTGCTTCCACTCTCAATCATTTTTGGCTTTATTCAGATGATTAGGCGCGCCCTAATTAAACCCAAAGATTATGGCATAGCAGTAGTAAGCGTGGGAAATCTAACCCTTGGCGGAAGCGGTAAAACTCCGCTTGTGGGGGCGATTTTTACAGAATTTAGCCCCGAGATTCCTACTTGCATAATACTGCGCGGATACGGCCGCAAAAGCCACGGACTGCAATATGTGGCGAAAAATGGCGAAATTTTATGCGACATAAAAACCAGTGGCGATGAAGCCATGCTCTATGCCAAAACCCTAAAAAACGCAAGCGTCCTCGTAAGCGAAAACCGCGAAAATGCCATAATGCAGGCCAAAAAAGACGGCTTTGCTCTCGTGATTTTAGACGATGGATTTTCTAAATTTCATATAGAAAAATTTGAGATTGTTTTGCGCCCTAGCGATTCGCCACTTTTGCCATTGCCACTGCCGGTTGCTGGCTATCGCTATCCGCCAAATTTCTACAAATTCGCAGATTTTATCCCTAGCATAGATGATATAAAATCCACGAGTGAAATTTCAAATTTCCCAAATCCACACACCGACAAGGAAAATACGATTTTAATCAGCGCAATCGCCAAGCCATGGCGCCTAAAAGAGTTTGAAAAACACGCCAAAGCTAGTTTTTATTTCCCAGATCACTATGATTTTACAAAAGATGAAATTCAAAATTTACTTCATAAATCTAGCGCCACGCATATCATTTGCACCGCCAAAGATTTCGTCAAGCTCGAAAATTTCGGGCTAAATATCAGCGTAATCGAGCTTAAAACCACGCTTAGCGAAAATTTCAAAAACCAAATCAAAGCCTACATTACTAGCAAACTAAACCACTAAATTTGGAGAAAACAATGATAAAATCAAGTCAAATCGCAGAAATTATCATCTCAGCCCTACCTTATATCCGCAAATTTCGCGATAAAATTTTCGTCATCAAATACGGTGGCGCAGCCCAAACCGACGAGGTTTTAAAGCTAAATTTCGCCCGTGATATCACGCTTTTACACATGGTTGGTATCAAGGTCATCGTCGTGCATGGCGGCGGTAAAAAAATCAACCAAACCCTCGATTTACTGGATATCAAAAGCGAATTTTGCGATGGTTTGCGCGTAACAAGCAAAGAAGCTATCGAAGTAACCGAAATGGTGCTAAGCGGACTTGTAAATAAAGAAATCACCGCGCTTCTTAACCAAAACGGAGCCCCTGCCATAGGCATTAGCGGCAAGGACGGCGGACTTTTGAGGGCGAAATTTTTAGACCGCGAAAAATACGGCTTCGTAGGCGAAATCACAGATGTAAATACAAAAGTCATTTATGATTTGCTAGATTGCGACTATCTGCCAGTCATCGCGCCACTTGCCGGGGGCGAAAATGACGAAAATATCAGCTTTAACATAAACGCAGATCTTTGCGCTAGCAAAATCGCTAGCTATCTAAAAGCCGACAAGGTGATTTTTCTAAGCGATATCGACGGCGTGCTAGATAAAGAGGGCAGACTCATTAGCAAACTCGATGAAAATTCGATCTCGGCTTTGAAAAAAGACGGCACGATTAGTGGCGGTATGATACCTAAAATCGATGCTTGTTTGGAGTGCATAAACACAGGCACCAAGGCCGCTCACATAATAAATGGCAAAATCCCACACTCGCTTTTATTAGAGCTTTTCACTGATACTGGTATCGGAAGTTTGATTAGATAAGGAGAATTTATGAAATTAGTTTCCACACGAGATTTTAGCGCCAGCGCCACACTTAGCGACGCACTACTAAGCCCAAGTGCTGCATTTGGCGGACTTTATACACCGCGCGAGTTGCCAAAACTCACACCTGAATTTTGGAGCGAGTGCAAAGAGCTTAGCTACAAACAAATCGCTTTAAAGCTTATAAAAGCCCTAGATTTCGACATTTCGCCGGAGATTTTCAAAACCGCTCTTGCTAGGTATGATAGTTTCGAAAACCCTGCCCTGCCACTTGAAATTTCTAAATTTAACGATAACACTTATATTTTGGAGCTTTATCACGGCCCGACGCTTGCGTTTAAGGATATGGCGCTTCAACCATTTGGTGCGCTTCTTGGCGAGCTAGCGGCGCAAAGAAATGAGAAATACCTCATAATCTGCGCTACTAGTGGCGATACTGGCCCAGCTACGCTAGATACCTTCGCAAATGACCCAAATATCAAGGTCGTCTGCCTCTATCCAGCGGGTGGAACGAGTGAAATTCAACGCCAACAAATGGTAAAACAATCAGCCAAAAATTTAAAAATTCTAGGCATTAAAGGGAATTTTGACGACGCGCAAAGAGCGCTAAAATCACTACTTAGCGATGATGATTTTAAAAACGAGCTAAAAGCTAATAATCTTTGCCTAAGTGCGGCAAATTCTGTAAATTTTGGCAGAATTTTGTTTCAAATCATCTACTACATTTACGCTAGCGTGCAATTTAGCAAAAATCCAAAATTTAGCGCGCACGATAAATTTGATGTAATCGTGCCAAGCGGAAATTTCGGCAATGCCCTTGGTGCGTATTTTGCCAAAAAAATGGGGGCAAATATCGGCAAAATCAAAATCGCCTCCAACGCAAACAATATCCTAACTGATTTCATTAATACTGGAATTTACGATTTGCGTAACAGGAAGCTAATTAGCACGATTAGCCCTGCAATGGACATTTTGATTAGTTCAAATGTCGAGCGTGTGCTAGCTGATTTATTCGGCGATAAACGCACAAAAGAGCTTATGGCTAGCCTTGCGCAAGATAAATTCTACGCCCTTAGCAAAGATGAGCTTACTAAGCTTCAAAGCGAATTTGAGGCTGATTTCACAAGCGATGACGAGTGCTCGAAATTTATCAAAGAAGCTAGCAGTAGTGGCCGTCTTATCGACCCACACACTGCAAACTGCTTCAAACTTTTAGGTGGCGATACACCGACACTTATCGTTTCTACGGCGAAATGGATAAAATTTACCCCGTCGATGATAAAAGCGATAAAATCTCGCCCATGCGAAGACGAAAAGGCCGATATGATCGCGCTTTCAAAAGAATTCAAAAGCGATATTCCAGCCCAAATTTCACGCCTTTTTGCCAGCCCTGAAATCCACACGAGCATAATCGAGCAAAACGAGATTAAAAATACGATTATTGATTGGATAAAACTATGATTATAATACCTGCCCGCCTAGCCTCAACTAGGTTTAAAAACAAAATTTTATGCGACATTGGCGGTGTGCCGATGTTTATCAAAACAGCGCAAAACGCTGCCAAAGTCGATAGCGTGCTAATCGCGGTAGATGATGAAAAAATCCTGCAAATCGCTAAGGATTACGGATTTCGCGCCGTTATGACAGATAAAAACCACCAAAGCGGCACAGATAGAATAAACGAAGCTGTGAAAAACGCAAATTTAAGCGATGATGAAATTTTAATCAATGTCCAAGCCGACGAGCCGTTTTTTGAGAGCGAAAATTTGGCAAAATTCAGAGAATTTGCCGAATTTCAAATCTCTGGGGACGGCAAATTTATGGCAAGTTGCTACAAAAAAATTAGCGAACTCTCTGCCCTTGATCCAAATTTAGTTAAAGTTGTTTTAGATGATTTTAGCGATGCTATTTATTTTTCAAGATCGCTAATTCCGTATCCTAGAAGCGATTTTAATGACTATTTGGGGCATATTGGAATTTATGCTTATAGCGTTAAAAATTTGGCTAAATTTTGCAAATTTAAGCCTAGCATTTTAGAAAATGCAGAAAAATTAGAACAGCTAAGAGCTTTATCAAACGGCGAAAAAATCGCAATGCTAGAAATTTCAACCAAAAGTATCGGCATTGATACGCAAAGCGATTACGAAAAAGCGATAAAAGAATTTTTATAATGACAAACGAAAAATTTGTAGAACAAAACACGACCGTTTTAAAATTTATCCAAATT